>DAOTKE010000094.1:0-14029 GCA_035449085.1 Kiritimatiellia bacterium | reverse complement strand
GCCCGCGTGTGCGGCATGACAACCGAAACAATGTCACAATCCTGACACACACCCCCTTGACATCCAGAATCGGATTGAGTACAGTCATTCCCAATTTCTTGCGTATAATAGGTGAAGTCTATCTAGAACCGGTGGCCGTTTGCCGGCGACGGTGGACGAACGAGGAACCAAGACCCGATGGCAGCGACCAAAGACAAAGCGAAAAAACCTGCGGCAAAAAAGGCATCCCCGGGCAAAAAGGCCGAAAAAAAAGCGGTTTCTTCCGCGAAACCCAAGAAGAAAAAGGCCGTCAAGGCTCCGGTGGTGCTGAAGAGCGAAGAACACGAGGAGGTGGCGGCGGCGGATCTAGAGGTGGCGGCCGAGACGGTCGAGTCCGCCGTGGCCGAACTGGATTTCGATGCCGACGACATCTCGCTCGGTGTGGAGGCCGATATTGATGCGGGGTTGCACGGTGCGGATGTTTTGGACGATCTGGGGCACGACCTTGACGATGGGGATGAATTTGACGAGAGTGTTGACGAGCCGGATGCCGAAGGCGGCGTTGACTTCGATGTGATCGAAGGGGCCGATTTCAGCATGGGGTTCGAATCGGAGCTCGCACTGGATGCGGACCACCTTGAGGCCAAGGCCAAGCGTGAGGAACGCAGCGAGCGGATCAAAACGCTGATCAAGCGCGCTGAGGCTCAGGGCGGTTATCTGACTTACGACGATATCAACGAAGTTCTGCCGAACGCGGTGATCAAAGACACCGACATCGAGTCGTATCTGGCGATCTTGCGCGGGATGGACATCGAGATCATCGATGCGTCGGATGTCGAGCGTTTCCGCAGCGAGCACGAGCAGGAAGAGCAGCGCGGCCGCGGCAGCCGCATGGATTTCTTTGACGACCCGATCCGCATGTACCTGCATCAGATGGGGCAGGTGCCGCTGCTGACGCGCGAGCAGGAGGTCGAGATCTGCAAGCGCATTGAGCAGGCCGAGAGCAAAGAGCGGGAAATGTTCAACCAGTTCGCTTTCACGCCCCGGCTTTATCTGGAGCTGATCGACCGTCTCGAGACTGGCGCGGAACGTTTTGACCGGGTCGTGACCGACAAGTTTGCCGACAGCCGTGACGCCTACATGGAGGGTGTCGGCAAGATCAAGAAGAACCTCTTGTCCGTGCAGGCCAAGATCCTCAAGGCGTACGAGCAGGTGGCCGCCTGCGGCAATGATGCCGCTAAGCGCAAGCGTGCGATGAAGGCCTTGGAGAAGGCGCGGCACGACCTGGTCGCCGTGTTTCATACCCTGAACTTCAAGCAGAAGATTCTTGAGAGCCTGTGCGCGGAGGCGGACGAGAAGATCTACCGTCCGTACAAGCACCTGCTGAGCGAGCGGGCCAAGTTGCTCAAGCAGCGCCAGACCAAAAAGCGCGACCAGGCGCTTCAGGAGATCGAGGTGCGCTGCGCGGGCATCGAGCAAGAGTTCGGCATGGATCCCGAGGAGTTCCTCACCAAGTTCGAGGAATTGCGCGATGTGCTGCGCTCCGGCCAGAAGGCCCGGACGGAGATGGTCGAGGCCAATCTGCGCCTGGTGATCAGTATCGTCAAGAAATACATGAACCGCGGGCTTTCATTCCTGGACCTGATCCAGGAGGGCAACACCGGTCTGATGAAAGCCGTGGAAAAGTTTGAGTATCGCCGTGGCTACAAGTTCAGCACGTACGCCACGTGGTGGATCCGGCAGGCTGCGACCCGGGCAATCGCTGACCAGGCCCGCACCATCCGCATCCCGGTTCACATGATCGAAACGATCAACAAGCTGCTCCGCGTTCAGAAGAAGCTTGTGCAGGAGCTGGGACGCGAACCGACGCCGGAAGAGGCCGCCGAGGAGATGGACATTCCCGTTGAGCGCGTGCGCGCCGTGTACCGCATGGCCCAGCAGCCGATTTCGCTGCAGAGCCCGGTGGGGGACGGCGATGACGCGCACTTCGGCGACTTCATCGAGGATAAGTCCGCAGAGAATCCTTCAGAGATGACGGCTTACAGCATGCTGAAGGAGCGCCTGCAGGAAGTGCTGACAACCCTGACCGACCGTGAGCGCCAGGTGCTGGATAACCGATTCGGTTTGACCGACGGTTACTCGCGCACGCTGGAGGAGGTCGGCAAGCAGTTCAACGTGACGCGTGAACGCATTCGCCAAATTGAAGCCAAGGCGTTGCGCAAGTTGCGTCACCCCACACGGCTGCGCAAGCTGGAGGGTTTTCTGGAGACGCGCTGACGCGGGCCCGGCGCCGTCGCAGGTGTGCGACGGGGCGCCGGTCGCAGGCCTTGTCGCCGATCGGGTGTGTGTGCAAGGATTCAGTGCGGCCTCTCCGGCAGAGCCGTGTGTAACCGTCAATCAAGTGAATCAAGGAGGTTCCTTTTGGCACAGTGTGTGATGTCGTGCCCGACCGTGATAGGTGTCGGGGCAGGTGTGGTCGGTTTCATCGCCGGTTTTGTGGTGGCGAAAATGTGCGGCAGTGGCTCGAGCGGCTACGCGGGAGGCGATGGCGACTGCGTGGAGATTTATGTCGGCAATCTCAGCTATGATATGACCGAAGCGCAGATGCGGAAAGAGTTCGAGAAATACGGCACGGTGAAATCCGCCCGCATTATTTCGAACCGGTTCAACCACAAGTCTAAGGGGTTCGGGTTCGTTGAGATGCCGAACCGGGCCGAGGCCGAAGCGGCGATCAAGGCGCTCCATGACAAGGACGTGCTTGGACGCAAGTTGCGCGTCAATGAAGCCAAAAACAAATCACGCGAGTAAGACCTGTACAGCGTCCCGGCAACGGGACGCTTTTTTGTGATCTGAACGTTTTATGGCGGAGAATCAGAGACTGGATCGGACCATGCGGATCGGGATCGATCCGGCCACCGTGGATCAGCAGGTTGCCGCGACTCCGCGGGTGGCGGCGCGCACCGGCGCCCGTACGTGGCGCACACAGCATCAGAAGCGAGACACCCCGTTCTACAAGCTGTTGGAAAGCGTGTATGACGCGGTCCTGATCACCACGCGCACCGGTAAAGTGATCGAGTGCAACGAACGTGCCTGTGAATTCTTTCAGGCAGAAGCGAAAGTATTGATCGGGTTAGATGTGGTGAACCTGATCTCGGGAGCGACCGATGCGCTGATCGAGACCATCAACAAGAATCTTGTCAGCAAGAAGTTCACGCTGGTCGAGGCGCGCTGCAAACGTTTCAACGGGACCTCTTTCGCGGCCGAGATCGCGGTGAATCAGGTGAACCTCGACTCGCACGGCCAGCTCTGTTTCTTTGTGCGCGACATCACGATCCGCCAGCAGGCCCAGCAGGCGCTCGAGGACGCAGTGGAACGGCTGCAGGCGCATGACCGCATGCGCATGGAGTTTGTGTCCAACGTCTCGCATGAATTGCGCACGCCGCTGACCTCGATGATTTATGCGGTCAGCAACATGTTGCGCGGGGTGGTCGGCCCCATGCCGGAGAAGGCGCTGAACTATCTGGAGCGCCTGCAGTCTGACTGCCAGCGGCTGCTGGCTACGGTCAATGATATTCTGGATCTGCGCCAGATCGAGAACAAGACGCTGGTGTTGACCAAGACGGTGGTGCCGCTCGGCCCGGTGATCCGCGACGGTGCCGAGGCGCTTCAGGTACAGGCCGACGCCAAGCGTATCGCGCTGGTGTTCGAGCTGGGCGAGCGCGAGTTGTTCTGCTGGTGCGATGCGCAGAAAATCGAACGGGTGGTCTTGAACATTGTGGGTAACGCGATCAAATTCACGCCGGCCAACGGTACAATCACCGTGTCGCTCCGGCAGCACCCCGATAATCCCAAGTTCTCCCTGCTGACCGTCAGTGACACGGGCATGGGCATCCCGCCGGAGGTGCTGCCCAAGGTCTCGCAGCGCTATTTCAGGGTCGGTGACCATGTGAGCGGCACCGGCCTGGGGTTGGCGATCTCGCGTGAGATCGTTGATCTGCACGGCGGCAACATGGCCTTCGCCAGTCCGGTGCCGGGGAGCACGTGTGGCACGGCGGTGTACGTGAGCCTGCCGCTCGCCCCCAAGCCGCTGGTCGTCGCGGTGACACAGGATGCGGAAACCGACCAGTTTCTGCGGGAAAAGGTGATCGCCCGGGGTTACGGTCTGATGTTGACCGGATCGGGCCGCGAGGCCCTGGAGGCCTGCCGCAGCAAACCGCCGGCCGTGCTGGTGCTTGACCGACGAATCCAAGGTTCGGATGTGCGCGAGATCATCCTGCAGCTGCGCGAGGACACGAAGACCAAGCGGTTGCCGATCATTGTGCTGGGCCTTCAAACGCTCGAACGCAACGAGGTGGAACTCTACCGTCACTTCGGGATCTTTTACTCCACGCTGCCGTGGCGCGAGAAGGAGTTGTCGCGCAGCCTGGCGATGGCGGTGCTCGGTAAACTGCGGTAGATGTACCGCGCGAAAAAGTCGCGAAGGATCGAGACAAGAACGTTTAACGTTCAACGCTCAACGCTCAATGTTCAAGCTGGGGGAAAGGGGTCAGCCATGTGCGAAGACCCTCCAGCAGGGCTTCGGCCACGCGGCGTTGCCGCTCAGGGCACTGGATGGCTTCCTCACCCTCGGGGCAGTTGATGAAATCCAGTTCGAGCAGACAGGACGGAATCGCGGGGTTGCGGCAGACGGCGAAACTGGCGGTCAAGACGCCGCGATCAGGGATCGGCGTCACTGCGGCGAGTTTGGGGTGGATGGCTCGCGCCAGATGCAGCCCGATCTCGTTCCACGCATACGTGGAAATGTGCCTCACGCTTCGTGGATCCGTGTGCGCGGCCGTCGCGTTGTGATGCACCGAGATAAAAGCGTCGGCCTTGGCACGGTAGGCAATACGTACGCGCTCGTAAAGATCGACATCGACATCGCGGTCGCGCGTCATGAGCACGCGGAAGCCGGCGCGTTCAAGCACGTCGCGCATCAGAAGGGCTTGCCTCAGGTTCACCTCTTTCTCGGTCACGCCGGTGGGACTGATCGCGCCGGTCGAGGGGCCGCCGTGGCCAGGGTCCAGAACGACCAGGATGTCAGCAGGCTGTCGGCCGGACGGCGGTCGCGTGGCGAAGCCAACGGTCAGGTCGGGCGGGGCGAGATCCCGCGGCGGCAACGGGAGGTCGGGAAATTCCGTGAGATGGTCGCTCTCGATGAAGCATTGTTCGCCGCCCAGCCAGAACCGAACATGGCGCCCGATATATCCGGCGCCCTGCACACGCAGACCGGGGGTCATGAAAGCAACCGTTTCTCCGCCCCCCGGCTCGGTGCGGGCGCGCGCAGCAAAAAGCGGGCCGGTCACCTCATGCGTGGGCCACGTTGCGCGCGCGGTGACGGGAGCGGCGGGAACGTCTGGAAGACCGTCCGAGAAGAAAACCACCGGCACGTTGTCGGCCGGTGCCGGGAAGGAAATCGCCGTTGAATAACGGGTGGGGGCGTCGCGGGCGGCTGACAGGGGCAGGGTGCGCTCGCCGACGGCGGCGAAGACTTG
Source organism: Kiritimatiellia bacterium (assembly GCA_035449085.1). Lineage (GTDB taxonomy): Bacteria > Verrucomicrobiota > Kiritimatiellia > RFP12 > UBA1067 > DUPH01. Next base: position 8,516 of record DAOTKE010000094.1, on the reverse strand, counting down.
GCGCCCGGCCGGCGCCCGGCCGGCGAGGCGCACGCTCTCGCCGGTGTAGACGCCGGTTGGCTGCGTCGGTTCAATCACACGCAAAACGCTATCGTCGTCAGAACGGGAAACCTCCGGCACGCGGAACGTGTGCCGGTGCTCAGCGGCGCCGGCACGCAGGACGACCGTGTTGGTGCCGGGCACGACCTTGACCATACAGATGAACCCGCCGGTACGCCACGGGGTGACCGTTTGCGCGTTGACCGTCAGCGGCGTGTCCGGCGGCGTGACCGATCCGATCAGGTAGGTCTGCGTGGTGGTTGATACTGTGGCACCCGCCGCCGGGAATGTGACACGCACCGAAGGCGGCACGTCCGAAGCGGACAAAGCCTGTACGCCTGTGACCAGGACGCAGAGCCAGATCAGAAAAAAACGGCTTTCAATCATGTTGTGTCGGGGTGGGAAACGCGAAGGTTCACGCCGGACTCGCATGCGGACTTTCACTTTGAGGGGCGGGCTTGCCTGCAACTGCCTGTTTTATCCACAGATGACACAGATTTCCACAGATTAGGATGCCACCTGTGTAATCTGCGTCATCTGCGGCTTCAGTTACCCCAGTGATTATTTCCGCCTTGCGGGCGGTCGTCTATCCGCCTCAACCTATTTCGTCTCGGCGGCGGGCGCCGGCGGTTTCGGGCGGTCGAGGCCTCGCGTCTTCATGCGTTCCTCGCGCATGGCCTTGCGTTCCTCATCGTTAAGCTTGCCGTCGCCGTCCTTGTCGAACTTTTTTTCGCGCGCCTTGCGAAACTCTTCCATGCGCGCCCTGTTCGCCTCCATCATGGCCTTGCGCTCCTCGTCGTTGAGCTGGCCGTCACCGTCCTTGTCGAACTGCTTTTCACGCTGCTTGCGCAGATTCTCGCCCATCGCCATGCGCGCGGCCATCATCGCCTTGCGCTCTTCTTCATTAAGCTTGCCGTCGCCATCCTTGTCGAACTCCTTGATCGCGTCGGCCCGCATGTTGGCGCGCGCGGGAAACACACCCGGAGCGGCGGGTCGGGCGGGGGCATTCTTCTGGGCGGAAGCGCCGGCCGCCACCAGGATCAGCAACGAGGTCATGCACAGTCGATTCATCTGAGATCTCCTTTTCTGTTTACGCCGAAAAGGCGTTGTGGCGGTAAGAAACGGCCATGGACGAGGATTATTGCCGCAGGGACGAAATGTCCGTCATTTCGCCTCGGTGAAAAGGGTCACGGCATCCAGCACGTCGTGCCCAGCCTTCTTGAGAGCCTCAATGGCGCGGTCCGGGTTGTCAAAGCGGAAAACCAGCACCGCCTCGGCACCGTGACGGAAGGCGAAGGCGTACATGTACTCGATGTTGACGCCGGCCCGGCCGACCACATCGAGGATCTCGGCCATCCCGCCGGGTTTGTCGGGCACGGCGGCCGCCACCACTTCGCGCACATTCACGACATAGCCGGCCTGTTCAAGCACCGCCTTGGCTTTCTGCCACTCCTCGACGATCAGGCGCACGATGCCGAACTGCTGGGTATCGGCCAGTGAGAGGGTGACGATGTTGATCTGCGCCTCGGCCAAAGTCCGGCAGATGGCGTTCAAGTGGCCCGGTTTGTTTTCGAGAAACAATGAGATCTGGTTGATTTTCATGGTCGGAGCCCTTTCTTCTTACTGGCTTACACCTTCTTGCGCAGGTCGGTCACGCGGCGGAGCTTGCCCTCGCTGCGCGGCAGCGTGTGCGGCTCGACCAGCGTGATCTTGGTGCTGATGTTGATGATGCGCTGGACGGCGTGGCCGATGCGCGCGCGCAGTTTCTCGAGCGATTTGATGTCGTCGCTGAAGGTTTCGGGCGTGACCTCGACCTTGATCTCCAAAGTGTCGAGATCGCCATCCTTATCGACCACGATGAGATAGTGCGGCAGAACCGCGTCGATGGCCATCAGGCCGGCTTCGATCTGCGACGGGAAGACGTTGACGCCGCGGATGATCAGCATGTCGTCGCTGCGGGCGCTGATGCGCTCGATGGCGCGGATCGTGCGACCGCACGGGCAGGGTTCAGTCAGGATACGCGAGAGATCGCGCGTGCGGTAACGCAGCATCGGCGTGCCGGTGCGCGTCAGGGTCGTGAAGACCAGCTCGCCCTGCTCGCCGTCCGGCAGCGGCTCCAGCGTCTCGGGGTCGACGATCTCGGGGTAGAAGTGATCCTCAAAGACATGCAGGCCGCGGCGATGCTGGCAGTCGTTGGCCACGCCCGGACCGGAAATCTCGGTCAGCCCGTAGATGTCGTGCGCGGTAATGCCGGTCAGGCTCTCAATCTTGGCACGCATCTCTTCGGTCCAGGGCTCGGCACCGAAAATGCCGTGCTTGAGTCTCATGTCTCTCTTGAAGTCGATGCCCTTCTTCATGCCCTCGTCGATCAGGTGCAGGAAGTAGCTGGGCGTGCAGGCGATCACCGTCACCCCCATGTCCTTCATCAGCATGAGCTGGCGGTCGGTGTTGCCGCCGGAGATCGGCAGCACGGCGCAGCCGAGACCCTCGCCGCCATAGTGCAGGCCCAGACCGCCGGTGAAAAGCCCGTAGCCATAGGCGACCTGCATCACGTCAGAGCTGCGGACGCCGCACATCGCCAGCGCGCGCATGCAGCCGTTCTGCCAGACCAAGATGTCGTTCTGCGTGTTGCCGATCACGATCGGCTTGCCGGTCGTGCCGCTCGAACAGTGGAAGCGCACAATGTCGTTCATCGGGCTGGCGAAAAGGCCGAAGGGATACTCGTCGCGCAAATCGGTCTTCATCATGAAGGGCAGCAGCGCAATGTCTTTGAGCGTCTTGATGTGCTCAGGCTTGACGCCGCGCTCGTCCATGCGCGCGCGCGTCAGGGGCACATGGTCATAGACACGCCGCACCAGGCCTTGTAGGCGGTGGAGTTGCAGGGCCTGCATCTGCTCCCGGGGCATGTAGTCCGGCGCGCTGACCGGATGGACCGGCGTGTCCAGATCGTGCGCATACTCGTAAAGGGCCATGTTGGTCTCCGCATGAGGGGTTCAGGAGAGTGTCTCCATCAAGTTTCTTCAAAGAGTATCATGTTCCGGTCTCTGCGGGAATGGAAAATTTTCAGACCGCAACATTTTGTGGTTGCATAAAACGTGGGATCTACATATAGTAACTGTCATTCTTTGCCGGGCATGTGCGCATGCGGGCCATTCTTAAGAGGAACATCTGACAGTCGATTTATTTTGGAGGTTTCAGGCATGAATGAATGGGTGCAGCAGGATTGGATCCTTCGTATTCAGAAACGGGACGGGCGGATCGAGACATTCGAGCCCCAGAAGATTGTCGCGGCCATTCAGAAGGCAGGCGAGGCGACCGGCGAGTTCGCGGCGGAAGAGGCGCGGCGCCTGGCGCTGAAGGTGATGACGCTGATCCATTCGCTGCAGGACACCCTGAGTCTCACGGTGGAGAGCGTGCAGGACATTGTGGAGGAGGTGCTGCTGGCCTCGCCGTACCGCCGCACGGCCAAGGCGTACATCATCTATCGCGAGCAGCACGCGCGCATGCGCGAGATGGTGCGCAAGGCGGATGTGGACTTGATCGACAGCTATCTCGGCCGGGCGGACTGGCGCGTGCGCGAGAACTCCAACATGGCTTACTCGCTGCAGGGGCTCAACAACTACATCTCGAGCGAGGTCAGCAAGGTCTACTGGCTCAATAAGATCTATCCCGCCGAGATCCGCGAGGCGCACGACAACGGCGCGGTTCATCTGCATGACCTGGGCCAGCTCAGCGTCTACTGCGTGGGCTGGGATCTGCAGGATCTCCTGCGCAGCGGCTTCAAGGGTGTCGCCGGCAAGGCCGAGAGCCTTCCGGCCAAGCATTTCCGCACCGCGCTGGGCCAGATCGTCAACTTTTTCTACACGCTTCAGGGCGAAGCCGCCGGCGCGCAGGCCTTCTCCAGCTTCGACACGCTGCTGGCGCCCTTCGTGCGCTATGACCGCCTCGGCCCCAAAGAGGTCAAGCAGGCGCTGCAGGAGTTCATCTTCAATGTCAACGTGCCGACGCGCGTCGGCTTCCAGACGCCCTTCACCAACTTGACGATGGATCTGATCGCGCCGTCGACGCTGGCGAACGAGCATGTGATTATCGGCGGCAAGGAGATGCCGGAAACCTATGCCGATTTCCAGCACGAGATGGACATGATCAACACCGCGTTTCTGGAGGTCATGACCGAGGGCGACGCCAAGGGGCGCGTCTTCACCTTCCCGATCCCGACCTACAACATCTCCAAAGACTTCGGCTGGAACCGCCCCGGCTTGGAGAAGCTCTGGGAGGTCACGGCCAAGTACGGCATCCCGTACTTCGCGAATTTCGTCAACTCCGACATGAGCCCGGACGACGCCCGCTCGATGTGCTGCCGTCTGCGCCTCGACACGCGTGAGCTGAACCGTCGCGGCGGCGGCCTCTTCGGCGCCAACCCGCAGACCGGCTCGATCGGCGTGGTCACGATCAACATGCCGCGGATCGGCTACCTCGCGAAGTCGGAACAGGATTTCCTCGAACGTCTCGACCGCCTGATGACGATTGCCCGCAACAGCCTCGAGATCAAGCGGAAGGTCCTGGAGAAGTTCACCGCGCAGGATCTCTATCCCTACACCAAGTTTTATCTGCGCCAGGTGTTCGAACGCTTCGGCTGCTACTGGCAGAACCACTTCTCAACCATCGGGTTGGTCGGCCTCAACGAGGCCTGCCTCAACCTCTTCGGCGAGGATATCGGCAGCGAGCGCGGTCGCGCTTTCGCTTTGACCGTGATGGATTTCATGCGCGCGCGCCTGGCCGACTACCAGGAGCAGACCGGCAACTACTATAATCTGGAGGCCACGCCGGCCGAGGGCACGACCTACCGCCTCGCCCGGCTCGACAGGAAGCTCTATCCCGACATCATCACGGCCGGCGGCGAGGGCGAGCCCTTCTACTCCAACTCGACCCAGCTTCCGGTCAACTACAGCGACGACATTTTGCGTGTCCTTGACCTGCAGGACGAGATCCAGACCAAATACACCGGCGGCACCGTGGTGCATGCCTTTGTCGGCGAGGCGATCAGTGACCCGCAGGCGGTCAAGGCGTTCGTGCGCATGGTCTGCCAGAACTACCGGCTGCCGTACTTCACACTGACGCCGACCTTCAGCATCTGCGAGACGCACGGCTACCTGGCCGGTGACGTCCACGCCTGCCCGCATTGCGGACGGAACACCGAAGTCTATTCGCGCGTGGTGGGGTACATCCGGCCCATCCAGCAGTGGAACGCGGGCAAGCAGAACGAGTTCCACCAGCGCAAAACATACCGGGTGGCACAGGCTGCCGTCCGATGACACTCGCCGGCTTTGTCCCGCTCAGCCTCTGCGACTACCCGGGGCGCGTGGCCTCGGTGCTTTTCACGCAGGGGTGCAACTTCCGTTGTCCCTGGTGCCACAATCCGCATCTCGTGCCGGCCGAGCCGTGCGGCGGTGCGGCCGTGTGCGATACGGAAGCTGTCATCGAAACGCTTGCCTCGCGCCGCGCGCGCGTCGACAGCGTGGTGGTGACCGGCGGCGAGCCGACCCTGCATGCCGATCTGCCGGCCTTTCTGCGCCGACTCCGCGCACTCGGACTGCATATCAAACTCGACACCAACGGCTCGCGCCCGGCGGTGTTGCGTACCCTGTTTGCCGAGCACCTGCTCGATTACGTGGCGATGGATATGAAAGCGCCGTGGGCGCGTTACGCGGCACTGACCGGCGTGCCGGCCTGTGACACCGCGGCCTTGCGTGACAGCGTCGCGTTGATTGCCAGGTCCGGCGTGGCGCACCAGTTCCGCACCACACGCGTGGATCCGCTGCTGTCTGAGAGCGACTACGCGGATATCCGCCTGCAGATCCCGTCCAGCAGTCCGCACGTCTGGCAGGCCTTCCGGCCCGACGTATGCCTGACGCCTGAGAAATTAATAGCGACTCGCGCGTAACGAGATCGGGCACATGATATTTATGTGCCAGAAGCGGCTTAACTTTGACCTCCTAGCCGCGTTTTGATGGCCGTGCTATAGCGCGGCATGAACACACACATCGTGAAGGTGATGCGGCCGGACGGGCGGGTGTTCGTCTTCACGAACCGGGCAGGAACCGGGGCAAGCTGCTGCATTTCGACGGCACCGGCCTGTGGGTCTGAGGGGTTGAGGGCCGTAGTCTGATTGCGCCAAGATAAATCCATACCTGTCCCTTTGTTGCACTCGTTCCCGTTCCCGTCCGCATCACGTCGAGCAGGCAGGCGTAGGGATCGTCGCCGGCGTTCTTGCAGGTCGTGATGATCGTCAAAAGGTTGGCGGCGGCCCGGCCGGCCTCGCGGTCTCCGATGAAGAGCCAGTTCTTGCGTCCGAGGGCGATGGTGCGGATCGCGTTCTCGGCCGGGTTGTTGTCGATTTCAGCCAGTACCGGAACTGCCAGACCCGCAGCCCGCGCTCGTCTCCCCGCTCGCCTCAAAATCACCGATGATCGCGGGCCATGTCGCCCGCGCCGTCGCCCGCCGGTCAGCCCAACTCGTTTGCGTCCCTTCCATGATGACATCGGTTCCTTTCCGGCCGCCGGTATCAACAAACGCCGGGGCACGCGAAAGATGGGGTTCGTGAGACGCTTACACGGTTTGTACCTGCAGGCCGATACAACGTAAGACTGGCGCTGCCTTTTACATGGACGAGAAGTTGGCCTGAAGCGGGAGCTAATATTGCCATGAGAAGGTTATCAGAATGCGGGCTTGATCGAAGAGGCACAAACGGGTGTGTTTGTTTTGAGACACCTCACCCTTCATGAAACCGCCTGAACGCGGGCACCGCCTACTACTCATTCGTGACGCCCACATCGCGCAGAACCGCTTTGATCGCGTCGAAGACCGTCCCTTCGACCGTCTCCGTGAAAGGCCCAGGCTGACCGTAGTAAACCATGCTTTCGTCCGCCTCGTAACCGCCTTCCTGCAGCACGCGCAGGGAGGGCACATAGCACGGCACTTCATTACAATACCCCGCCACAATCAGGTTCTCACCGGCATAATCACGCTTGGCCCTTAACGCATAATCGATCACGACCTCCCCGCTTAAAAAAAGCAGGGTAAGCCCCTCCCCGAAACGCAAGGCTTGAACCGGATACGGGATCGACCGGATCGGATTGCCGGAATTGTACGCCTCCAGCATCAACTGCGCGCGGCGCTGCCGGAACTTGTCATTGCCCACCAGCTCCGCGCGGTACACCTCCACGTCAAACGGGGGGAAATCCAGCCGCGTCTCCGCGAAACCGGTGCGGACCGGACCGCCCACCGGTTTCATCCCGCCCGCCAGCACGGCCTTGACCGCGTCCGCCAGCTCCTTGCCATACTTCCGCGCATGCGCCTCCGTGCCGCGCGGGTCGGGGTTCTGGTCCGCCCCGCACCCCTGCACGAAGAGCACCGTCGCCCCGGGATAAGCCGCCTCCAATTCCAGCATGGCAAAGCCCGCATAGTCGCCGTTAATGAGGAGGTTGCCTCCCGTCAGCGTCGTATTGTGGCAGGCGTAGTTGAAGAGCACCGCCCGCACCGTGCCGTCCGGTGCCGCGATGCGCAACACCGGCACGGTGTGGTCCACAGGCGCAATCGCGCGCTTCCGGCGGTTGATCGCGAACCCTGCTGAACCCCACCCGACCGACAGGCGTGCCGGGGCGAGATCCCTCACAGCCATGTCCACCGCCGCAATGATGTTGTCGGTCATTTTCCGGTTCTGTCCCACGACATGCAGCAGCTTGTCCTGCGTGAAATCGCAGCAGACACTGAGGTTCGGCCAAACGACCGGCCCCGAGTGGGTGTGCGACGAGTTGAAGAAGATGCGTGACCGCTCAATCCCATACTTCGCGTTCAGCCGCTGCGACACGACCGCCGTGATCTCCCGCGTCAGCCCGAGCACATCCGCCGTGATCAGCGCCACCCGCTTGCCGGGGGTTTCCTCAATCACCAGCGCCTTGGCCCACACGTGGTGGATCATCCCCGTGGACGGCACGGTGCGGGCCGCGTAGCCCGCCAGCCAGACCGGCTGCGTGTCGGGCGTGATCACCATCCGCCCGACCCCGACCTTCAGTTCCGCTCCGCATGCCACACATGCGGTCAGAATCGTCACAAAGACCAACGTGTTTTGCATGCTCATTGTTTCTTCGCCAGTTTGCCAGCGTTCGCGTGGATCTTCGCGATGGCGGCGGCGATGTCGTCCATGTCGGACTGCTCCGCCAGCAGCAGGTTTTGCGGCAACCAGATCATGTCGCGGCAGAGCCGGTCGTTCTCGGGACACTGGCTGCGTTCCAGCCAGGCATCGTAATCCAGCTCTGTTGACGTGTACATGCGCCGGAAGTTCTTGGTCTGGAAGGCGTGCCGCACGTAGGACATTTTGTTGAGCGGCGCATATCCGCCGGAGCATGGCACACCCTCGGCCTCAGGGCGTTTTTATTTGAACGGTTTTTGTGCGGTGAGGGATCGCATGGCGTACG
>DAOTKE010000093.1:0-14300 GCA_035449085.1 Kiritimatiellia bacterium | reverse complement strand
ACTCTCACCCCGCAAGAAGCGCCGAGCTTCGCTTGGCGCACTGCCGTCAGCGTCGAACGTGAAGCGCGGATCACCGTCAACCTGTCCCACGCCGGCTATCCAAGGCCCGTCCAGCGTCGTGGCGGTGTGAATCGACAGATTGCCGTTGATCTGACCGCTGACCGGCGATGCGCCGGCGCGGAGTTCGGCGGTGACGCGGGCCACAGCGGGTTTGGACGCGGGATCGACACGCCAGGCGAGCGGCATGCCGTTGGACACGACCGGCTGAGCGACAACCGGTTCGAAGGCCGTGATCTTCAAAGCCAGCCCGGCGGCGAGTCCGGCGGCAGGACGCACCCCCGCCAGCCAGGCGGCCAGGAAATCAACGGCCGGCATGGCGGAGAAATCGGACTGCCCCCACGCGTCCCGGTTATTCAGGATCCAGGACACGTACATGCTGCGGTCAGCCTGCGTCACACTGCCAGGCAAGTCCACCGGCAGCGCCACCTCCTCATTGGCGTCACGCGCCACGATCCAGTCTGAGAATTGCGTCACGTTCAGCACCGTCGCCACGCCCCCCGTCACAGCGGAAACCTCGACCGCTTCCCAAGGCGAGGCGGCGTCGCTGCGCCGGTAAACGCGCAATTTGGCGGGATTGGGAATCGCGTTGGTGTCGTACGCCAGCGAGAGCCGCGCCGTGAAATCGACCAGCGTCGTGTCCAGCGTCCAATATCCTGTCACCGACTGCGGCGCGATGTCCGCAGGCAAAATCCCTGCGGGGACGCCCTCCTTGCGCACCGCGCAGACGTGACCGCCGCCCGCGTCGAGGATCTCGTCGAAATAGAAATCAGCGGAGGCCGCCGCCAACGGCATCGGCATACTCGCCTGCGGCGCTCCTGCCGCAACATGCCGCGCGACCGGCTGCGCCTCCAGGCGGATCGTGGCCTCGAAAAGATCGTTGAAGAGCGTCGGGCTGAACGTCACGATCGTCGCGCGCCACTGGTTGTTGTCGTGCTCGCTGTTGAACGCCGCCGCGAAGTCATTGCCGGAGAGCTCCGGCCCGTCGTGCAGCGCGGAGATCTGGCCGTTGATGTAGCCGACCGTGGTGTCGGAAAGATACTCCACGTCCACCTCGATATCACAGGCGCCTTCGACAATATCCGTCCCGTCATAGGCGATCGTGAACGCGCCGTCGCAGTACAGCCGGTGATCACTGTACACCCCGGTCTTGCTGAACCCTTTCAGGTAAGGCGTCGCCAACCCGCCCGTGCCGGACTTCAAGATGAGTTTCGAATGATCCTTACCCTGCATGAAGGCCACGTTGCTGGCCGTCGCAGTGAAACAGCAATCCTCGAACCACTTCCATGCGTAGTTATCGCCAATCATGAAGCGCCACGCCTCGGCCGGCACGTCATAGTTGCCACGCATGAGTCCCGAGAATTCGATATAAGTGTTCTGAGCTAGAGCCCACCCGCCGCCGGCCAGCACCAACATCATGAACAGAAGCTTTTTCATGACAATCCTTTCTTTGGATTTATCAGGACAAACTTCCAAACACAATCACCACCCTCCATCAGGCAACCCGAAAATATTCACATGCCAACAGTTGGTATTAACAGTGTGGAGGAATATAGCAAAAACAGTCAACTGTAAATTGCATTTTCTTGCCTCCTGAATCATCATTCCCAGACGTTCATCATCGCCTGGGGACACGCGAATCATACGCGTGCTTGTGATGCGGGAGCTTGCTCGCACTTCCCGAAGCGGCGGCAAGCCGCAGCAAAAGGTAGAAGGACTGGCCGTCCTGGCTGTCCGGACGGCGAGGCCGCCGTCCCACGTCTGCGCGAAGCAACGGGGGCAAGCGTTTGCTTGCCCCCGGCCATCATCTGCACGCTCGTCTCTGCCGTCCCGATCCTGACCTGCCTTTATTTCCTGAAAGCGCGATCAGCGAAGTCGAGCATCCACTTCCAGTCGTAACCGGAGATGCCGTGTTCCTCGCTGCGGCGCACATAGCCTAAGGACTCACCGACGGCGGAGAGATCGTAGTTGTCCGGATACGGGACATCAGGCATCGAACCCGCGCCGAGGAACGTCCAGACCGGCGCGGCGGCCCTGCAGGCGAGGTACTCACCCTCCGTGTCCATCCACGGCGACGTGTCGAAACCCTCGATCAAAAGCGGACGCGGTGCCACGCAGGCGAGCAGCAGATGCTGGTCGAAGGTGAGCAGCTTCGCAGGATCGGGCGCGTACTTGTCGTAGGCGCGGCAATACCAATGCGTGAAGGCGTTGATCTCCGTAGCGACGTTTTCGCCGTAATCCCGCTTGGCAAGACATGCGCCTCCGCCACCGCACTGATTGGGCACGCAAACGGCGAAACGCTCGTCGCGCGCGGCTGCGAGCAGCGCGGCCTTACCGAGCCGCGAGCAGCCGGTGACGACACTCCGTTTCGCGTCGATTTCAGGGATACGCCCGGCGAGATCCAGCCCGCGCGACAACGCCCACGCCCACGCCCCGAGCGCCGTGATGTTGTCCGTGCGGCTCTCATCCCGCTTGCCCCAAAGATCGAAAACTCCGGTGTAGGCAAATGTTTTCTGATCGTACGGGGGCTTCTCGTTGAAGCGCGGATCCGGCGAGACCTCGCAGTAACACGCGCTCATCACTGCGTAGCCACGCGCGATAATCATCGCCAGCGGAAAAATACTGTCGGCATTCGGATCCTGCATAAGACCGCGCGTCCGCTCCGATGAACGGTTCCCGTCCGTCTTGGGCCCGGAACGCGTCCAGCCCTGCTGTACGGGGATGTCCTTGTCAAATACAAGCTCATGATTGCCGCGATAGTTCAGAAAACTGATGACCGGCACCGGTTTCTTCTCCCAGCGCGGGATCCAGATAATCCAACTGATACAGGGCCCGGTGCGGTCCGCCTTGAAAGACATCTTGTACTGACGGCGTATCGCATACCCCGCCGCCGTGATCTTCTCGTCCACGAGATCGGTGATGAGCGCTTCTGGCTTCGGTGGCTCAACCCCATACATCTCTCTCGCGAAAATCCCGAGGATCTCTTCGCGGCGTGCCCGCCAGTCGGCGCGGTCCTTGACCTTGCGTCCGTCCACAAACGTGAGCGGATCTTCGAGCGTGTACGGCGCGATGCGGCTCTTGTCATAATTGACGGCCACCTTGACGCCGTTGTAATTGTTGGTCACCACCAGTTGCTTTGCCGCGTCAGCGTCACACGCCACGATCGCCGCGCAAACCGTCGCGGCCACCCGAATAACCCTCATAACAGCCCCTCCCTTTCCATAACTGCCGCCATTGGATTTTGTTCATTTTCGGCGTCAGCCTCACAGAGAAAAAAATTCGGCGACGACGCATCCACCCGCTGCATTGGCGGCTGTGACGATCTGCGGAATACCGTTTACGCAATCAAGCGAAGGCGTGTGGATGTGGCCGGCAAACACGCCAAGCATGTTTGGCGCGGCAAACACCTCGCGCCTGAACGACAGCGTGGTCGGCGTGTGGCCGGACTCAGGCCACTTCATACGTCGTTCGGTCTGCCAGTGCTTATCGTGCGCAGCATTCCAGTCGGGATGGCCGCATCCGAACCCGACGGCGCGGCCCGGCGCGTAGAGCGGAATATGCATGAAAAGCGCCAGCGGCGCACCGCTAGCCACCTGCTCCCGGAAGAAAGCCGCCTGTTCCGGCAGAATCTCATAGGTCGAGTTGTCAATCACCACGGCGCGCAACCCGCCCACCTCAATTGCCGCCATCAGTGGATGGCGTCCCTGATACAGGGGCGCAAGGCGGCGCATCGTCCAGGTTTGGCGGAGCGCGTGGCTGGTTCCCTCCATGCCTTCATAACGCCAGTCGTGATTGCCCGCAATATACAGATAAGGCACGCCAGACGCCTGTAAACGCGCATGCGCCCACTCGACGGCGGCTTCAGACGGAAAACTCAGAATGTCACCCGCCAGCACCAACAACGCGACGCGCTCCTCACGGGCGCGCGACAGTGTCTGTTCAAAACAATCCTGCGGTGTCGTCGGCGCACCGGTCACCACATGCTTCGTCGTGTTGTAGGCTTTCGCCATCCGTCCGCTGTAGGCCCGATAGGGCTCGCCGCGCGCATCATCCAAAAAGAGATGCGTATCACCGACCACCATGATCTTCAGTGGCTTACGCACGGCCGCGCTGAAGATCCGGATGCGTTCCCCGTCGAGCGCGAATCCGCCCCGCAGACGCTGCGCCGTCGGCTGCGGATCAACGGCCGCATGCCCCGAACGGACGGCCGTTGCCGCGCCGGCGACCGCCGCCATCTGCAAAAACCGTCTGCGCACAACCGGCATGCCATCTCTCCGCGTACGTGATTTCGCTCACAGACCGGAGCGCGTCAGATTTCGACGCACCAGCCGTGCGCATCCGGAAGCAGGCCGTACTGGATGCCCTGCACCGTGTCGTACAGTTTCTGCAGCACCGGGCCGCAGGTGTCCGGGTCGCTGATCGTAATCACCGTGTCGCCGCGCGTGATCTCGCACACCGGGGTGACGACCACCGCCGTGCCGCACGCCGCGACCTCGACGAACGTCTTCACCTCGTCGAACGGGATCGGACGCACTTCGACCTTCATGCCCAGATCGGCCGCGATCTGCTTGAGCGTGTTGTTGGTCACGCTAGGCAACACCGAGTGCGAGTCGGGCGTGACGTACCTGCCGTCCTTGGTGATACCGATGAAATTGGAAGTCGCGAACTCCTCGATGTAGGTGTGGGTCTTGGCGTCCAGATAGAGCTCCACGGGATACCCCGCGCGCTTGGCCGACTCGTGCGCGTAAAGGCTCGCCGCGTAGTTGCCGCCGACCTTCACGTCACCCATGCCGTTGGGAGCCGCGCGGTCATACTCGTCCACCACCAGCGCGCGCACCGGCTTGAGCCCGCCCTTATAGTAGGGCCCCACCGGCATGACCATCACCAGGAAAGTATACTCGCCGGCCGGGGCGACGCCGATCTGCGGGCCGGTGCCGACCAGCAGCGGACGGATGTACATCGAGCCGCCCGTGCCGTACGGCGGCACGAAATCCTCATTAGCCTTGACCACACGCTTGACCGCGTCGACAAACATCTCTACCGGCACTTGCGCCATACAGGTCCGACGGGCCGTATTGAACATCCGCTCGCCATTGGCGTGCGGACGGAAAATGCGGATCTTGCCATCTTTGCAACGGAACGCCTTGAGGCCTTCAAACGCCTCCTGCCCATAGTGCAGGCAAGAGGCCGCGATGTGCATCTTCAGATACGGCTCCTTCACCAGCTCGCCTTCACTCCACGCGCCGTCGCGCCACACATACCGGATGTGGCAGTGTGTATCCATGTACTTGAAACCCAAACCGGCCCAGTCGATGTTTTGCATGATCCTACGTCCTTGTATACCGCCCGCGCCTTCCGCAGACTGGCTATTGAGCGGATTATCTTACCTGATCCGCCGCCGGTTGCAAGTCCCGGGCGCAATAGTTTTCATGCATGTCCAGCGGTTCCAAATCAAAAAATCTTCGAGTTGCGAAGTTGCCGGATGGCGCGATAAGGAGCGGGCGGCCCCAGCTCCAGCTCGTCCGCCACGGCTTCCCGCTCCTGAACGCCTGGTTCGACGCGCTGCCGGATCACCGCCGCCAGGATCTGTGCAATTAGGACGCCCGCCCGCTGGAGCACAGTCCTGAACCTTGTGACACCCAAACAATTTTGTTACTGTTCAGGTTGTCTGGCACGAGTCTGGGATTCAAGTTCCCGGAACGGGTCGGGTTCTCCAGAAAGGCTGAGGCGTATGGTGTTTCACGAACGGGTATTCTGCGGGCAGGTGACTGAGGCGGATGTCGGGCAGTCGCCCCTGTTGGCCGGCTGGGTTGATGCTTTCCGCGACCACGGCGGGCTGCTCTTCATCCACCTGCGAGACCGCAGCGGCATCCTTCAGGTGGTCTTCAGCCCGAAGGTCGCGCCGCGCGAAGTCTGCGAACGCGCCGCCACGCTGCGCGCCGAGTTCTGCATCGCCGTGCGCGGCACGTTGGTGCGACGCCAGGCCGGCACCGAAAACCCCAACATCGAGACCGGCACGCTCGAGCTGATGGCCAGCGAACTGACCGTGCTCGCAGAATCGGACGCCCTGCCCTTCGCGATCTCTGAAAAGGCGATGGTCGCCGGCGCGGCCGCCGCCGCCGATGCCGTGGCTGAAGACACGCGCCTGCAGTACCGCTATCTGGATCTGCGCCGTCCGTCCATGCGCGAGCATCTGACGATGCGCCACCGCATCTTTCAGGGTGTGCGCCGCTTCCTCGACGAGAGGGGCTTCTTGGAGATCGAAACTCCGATGCTGACCGCCAGCACGCCCGAAGGTGCCCGCGACTATCTGGTGCCCAGCCGCGTTCACCCGAAGAACTTCTACGCGCTGCCGCAGTCGCCCCAACTCTTTAAACAGCTCCTCATGGTGGGAGGACTCGAACGCTACTTCCAGCTCGCGCGCTGCTTCCGCGACGAGGATCTGCGCCCGAACCGCCAGCCGGAGTTCACCCAGCTCGATCTCGAGGCGTCATTCATCGACGAGGAGTTCCTTTACGCGCTGATCGAAGAACTGACCGTCCGGCTCTTCTCCATCGGCGGCATCACCTTGCAGCGGCCTTTCCCGCGCATGACTTATGCCGAGGCGATGGACACGACCGGCTCGGACAAGCCCGACCTGCGCTTCGGCCTGCGGTTTGTCGATGTGACCGACGTCTTCACGCAGACGCGCTACGCCATCTTCCGGCAGATCCTGCAGCGCGGCGGCTGCATCAAGGGGCTCAACATCAAAGGGCAGTCGGAACGGCTCAGCAAGAACGTGCTGCAGAATGAATATGCCAAGGAGATCGCGCCCTCTTTCGGCGCCAAGGGCATGACCTGGATGCGCGCGGAAAACGGTGCGCTGGAATCCAACATCGTGCAGTTCTTCAGCGCGCAGGAGCTGGATGAGCTGCGCCGGCGCTTCGAGGTCGAGGATGGCGACGTGCTCATCATGGTCGCTGATCCTTCTGTCCGCGTGGTTGCCTCCGCGCTCGGCAACCTGCGTCTGCACCTGGCCAACCGGCTGGGCCTCATCCCGGCCGGCACCTTTTGCCCTGTCTGGGTCACCGACTTCCCGCTCTTCGAGCCGACGGACGAGGGCGGCGTGACCTCGACACACCATCCCTTTACGGCACCGCACCGGACCGATTTCGATCCGTCGAACGTCGAGGAGCTGCTGAGCCTGCGTTCGCGCGCTTACGATCTGATCATGAACGGCGAAGAGCTGGGCGGCGGCAGCATCCGTATCCACGACCGTGCCGTGCAGCGCAAGATCTTCGCCGCACTGGGGCTGAGCGACGATGAGATCCAGGCGCGGTTCGGTTTCTTCCTGCGCGCCTTCGATTTCGGTGCGCCGCCGCACGGCGGCCTGGCGCTGGGCATGGACCGCCTGGTCTCGATGATTCTGCAAACGCCCTCGATCCGTGAAGTGATCGCCTTCCCCAAGAACCGCAGCGCGGCCTGTCCGCTCACCGGCGCACCCTCAGCCGTGAAGCGTGAACAGCTCGCCGAGTTGGGGCTGCTCGATCTGGGCGGCTCCGCCGCGTTGCCGGGCACCGAGGCTCAGGAGGATCTCGTGGACCGTGTCTCCTGGGTGTCGCGTATCGGTGTCAGCGAGCAGGAACGGCCGGTCATGGAGGCCGTGCTCGCTCAGGCTCAGGCATTGGCCGAACAGGCGAACATACACGCCGGCACGGAGGAGCCGATCCGCTCGGTCGCACCGGTCACCAACCGCACCCGGCCCGGCACCGAGGCGCGCCGTTCGCCTCTGGCCGAAGCGGGGCAGCTTTTCAAAAATGCCCCGGCTGTGAAGGGCTCCTACTTTAAAGTCGCCAGTGTGCTGGAGTGACCGCCGCGTCCCACCGTCAACAAAGGAATCTGCCATGCCCCCGATCGCTCTCTTTGAAAATCCCGATCCCGCGCCGACTGTTCCGGACGGCCCACTCCACGGTACGCGCGTCGCGTTGCAGCCCACGGTCTCGGTGGCCGGCTGGCCGACCGACGCCGGTTCGGCGGCGCTGGCCGGCTTCACCGCGCTCGAGGACGCGACGGTCGCGCAGCGTCTGCGCCAGGCCGGTGCCGTGCTGACCGGCCTGACGCGCGCCAGCGAGTTCGGCTTCGGACTGCACGGCAGCCAGGCCGGCGCGGCGGTCCGCAGTGGAGCCGCCGACGCCGAACTGGTGCTGGACATGATGGGCGAGTGTCGCGTGGCCGCCGCGCGCGCCGGTGCTTTCGGACTGGTGCCGAGCGTCGGTCTGGTTTCTCGGCTCGGCCTCATCGGCCTGATCCCTTCGATGGAGCGCTGCGGCCTGCTCGCGCGCTCGTGCGGTACACTGCGCACGCTGCTCGCGACACTGGGCGGGCCGGACGGGCGCGACTTTACGCTTGATGAGACGCCGCCGCCAGCGCCGGCCCCGTTGCCGGCCGATGTGCGCGACGTCACGCTCGGCGTGATCCCGCAGGCTCTGGACGGCCTGCCCGCCGGGCAGGCGGCGGGGTTCCGCGCCGCGCTTGCCCGTCTGGCTGCGGCGGGTGTCACGGTGCGCGAGTTGCCGTTGCCGGAGTATGAGTTGTTCGCACTGGTTCACATGATCGTCGGCTCCGTGGAGGCATCGTCCTGTGCGGGCCGTTACGATTCGGTGCGCTACGGACGCCGTCCGCCGGGCGCTAAGAATTGGAACGACATGTATCTGGGCGCGCGCGGAGCGGCATTCGGGCTCCGCGTCAAGAGCTTCCTGATTCAAGGCGCGTTCTTTCAGTTCGAGCGCTACGCCGCCTATGAGAATGCCTGCCGCATCCGGGCGCGGCTGGCGGCGGCGGCGCAGCGGTTCGTGTCGGAGGTCGACGCGCTGGCGCTGCCGCTGGCCGACACGGTGCCGGAAGATGCGGCGGCCACGCTCGCGCAGGCGTGTGCGCCGTTCGCGGCCACACGGTTGGCCTCGGTCACGGGGCTGCCCGCGCTGGCGCTGCCGGCGGCGGGCGCGTGCGGCGCGCTGCAACTGGTCGGGCCGCGGCTCGGCGATGCGCGGCTGATCGCGCTGGGCGAGACGCTTGCGGCTCTGTGCCAGGAGAGGAACTAATCATGGACTTTGAAGCGGTCATCGGATTGGAAATCCACGTCGAACTCAACTGTGCCACGAAGCTGTTCTGCGACTGCCCGAACCGGCCTGGCGATGAGCCGAACGCCAACACGTGCCCGACCTGCCTCTGGCTGCCGGGTGCCGCGCCGCGTCTGAGCCAGGCGGCGCTGGAGAAGGCGGCGCTGCTCTGCCTGGGGCTCGGCACGGAGCTGCAGCCGCTGAGCGCGTTCGACCAGAAGGTTTACTACTATCCCGACCTGCCGAAGGGCTACCAGCTCTCGCAGGTGCATCTGCCGCTGTCGCGCGGCGGCGGCATCACAGTCGCCAACGAGCGGGGCGAGGCGCGCGCGCTGCGCATCCACCACATCCACATGGAGGAGGACGTCGCCAAGCTGGTGCACGAGCTGGAGGGGCGTCAGCCGATCAGCCTGGTTGATTTCAACCGCGCCGGCGTGCCGCTGGTGGAGATCGTCACGGAGCCGGATTTCCGCACGCCGTACGAGGCGATGGAGTTTCTCAAGGCGTTGCGCACGCAGGTGCGTTACGTGGGGGCTTCAGAGTGCAGCATGGAGAACGGCACCATGCGCGTGGACGCCAACATCTCGGTGCGGCCGCGCGGCAGCAGCCAGATGAACACCAAGGTCGAGGTCAAGAACATGAACTCGGTGCGCCACGTGGGCGATGCCATCGCCTTTGAGATCGCGCGGCAGATCGCGGCGGTGCAGGCGGGTGAGGCGCTGGTGCTGCACACGCGGCTGTGGGATCCGGACAAGAAGACGACGATCCCGATGCGCGCCAAATTCGAGGGGCCCTGCGTGCCGGATCCCTCGGTGCCGGCGATCGCGCTGACGCCCGCCTGGATCGAGGCGCTGCGGGCGCGTCTGCCGGAGATGCCGGCGGCCAAGGCCGAGCGGCTGGTCAAGGAGCAGGGCGTCAGCGCCGAAGACGCGGCTTTTCTGAGTGCGGATGCGCATGTGGCCGCCTATTTCGAGGCGTTGACCGCGCACGGCGTGACGGCCAAGATGGCCCTGCACTGGATCGCCACGCAGGTGCTGCCGGCGGTCAGGGAGCGCGGCCAGGATCTCAGCGCATCGTCCGTGACGCCGGAACGGCTGGCCGGCCTGCTGACGTTGCTGGCGCGCGACGAGATCAACGCCAACGCGGCACGCGAGGTGCTTGTGGCGTTGTTCGAGTGCGAGTCTTCGGCCGATGAGATCGTCAGCGCGCGCGGATTCCGGCAGATCTCCGACACCGGCGTGATCGACGCGCTGATCGACCAGGTGCTGGCCGCGCATCCGGCCGCGCTGGCGGATGTCCGCAACGGCGTCGGCAAGGCCACCGGCTTTCTGATCGGGCAGGTCATGCAGGCCTCGCAGGGCAAGGCCAACCCGAAGCTGATCAAAGAGCGGCTCGCCGAGAAACTCCGACAGGTTTAAACATGGTGTAGGTCAGCGGCGTGCCGTCCGCGACATGCCCGAGCGAGCCGTAGCCGACGCCGTGGGGGCGCATCCCTGATCCATTGACTTGGCGTGCAGAGATCACACTGGGGGGATAGGCTTCCAGCCTGTCATTCAAACGTACTGGCAGGATGCCTGTACTCCCAGCGACACCACAACTTGAAACCCGGAAACCGGATTCTCAACGGACAAATGAATCAGGGATGCGCCCGCGTCTTGCCGCATTTTTTTGCGCGATTGCATTTTTCTCACGTACCCCGTACACTGACTGCGTTATGACCTCGTTTTACCTTCAAAATGTCCGGATTCTTGACCCCGCATGCGGACGGGATGAGCCCACTGACCTTTATGTCCGCGACGGGATGATCCAGCCATGCCGCGTCCCTCCCGTAGACGTGCCGCGCATCGACGGCGACGGCCTGCTGGTCGCGCCGGGTTTCTGGGACGTCCACGTCCACTTCCGCGATCCGGGCAACGCGGCCGCCGAGACGCGCCGCACCGGTGCCGCCGCTGCCGCCGCCGGCGGCTTCACGCGGGTCGTGACCATGCCCAACACTGTGCCGGCCGGCGACACACCCGCCTGGGTGCGCGAGCAGGTCGAGGATGATCTGCCGGTCCAGATCCTGCCTGCCGCCTGTATCTCAAAAGGCCGCCAAGGTCGCGAGGTTGCCGATCTCGAAGCCCTCGCCGCCGCCGGTGCCGTCGCCTTCACGGACGACGGCGCGATGGTCGATGACGACGCGGTCATGCGCGACGCGATGGCCCGCGCCCGCCGACTCGGTAAAGCGGTCATGGACCACGCGGTCGTGCCGTCGCTCGCCAAAAGCGGCGTCATCCGCGATTGTCCGGCGGCGCGTCGCCTGGGCCTGCCGGTCTTTCCGCCTGAGGCCGAGGCCGCGGCCGTCCTGCGCGACATCCGGCTCTGCCGCGAGACCGGCTGCGCCACGCACATCCAGCACGTCTCGTGCGCCGGTTCAGTGGCAGCCATCCGCGCCGCGCGCGACGAAGGCCTGCCGGTCACGGGCGAGGCCACGCCCCACCATCTCGCGATCGCCGCCGAGGAGATCCCCGGCGACGACGGCCACTACCGCATGAACCCGCCACTCGGCAACCACGATGACGTGCGGGCCATCCGCGACGGCATCCTGGACGGCACGCTGACGCTCTTTGCCACCGACCACGCGCCCCACACGGCCGAGACCAAGACGCGCGGGTTCCTTAAGGCCGCCTTCGGCATCATCGGGCTTGAGACCGCGATCGGCGTCACCTGGGAAGTCATGGTCCTCAAAGAGGGACTCCCCCCCCTGACGTGGGCCGCCCGCTGGACCACCGGCCCCGCCGCGCTGCTGGGCCGCCCCGCGCCTTCCCTTGCGGAAGGCGTGCTCGCGGATCTCGTGGTGATCGACCCGCGGAGCCCGTGGCGCGTCGAGCCGGACACGTTCCGCTCGCTCTCGCGCAACACACCGTTCGCCGGCTGGACGCTGCACGCCCGGCCCGTGCTGACGGTGTGTGAAGGCCGCGTCACCTTCACGGACCCGAAGTTCGCGGTTCTGGAGGGCCCCGCATGACCCCTGCTTTTTTTGACGCCGCCGCAGCCGCGCTGCCCGGCCTCTGCCGCGACAAGCCGCCTGCCTGCGGCCTGATCCTCGGCTCGGGCTGGAGCCAGGCCCTGACCATCGACACGCCGCTGCTGCGCCTGCCCTACCGCGACATCCCTGGACTCGGTGCCAGCACGGTGGTCGGACACGCCGGCGAGTTTCTGCTTTTCGACCGTCACGGGTTGCGCGTCGCGGCTTTCCTGGGTCGCCGCCATTGGTATGAGGGCGAAGGCTGGGGGCCAGTCGTGCTGCCGGTCGAACTGCTGCGTCGCCTGGGCACCCCAAACCTGCTGATCACCAACGCCTCGGGCGGCATTTCACCCTCACTCGCCCCCGGCGACCTGATGGTCATCCGCGACCACATCAACACCGTCGGCATCTCGCCGCTCATCGGGCCGGTTGTGCCCGGCTGGGGGCCGCGTTTTCCTGACCAGTCTCAAGTCTATTCGCCAGTGCTCATCGACCTGTTGCGTAAAGCTGCACATGATACCGGCGCGGCCCTTTCTGATGGTGTCTATGCCTTCACCTCCGGCCCCGGCTACGAGACCCCGGCCGAGATCCGCGCCTATGCCGGCATGGGCGCCGACGCGGTCGGCATGTCTACGGTACCCGAGGCCACCGTCGCGAACGCCGCCGGACTGCGCACCGCCGGCCTGAGTTGCGTCACCAACATGGCGGCCGGCATCAGTGGCCCGCACCTGTCGCACGAGGAGGTGATCGAACAGACCCGCCAAACCCTGCCAATCATGGCCTCGCTGCTCGACGCCTTCCTCGCCCGCCTCGCCCAAACCCTTTCCTCCCTTGAGCGTTGAAAGTTGAGCGTTGAACGTTGAACGTTGAGCGTTGAGCGTTGAAAGTTCCCTCCTCCCCTGCTTATCACTTATCACCTATTCCATCCCCATGTTCTCCCACCCCACACCAGCCTTCGTCGTAGACATCGCCGCCATTGAACGTAACCTCGCCATCCTGGCCGAGGTCAAACGCCGCTCCGGCTGCCGCATCCTGCTCGCGCTGAAGGCCTTCTCGATGTTCAGCGTCTTTCCCCGCATGCGGCACGTGCTGGACGGCTGCTGTGCCAGCTCCGTCCATGAGGCGCGTCTCGGCCGCGAGACGTTCGGCGGCGAGGTGCACGCTTTCGCCGCCGCCTTTTCGGAAGACGACATGCGCGAAATCGCGGTGCTCGCTGACCATGTGACCCTCAACTCCTTCGCACAGTTCCGCCTGTTTCAGCGTGTCGCGGCCGAATGTGGACGCGACGCCACCTGCGGCCTGCGCATCAATCCGGAACACTCCGAAGGTGCCGCCGAAATCTACGACCCCTGCGCCCCGTGCTCACGTCTCGGCATACGCCGTGCTGCCTTCGCCGGCGAATCGCTGCAGGGCGTGACCGGTCTGCATGCCCACACCTTGTGCGAACAGGACGCCGCGCCGTTCGCGCGCACGCTGGCGGCCATCGAACAGCGTTTCGGCGACCTGTTGCCGCGCCTCACCTGGATCAATTTCGGCGGCGGGCACCACATCACGCGGCCCGGATATGACCTGGATCTGCTGTGCGACACGCTCAACGCGTTTCGCGCGCGTCATCCGAATATCGAGACCCTCTATCTGGAGCCTGGCGAAGCCTGCGCCCTCAACGCCGGTACGCTTGTGGCCACCGTGCTGGATGTCGTGGAGAACGGCATGCCGATCGCCATCCTCGACGCCTCGTGCGCCTGCCACATGCCGGACGTGATGGAAATGCCGTACCGGCCGCGTGTCTTCCGCGACAGCGATTGGCAGGGACAGGCCGAACCTGGACCAGCTGCCGATCGCGGCTGCGATCCCGGCGTCAAAGCACACACCGTGCGGCTCGCGGGCGCCACCTGCCTCGCGGGCGACATCATCGGCGACTGGTCGTTCGACACGCCGCTCCGCCCCGGCGACCGCGTGATCTTTGAAGACATGGCGCACTACACCATGGTCAAGACCAACACCTTCAATGGTATCCGCCTGCCCTCGATCATGCAACGCGAGCCGGACGGAACACTCCGCACCGTGCGTGCCTTCGGCTATCAAGATTTCAAAAACCGCCTTGCTTAATCTTGTTCGTACAGGTTAATATGTTCCGT
>DAOTKE010000092.1:0-14703 GCA_035449085.1 Kiritimatiellia bacterium | reverse complement strand
ACCTAACCTCTCACCCACCCACAGCTAAGGAGTATCCCGTGGCCCAGAAAAGAGTCAGTTTCATGTGTACCGCTTTCCGTGACGGCTTTCAGTCCGTTTACGGTGCCCGCGTCCTCACCGAAGATTTCATGCCCGCCGTGGCGGCCGCCCGCGAGGCCGGCATCACCTATTTCGAAGCCGGCGGCGGCGCGATGTTCCAGTCCCCCTATTTTTATTGCAATGAGGATGCGTTCCACATGATGGACCGTTTCCGCGAGGTGGCCGGTCCGGATGCGAACCTCCAGACGCTGGCCCGCGGCGTGAACATCGTCTGTCTCGACTCCGCCTCGTCGGACGTCATCCGCCTGCACGCGAAGCTTTTCAAGAAACACGGCATCACCACGATCCGCAACTTCGACGCGCTGAACGACGTCAACAACCTGATCTTCTCCGGCCGCTGCATCCACGAGGCCGGACTCAAGCACCAGGTGGTGGTCACCATGATGGCGCTGCCCCCGGGCTGCACCGGTGCGCATGATCCGGATTTCTATGAGAAGACGCTGCGCAAGATCCTCGACGCGGGCATCCCGTTTGAGTCGGTCTGCTTCAAAGACGCTTCCGGCACCTCCGTCCCGGCCTACGTCTACGAGACCGTCAAACGCGCCCGCAAGATGCTGCCTGCCGACGTGCGCATCCAGTACCATACGCACGAGACGGCCGGCTGCGGCGTGACCGCCTACAAGGCGGCGCTGGACGCCGGGGCGGACACGATCGACCTCTCGCTTTCGCCGGTCTCGGGCGGCACCTGCCAGCCGGACGTGATCGTCATGTGGCACGCGCTGCGCGGCTCCGAGTACACACTGGATATCGACATCGACAAGGTACGCGAGGCCGAGCGGGTCTTCTGCGACTGCATGAAGGATTATTTCCTCCCGCCGGAGGCCACCAAGGTCGAGCCGATGATCCCCTGGTCCCCCATGCCTGGCGGCGCGCTCACGGCCAACACCCAGATGTTGCGCGACAACAACCTGATGGACCGCTACAACGACATGATCGCGGCGATGTCCGAGGTCGTGCGCCGCGGCGGGTTCGGCACTTCGGTCACGCCCGTCTCGCAGTTCTACTTCCAGCAGGCTTTCAACAACGTGCTGCAGGGGCCGTGGAAGAAGATCGCGCCGGGCTACGGCAAGATGGTGCTCGGTTATTTCGGCCGCACGCCGGTCGAGCCTGATCCCGAGATCGTCAAGATCGCGTCCGAGCAGCTTGGCCTGCCGCCCACCACCAGGACGGTGCTGGAGATCAACGACGCCGACCCCAAGAAGTCGATCGATTATTTTAAGAAGATGCTGTCGGACAAGGGCCTGCCGTTGACCGAGGAGAACATCTTCATCGCCGCCGCCTGCCAGGAGAAGGGCATTCTCTTCCTCGAAGGCAAGGCGCAGCTCGGCATTCGCAAGAACGTTCCGGCCAAGGCCGCGCCGGCCGCCGGCGGCGCCAAGCCGGCCGGATATACGGTGACGATCAACGGCAAGGCGTTCGGCGTTGAACTGAAGGGCGACAAGGCGCTGGTGAACGGCAAGGAGTACGCGGTGAGTGTGAACGACGGCCTCGCCGCCGCGCCTGCCGCCTCCAACGCCCCGGCCGCCGCCGCAGGCGGCAAAGAGACCGAGGTCAAAGCCGCCGTGCCCGGTGTGATCCTGCGCCTCAGCGTGTCGGAAGGTGTGACCGTCTCCGAGGGTGATGAGATTCTCGTGATGGACGTCATGAAGATGGAAACGCCGGTGACCGCGCCCTGCGCCGGCACCGTGAAGGCGATTCACGTGGCCCAGACTGACAAGGTCAACACCGGTGATGTGCTGGCTGTGATCGGCTGACGTGTCCGCGGGCCGCCACGTTTTTGTGCGCGGCCCGGCCCACCTTTTCAACCTTTTTTGGGGATTCGTAATGAAATCACTCTTTCTGATCTGCGCGGCCGCACTCACACTGGGCATCATGCAGGCTAACGCGGACGCGCCGCTGACGACTGTTGCTCACCAAGCCGTCCCTGCGGTTTCACAGGATGCGGCTGCGAGCGCCACGCGGCAAAAGGAGACCTGGCGTGACACGTTGGCCAAGGTCAAGGGGCTTGCCGCCACTACCGGTATTCAGGGTTTTATGGCTAAAGACGCGCCGGAGTATCTGACCAAGGGGTATCTCACGCCTGAAGGTGCGTTTGTGCCGGGGCATGAGATCAAGGTGATTGGCGGACTCCCGTACGGCGTAGGCCAGGCCATCATGATTGTGGTTTGCTTGGGGCTTCTGTATCTGGCGATCGTGAAAGGCTTCGAGCCGTTGCTGCTGTTGCCGATCGGCTTTGGCGGCCTGCTCGCCAACATGCCGTACTCGGGCGTCACCGCGCCGCCGGTTGTTGACGCGGTCACGAAACTGGTGGTCGAACCGGGCGGCTTCCTCTACTACTTCTTCGAGTTCGGCGTCAGCACCGGCCTCTTTCCGATCATGATCTTCATGGGCGTGGGCGCGATGACCGACTTTGGCCCGCTGATCGCCAACCCGCGCACGGCCCTGTTGGGTGCCGCTGCTCAGTTCGGGATCTTTGTCGCCTTGTTCGGTGCCCTCTGCCTCTCGGAAGCGACCGGGGACTTGATCCAGTTCGGCCTCAAAGAGGCGGCTTCGATCGGCATCATCGGCGGCGCGGACGGTCCGACCGCCATCTGGTTGACCTCCAAGCTCGCGCCGAATCTGCTGGGTGCCATCGCCGTGGCGGCCTACTCGTACATGGCGCTCGTGCCGATCATCCAGCCGCCGATCATGCGCTGGCTGGTGCCTGAGGCGGATCGAAAAATCAAGATGAAGCAGCTCCGTCCGGTCTCGAAGATGGAGAAGGTCTGCTTCCCGCTGATCGTGCTGCTGCTCTGCTCGCTGCTGTTGCCTAGCGCGGTGCCGCTGGTCGGCGCATTGATGCTCGGCAACCTGGCGCGCGAGGTCGGCCCCAATGTCGCCCGTATCGCGGACACCATGTCGAATGCCTTGATCAACATCGTCACCATCATGCTGGGGCTCGCGGTCGGTTCCAAGCTGGCGTGCGAGAAATTCCTCAATGCCGAGACGCTGGGCATCCTCGCGCTGGGTCTCGTGGCTTTCTCCGTCGGCACGGGCGCCGGCTGCCTCATGGGGCGTCTGATGAACAAGCTCTGCAAGGAGCCGATCAACCCGCTGATCGGTTCGGCCGGCGTCTCGGCGGTGCCGATGGCGGCGCGCGTCTCGAACAAGGTGGGGCTGGAATCCGATCCGACCAACTTCCTGCTGATGCACGCCATGGGGCCCAACGTGGCCGGCGTGATCGGCTCGGCGGTGGTCGCGGGCGTGCTCTACACGCTCTGCAAGTAGCCGGCCAAAGAGCGAAGGAATGGCAGGGTCTCGTCCTGCGAGCCAAGCGTATAGCGGGCTTGCGGCGAGAAACTGCCGACCTTCACCGTCACCGCTTCCGGGGGCAGTGCGCGGAACATGTCTTCGTCGGTCACGTCGTCCCCCATCGCGAGCACGAAATCGAAGTTTCCCCTCTCCAGCAGTCGCTGCACTTCTGTGCCTTTGTTGACGTCAAAGGGCTTCACTTCCACCACCTTGTTGCCGCGCATGACACGCAGATTCAGGCGCGCGCACGGTTCCATCAGTGAGGCGATCAGTTGTTTTTCGCGCAGCTCCGCAAGCCAAGCGTCGACATTGCGGTAATGCCACACGAGGGCCGTGCGTTTTTTTTCGATCCAGGCGCCCTGCGTCTGGTTCGTGATGCGTGTCATCACGGCCAGGACATCGTCATCCCACACCGGCGTCTCTGCCTGCAGGCTGTGCCAGACGCCGTTCTCTTTGTGAAAGGCGCCGTGTTCGGCGGCCAGCAACACAGGCAGATCGCCGAGCCAGCAATCGAGCGTGTCGCGGTCACGACCACTGCAGATGGCGATCGTGTTGTGCGGGTCTTCGGCCAGCCGACGCAGGGTGTCGCGCAACGGTTCGTCAGGCGCGGCGTCCTCGGGCCGCTTGCAAATCGGTGCGAGCGTGCCGTCGTAATCCAGGATCAGCAGCCGCGCGCGTGCGTTGCGATACCAGGTGCAGATGTCGCGCACGTCTTCGGGCCCGATCAGGGCTTCGCGCACATGCTCGTTTTTGGCACTGATCGCTTGCTGTGCGTGCAGAAACTCGGCGGCCCACGCGTTGACCGAGCGACGCGCCAGCAGCGCCTGCATGCGTTTCAACCGCGCAAGTTGCTCGGTTTCTGGCATTTCGATAGCGGCAATGATCGCGTCGCTGACCTCTTCGGCGCTGTTGGGATTCACCAGCAGGGCGTCGGTCAGCTCAATGGCCGCTCCGGCACGTTCACTCAAGATCAGCACACCGGGCGTGTCGCGCTTGGCGGCGACATACTCTTTGGCGACAAGATTCATGCCGTCGCGCAACGGCGTGACCAGCGCGATGTCAGACACATGATAGAGTGCCTGCAACCGGTCCGGTGAAAAACTGCGATAATAGTAATGGATCGGGGTCCAGGTTGGAGTGGCGTACCGGCCGTTCAATTCGCCGATCATCTGGTCGATCTTACGCTTCAGCGATGCATACTCCGGCACTCCGGCGCGTGACGGCACCAGCAACATCACCAGAGAAACGCGCTCACACAGGTCGGGGCGACGTTCCAGCGTTGCGGCGAACCCCTTCAGCCGATGCAAAATGCCTTTGCTGTAGTCTAAGCGGTCGACGGAGAGCACCAGCTTCTGAGAACCGAACTGCCGCCGGAAAGTGGCGGCCAGGGTGCGTACCGGAACACGCGTGCTGGCCTTGTAGTAGTGATCGAAGTCGATGCCCATCGGGAAGGCATTGACCTGGATCAACCGTTTGTCGAAATGGATTTCGTCGAGATCGCTCTCCAGGTTGAGCACGCGATAGACGGCGCTGATGAAGTGGCGCATGTAGTCTGGCGTGTGGAAGCCGATCAGGTCGGCCCCCAGCAACCCGCGCAGGATGTCGGCCCGCTCGGGCAGCACGCGGAATAATTCGAAGGAGGGAAAGGGAATGTGGTGGAAATAGCCGATGCTGAGCGAGGGCATGGCCTGCCGCAGGAGGCCGGGCAGAAGCATGAGCTGATAGTCTTGGACCCACACCATGTCGCCAGGCCGGATGATTGTCATGGCGGCCTCGAAAAAGAGACGGTTGACCTCAAGGTAAGCCTCCCACGTCCTCTTGTCATATTGGACATAGGCAAAAAAGTAATGGCAGAGCGGCCAGATCACGTTGTTGCAATAGCCTTCGTAGTAGTATTCGATCTGCCGCTCGGTCAGGAAGACCGGGTGAAAACTGTGGCGTGACATCATCTCCGTGATGTGCGTGCGCTTTTCATTGTCTGCCACACAGAGGCCGGGCCAACCCAGCCAATGGGTTTCGACATCGGTGTGCAGAGAAGCGAGACCGGTGGCCAATCCGCCTTCGCTGCGCTTGAAGACGATGCGTCCCGCGGACTGCGAGAGTCGCATGGGCAATCGGTTGGCGATGATCAGTACGCGCATGACGGTTTCCTTTCTTCACATCCGCTGCGCGGGCGGACAGGCGACCTCCGTGCCGCTCAACAGAAGCGCACAATCGATCAGGGCGAGGTGTGAATAGCCCTGCGGGAAGTTGCCCAGTTGTTCCTTGGTTACGAAATCGAGATCCTCGCTGAAGAGCCCCAACGAGTTGGCATAGCCCAAAAGCCGGGTGAAGAGCCGTTCGGCCTCTTCGGCCTCGCCAATCTGATACAACGCCTTGACCAGCCAGAATGAACAGACGGTGAAGGATGAGGTTGGTGTGCCAAAGTCGTCGTCGTTCTTGTAGCGGAACATCAATCCGTCGCGCTCCAAGCCGCGCCGGATGCTGCGAACGGTCGCGACGAAACGCGCGTCACGCGGGTCGATAAAGCCGTAGGAGGCCATCAGCAGCACCGAGGCGTCGAGGATGGTGCTGCCGTAACGCTGCGTGAAAGCCTGCGCCTCCTCAGACCATGCGTTCGTCAGGATGTCGGCGCGCACCTTTTCGGCCTCGGCGGCCCAAGCCCGAGACTGGTGCGGCTGGCCGACAAGCCGGGCGATTTTCACGCCGCGGTCCAGCGCGACCCAACACAACATTTTGGAGAAAGTGAAATGAGCAGGGTTCGTGCGGAACTCCCAGATGCTGACATCGGGTTCACGCCACATGCGCATCACGCTGCGCTCCAGACTGCGCGTGATCGTCCAGAGCTTTTCCAGCGTCACCACATCCACCCTGAACGCTTCGATATAATGCAGGATCGCGTTCAGCAGGACGCCATAGATGTCATGCTGCCGCTGTGTGTATGCCGCATTGCCCACGCGTACCGGACGGCTGTTCTTGTAGCCGGCCAGCCAGTCAAGCGTGTATTCGGTCAACGTCTTGTTACCGCGAATACCGTACATGACCTGCACCTCGTCGTCTTTATACGGCACCACGCGCAGCAGATAGTTGAAGAAATTCTCGGCAACGTTAAAGTGACCGAGCCGGGTCAGCATGTTGAGGGTCATGGTGGCGTCGCGGATCCAGCAGAAGCGGTAGTCCCAGTTGCGTTCCGCGCCGACAGCCTCAGGCAGGGAGGTTGTCACGGCGGCCATAATTGCGCCGGTCTCTTGATAGGAGAGCAACTTCAGCACCAGTGCGCTGCGCCGGATCTCGGTGTTCCAGCGCTTGCAGGGGATCGTACGCTCGACCCAGTCCAACCAGTACACCTTCGTGCGCTCCATTTCGAGAATCACGCGTTCAAGTGTGATCGCCCGCAATTTCTGGTGATAGCTCAAAAGCAGAAACGCGTCTCCGCTCAAGGTCATCGGCCGCGACTCCAACACATCCGCGTGCGGCAGGTTGGTATAAAGGTAGAGCGACTCATAAGGGCCGTCGGTCACACGGCTCTTGATGAAATCCACGTGGCTTTCGCTGACCGTCTCGTAACGCGCGTACCCCAGCCGTGGATGGTAGCGCACCGTGAAGACCGGTGCGCCACGAAGTGGTCTCAAGAGACGCAGCAGCTCCGGCGGCACATAGTATTGATCGTTCTGTTTGTGACGCGGCATCAGATCGATCAGTTCGAATGCGCCCTGCGGGCTCTCATAGACGGTCCGCAGCACATTCGTGTTGGGGATATAGGCCTGCGTGACCGTGTAGGATGCGTCGACCCCGATGCCGAACACGCCGCCCCGTTCCGCATCCAGAAGCGCGGCGAAGACCGAGGCCGAATCAAAATCCGGCAAGCAACACCACACCACAGCGCCTGTGCGGTCGATCAGCGCGGCTGATTTGCAGTTTCCGACAACGCCATACTCCATCGTTTGATCCTCTGTTGCGACCTTAACAAAATCAGGCCACGAAACTCAAGCCTTGATCCCCAAGATGATATTGAGGAAATGAAGAGAATGGGGGGCAGGTCGTCGGAGTGTGCATGCGATCATGACGCGTGAAAAAAAGGCGGCACCGGTGAGGGTGCCGCCACAGAGTTGTCGCTGTCGTGTGCTGGATTACCAGCGGCTGCCGCCACGGTCACGGCCGCGGAACCCGCCGCCGCGCTCTTCGCGCGGCTTTGGCTGCGACTCGTTGACGCGCAGCTTACGCCCCTCGACATCATATCCGTTCAGCGCGTCGATCGCCTGCTGGGCCTGGGCCCGGTCCGCCATCTCGACGAATCCGAAGCCCTTGGACCGGCCTGTCATCCGGTCGATCACGACACGCGCAGAGGCAACCTCACCATGTGCCGCGAAAAGACTTCTCAGGTCGTCGTCTGTCGTTGAATACGGAAGGTTGCCAACATAGATGTCCATGCCTGCGTTCCTCGTGTTTCCACTGTACAGCCATGTTGTTACTTGAACCGGCTGCATCTGACCCCATGGCCTGATCGGCTGCAGCGGACATGCTGCCATGCCCCGGAACTCCATCATTTCCATCTCACACATCATGAAAATGACGAAGAACCCCTTAGATCAAAATAATAGCTACAGAGATATAATAAGGGTGTTCTGTTCTTATGCGCAAGTACAAAATGAAGCCCGTTTTGACATTGGAATTGCGTGCGCGGGGGGGCGCTGATACACTGACCGTACCCTTCAGATCAGCCCGGTTGGCGGCATCATTCACGAAGGGCGAGGTCTATGCGTAAAGCCAAAATCAAGCGAATCGAGCGGATCGAGCACTATCTGGTCCGCATCATCCAGCAACCCGGCGCCGATCAGGGACATCCCTGGGCGGTTCGTATGCTGTTGAATCTGCTCAAGGGCATTTCCCATGTGTTCAAAAGTGTGGTGCTGGTGCGGCTCTTTCTGTATAACGCCGGTATTTTCCGTCGGTATCCGCTGGGCTGTCAGGTCATCAGCGTCGGGAACATCACCGCCGGCGGCACGGGCAAGACGCCGGTGGTGGAAATTTTCGCGCGCGAACTGCAGAAGTCAGGCCGCAAAGTTGCGATCCTCAGCCGCGGTTACCGTAAGAAAGAGCGTCCGTGGTTTCAGCGGATTTTCAGCGAGACGATCGAGCCGCCGCGTGTGGTGAGCGACGGCAAGCGGCTGTTGCTTGACAGCGAAATGGGCGGGGATGAGCCTTACATGCTGGCCAATAACCTGCCGGGCGTGGTGGTACTGGTCGATAAGAACCGGGTCAAGAGTGGACGGTACGCCGTCAAACGCTTCGGTTGCGACACGTTGATTCTGGACGACGGTTTTCAGTACCAGAAACTGCGCCACCGGCTGGAGATCGTGCTGGTCGACAAGACCAATCCTTTCGGTAACAGGCATCTGTTGCCGCGCGGCGTGCTGCGCGAGCCGATCCGCAATCTCAAGCGTGCGGATTTCATCTTCATCACCAAATCGGACGGCCATTCAGAGGCTCTGCGACAGCAGATCCGCGCGTTGAACGACCATGCCGAGATCATCGAATGCTGCCATCGGCCGCGTTATCTCCAGAACGTTTACACCGCAGAGCGTATGTCGCTGGAATGGCTCAAAGGCCGTACGGTGACCTCGCTCTCGGGTATCGCGGTGCCGCAGAGTTTTGAAAACTCGTTGCGCCTGATGGGGGCGCGCGTGATCCATTGCGAGCGCTACGCCGATCACCACCGTTACCACGCGCAGGAGATCATCGATGCGGTGAACCGCGCTGCCGACCTGCATGCCGATGCGCTCATGACGACCGAGAAGGACGCGGTGCGTTTTCCTCGTCTGGAGACCACGCCGGTGCCGGTTTATTATGTGCGCGTGGATATCGAGCTGTTGAGCGGCGCGGAAAACTTTCATGACGCGGTGGAGCACATCTGCTTCCGCAAAGGCGCGCCGGGGAAAGCAACACCCGCCGGACGCACGCCTGAGGCGCGTGCGGCCTCGCGGGCCGAGGAGGGTGGATCATGAGTGACGGCCCGACCCTTCGCGCCGAACGCGCGCAGGAGTCTTCGCCGCGTGTGCTGCGCTCTGTCTCGATCGTCAGCCTGATGACGGCGGTCAGTCGTGTTCTCGGTTTGGTGCGCGAAATCGCGATGGCGTACTTTTTCGGCACGTCCGCGCTCAAATCCGCATTTGATCTGGCTTTCATCATCCCGAACCTCTTCCGTCGTCTGTTTGGTGAAGGGGCGTTGTCCAGTGCGTTCGTGCCGGTTTTCAGCGAGTCCCTGGTGAAGGAGGGACGCGACAGCGCGTTGCGATTTGCGGTGCGCATGATCAGTTTGCTGGTGGCTGTGTTGGGCGCGGTGACGGTTTTGGGCATTCTGCTGACGTGGCCGTTGGCGGATCTGTTGCCGCCGGATAGCCGCTGGCTGATTCCCTTGCCGATGCTGCGCATCATGCTGCCGTATGCCCTGTTGATCTGCGTGGCGGCACTGCTCTCGGGGATGCTCAACGCGTTGGGGCGCTTTGCGGTTCCCTCGCTGACACCTTTCTTGCTCAACCTCATCTGGATTGTGACGCTTTGCGTGGCGTGCCCGCTGTTGCGCGGTCTGCCGGACACGCAGATCATCGTGCTGAGCTGGGCGATTCTGGCCGCCGGTTTGGCACAGGTGCTGTTTCAACTGCCGTCACTGGTTCAAGAGGGGTTCCGGTTCAAGTTGCAGTTCCGCGCGTTGTTGTCCGATCCCAAGTTGCGGCGCGTGTTGGCGTTGATGGCCCCGGCGGCGTTGGGTATCGGCATTATCCAGATCAATGTGTGCCTCGATAAATTTCTGGCGTTTTGGGCGGATCCTGCCGCGCCGGCGGCGCTGGAGTATGCGGAGCGGATTGTGTATTTGCCGCTGGGCATGTTCGGTACGGCGTTCATGACGGTGCTGCTGCCGACCTTCTCGCACCAGGCGGCGTCAGGCAACACGGCGCTGATGCGTGAGACGCTCGAGCGCGCGATCCGCAACCTGGCTGTCATCATGGCCCCCTGCTCTGCGGCGCTGCTGGTACTGGCGTTGCCCGTGATCTCCCTAATCTACAACATCAAAGGCGGGCATTTTGACGAAACCTCAGCCGCGCTCAGTTCACGGGCGCTGGCCGCCTATGCGCCGGGATTGTTGGTTTTCAGCCTCCAGAAGGCGCTGACACCCGTGTTTTACGGTCTTCAGGATCTCAAGACGCCGGTGCGTGTGAGTTTGATCGGCCTGATCCTGAATGTGACGCTCAATGTTTCAAGCGTGATTGTGCTGCCACATGGCTGGAAGCATGTCGGTATCGCTGGCTCAACCGTGTTGACCAGTCTGCTGAACGGGGTTATGCTTGCCGTGCTTCTGCGCCGACGCGGTGATTTTCTGCATGTGTCGGGGGTTGCCGGTGCCGTGGTGCGTGCAGTGTTGTGCGCCGTGTTGATGGCGATGGCCGCACTGGCGGTTTATGTCTTGTGCCGGAAAGTACTGGGGCAGGGGGATGGTGGCCTGACAAAGGGGGCGGAGATTGTTGCGATGGGGGTCACTGTCGTCTCTGGCATGGTGGTATATGTGGGGGCCATGGCTGTCGTGAGCAGCAATGAATTACGCGAGATGATCGGCGACGTGCGACGTCGCCGGACACGGAAGGGGGCATGAGATGGAACCGAAACGGCTGATCGTGGCCTGCGGCGGAACGGGCGGGCATGTATTCCCTGGGTTGGCGGTGGCGCAGGAACTGAAGCGGCGCGGACATGTTGTGGAGGTCTGGCTGTCTGGGCGTGACATCGAAAAGGCCACGCTGCACGGCTGGGACGGTGCTGTGTTCGCGACCGGCGCACGCCAACTGTCGCTGCGCGCGTCACCGTCCGTCGTGCGCGCGTTTTGGAACTGTCGGGACGGCATCAAACGCTTTCGTCCCGACGCGATGCTGGCTATGGGCAGCTACTCCAGCCTGACACCGGTTTTGGCCGCGCGGCTGTATCGTGTCCCGGTCGTGCTGCATGAGGCCAACGCAGTGCCAGGCAAGGCGGTCGAATTTCTTTCGCGGTACGCCGAGATGACCGCTGTCAGTTTTGAAGAAACGGCACGTTGGCTGCCGGGGCGCGTCACACGCTATACGGGACTGCCGGTACGCGCCGATCTGGTGGGGCAGCCACGTTTCAACGAGATCCCCAAAGGGGCCTTCACGGTGTTGGTGACCGGCGGCAGCCAGGGCGCTCGGCGGATTAACGAATTGGCCGCTCAGGCGATGTGCTTGTTGAAACGATCTGATGCGGCGCCGTTTTTTGTGATTCACCAGTGCGGCGCGGCCGATGAGGCGCGTCTCCGCGACCGGTATGCGTCGGCAGGCGTGCCCGCTATGGTGCAGGCTTTCATCGCCGAGATGGGCCGCGCGTACGCTTCGGCGGATCTGGTGATCTGTCGCGCCGGTGCCTCGACCTGTTTCGAGCTGTGCCTGCTGGGCAAGGCCGCGCTCCTGATTCCTTTGCCAACGGCAGTGCGCAACCACCAGCATGCCAATGCGGCGGTATTGGCGCGTAGCAACGGAGCGGACGAGGGGATTCAGCGGGAGCTGACCGGCCGCTCGCTGATGCGTTATGTGAAGAACAAGATGGAGCATCCCGTGCTGCTGGAACGCATGAGCCAGGCGATCCGCACGCTGGCCGTGCCGGACGCGGCCTCGCGCGTGGCGGACGTGTTGGAAGAGGCGGCAGGATAACCGCCCCCTATTTTTTCTCGGGCGGCTTCTCTCTCTCCATCATCTGTTTGGCTAAAATCTGAAAAAAGACCTCCTGAAGAACAGCCCGACCGTCCCGGTTGAGCCGCTGCAGGGCGGCGATTTCATTGGATTGTATGCGTAGCGAGGCGGTCAACGTGCGTTCGTTGCGCACGATGCCGAACGTCATTCCATCGCCGCCGCGCGGCAGCAGTCGCGCCTGTTCGGGTTTGATCTCAGGCATGATCGTGACGGTATGCCGGATCAGTTCTGCCGCGCGCAGGCATCCACCGAAGGTCAATTCCGGATTCAACGCGGGATCCTGGACGCCGATCCGCCGGTTGAGCGGCAGCGGCCGCACGGTGAAAGACGCGGGTGGTAACTGTTCGTCGATTGCGCCTTCCGGCCCGATCACAGTAATGCAGTGGCCGTTATGGACAGCGCACTCCAGCACGGCGCGTTTCAATAGCAACGAAAGCAGCATGTGGCTGAGTGAAGGATCGGCAGCTCCCGAGGCCGTCGCTTGCATCGGCTCTGCCGGTTTCAACGTAATCGCATAGGTCTCGATGGCGGTTCCGCCCGCTGTCCGTTGGTTCAGATGTTTGAACGAGACACTGTTTGTGCTGTCGGCGTCGGCGAGCGCGCGAATTGCCACCTGAGCCGCCACTGAGTCTTTGACCGGCTGGAGTTGCACCCAACA
Organism: Kiritimatiellia bacterium; assembly: GCA_035449085.1. Lineage (GTDB taxonomy): Bacteria > Verrucomicrobiota > Kiritimatiellia > RFP12 > UBA1067 > DUPH01. Next base: position 1,905 of record DAOTKE010000092.1, on the reverse strand, counting down.
GAGTCCTTTCCCGTTACGGGTCGAAACGATATAGTCGAGGCGGTCGCCTGTTGTGGTCTGAGAGGACAGACGGTCAGAGATCGGGGTCAGCAACCGGTGGCGCAGTGTGCCCAAAAAAGGTGTCCAAAGATCAGGCCGGTCGACGGCACCGAGCGACATGTAGAATGCGTTGTCCGGTACGGCGTGCCAGAGCATCTCGGAGGGGAGGCGCCATGAGGAAAGCAGGGCATCAAGCGCAGAACCCTGTTTGGCTGTCGCACGCAGGGAAAGACCCAGTACCGCGCCCTCCAGCGTGAACGAAAACGAACAGGTTTCACAGTCGCGCAATAGATGATCGAGATCGACGATTCCCGCAGCCTGCGCGCTGCGCGTGCCGACCAGATCCGCCATGCGTTGCGGATTGACAAGGACACGGACGGTGCCGGGCAGGCTTTGCGCTGGCGCCTCCAGGAATTTTGAACGATGCTGCCATGCCCAGGTCAGGGCCGAGAGCGACAACGAAGTGAACAGATGACGGTCCGCCACCGCTACCGCAACGAACGGCGCCCGATTGGTGTCGGTGGGCGCTTCATAAAGCGTAAAGTCACCTTGCGTCTTGTGTTGCGCATAGGTGGTTGCGTAGGCCTGCCGGATCATCGTCCCATCGTCGGCGAGGGGAATGATAGCGACAGTTGCGGGGTTGTCAGGTGCGGGGGGGACGTCGGAATCGACCGACTGAACGATCTTGAGAGGTCCCGACATGGCGATGCCCGTTTGCTCGGGCAGTAACAGCGCCTGCGCGAGGCGGGCCTGGACCTGCTGCTGAACGAGCGTTAGATCTGAGACACGGCTGAACGCGGCGGCGCCATAGTGGATGCTTTGGATGCTGTCCGCCTCCAGAATGCCGACAAACAGACGTTCCGCCCGGCAGCAGAAGGCGCTCAGTAAGACGACAAACGTGACCCGTGGGTGGACGGACATGGGGGAATGAGTGGATCGGTTCAGCGCCGACGTTTGGGCTGGGGGTGGTAGAACATCAGCATGACACTTTTCAGGTGTTCCGCTAAATTCGGATCACTGCCGAAGACGTCGTCCTCTGAACCGCAGGTCTTACTCTGGATGTTGGCCGAAACGAAAATCGCCTCATTGGTGTTGATGCTGTCACCTTTGCGGCGCTCCTCAAAAAGCCCCTGGTCAACCAGCATCTGGAAAATGCGGTTCACCTCTTCAGGCGGCAGCGTGATGCGCGATTCCACCACATCGTTCCAGTTTGGGTCGCTATGATTCGAGGCGAAAGGGTTGGTCACTAGTAGACTGCTGCCTTCGCGAACCGTCACGATGCCGTTGCCGTCAATCCGTACGGCCACTCGCTGGATTGGTTTGGCGCGGTAGTTGTAGTGGCGGATAGAGACCCAATTGAGCCCGGACTCTTTAACGGCAAAATAAGGGTTGTCGATAAAACTCGCGCATCCGCTGACGACAACGCCCGCGAGTAACAAGCCGAGGAACATGCGTTTTTTCATGTCAGATCACTGGCATCCCAAACAGAGGGAAGATTCCTTTTTCCGTCGCTTGCAGATGGAATCATAATTTGTGCTGATCGGTCAATAGCGAATTTTTCGTCGGCGGGAAAACGAGTGAGGTTGGACACGATACTGACGACTTCAGGTACGCGACAGCGCGGCGTGTGGCGGGTTTCAGAAAGGGCAGGTACATAGGGTTTGAGCAGCAGGGTCTGGATCAGCGCGACCAGCAACGGGGTCAGCACCACCGAGACCGCCGACAGCAACGCAAATAAGGCCCAGAAGATGAGGGCGACAAAACCGGTAACCAAGGTTGCGCACAATACGGTGATGCCTGCGGTCGGGCGGTGGGGCAGGGCGTTTTTATTTGAACGGTTTTTGTGCGGTGAGGGATCGCATGGCG
>DAOTKE010000091.1:0-14704 GCA_035449085.1 Kiritimatiellia bacterium | reverse complement strand
GACAACCACCTGATTCAAGGGGAATTGCTGTGAAATCTTTGGGACACTACTGATCCGAAGAAATTTTTTGCTTGAAAAACTGAGGATCGCCGCCCCGCCCGCTCCTAATCGCGCTATCCAGCAGCCTCGCAACTCGAAGAATTCTTGATTTGGAACCGCTGGGCGGTCAATCACGTAATCACTCAGTTTTCATAGAGCTGCGAGCAGCCCCTTGAATTTCCACACCACTGGAGCGCTCGAAACCGGATCAATTGAAATCATACTACTTGTGAGCGCTGTTCCGGTCGCCATACTTTTCCCACATAGGTAATCTCCGGCACGGGCCGTTCACCCTCCATCGCACCAGCATCCACAAACAGCGTCTGGTCTTCGTTGTTGTTCATGCGTTCCTTAAGTTCTTCAATCAGTTGCAGTCGTTCGCGCGGATTCAGTTGGCAACAAAATACCGAATACTGTACCCGCTCTCCCCACCCACGCATGAGCTTGAAAACCCTTGCGCGGCGACGGTCATCTGAAATGTCATACGAAACCAAATAGAAGCGTCGCATGAAGTCCCCTCTACCCCCATGAGTTCCTCAGTATCGGCACAGGTATCAAGACGTCCGACCAACCGACGCATCTCATCAAGCGGCACATCAAGATCGGCCGCGGTTCTGCGCGCTGCGCAACGATGCGCGCCTCGGCGATCAGGTGGAAAAGACGCGGGCAGTAGGCGTACTCGTTCACCATGCGCACGGGCAAGGGCTCACAGCGGGCAATAGGCCCTATTGGAGAAATAGGACTTATAGGGCCCATAGGACTTATTGAGTCGGTCATGGCGAGTCCTGACGTTGGCTCTCCCTGTGGCGGAGGCGGGCGGCGAGCATGCGTTCGGAGATGCCGCCGTGCTCGATGAAGGCGCGTTCGAGCTGCTGGATCAGGCGGTCGAGCAGATAGGTGGCCTGGCAAGTGAGGCAGATGGCGGCGTTGGCCGCGACCTCGGGAGCGGCCTCTTCGAAATAGGGCCTATCGGTCTTATAGGTCCTATTCTCCTGATAGGCTAGGCGGCGGATCTCTTGGGCCTGCGGGTGGTCTTTGGGCCATTGGGCGAGACCGTGCTGGCGGAGAAAGTCGCGGTAGTCGGCGAGGAGTTCCTCCAAGCTGGCGCGGGCCACGCCGATGAGGCGCAGCTCGGTCTTGCTGGAGGTGCCGGCGGCGGCGCTGCCCTCGACGATGTTCTGCTTGCCGCTGCGGGCGGCCTGGACCATCTGGTCATGCGTGCGCGAGCGCCGGTCGATGAAGCGGTCGCAGAAGACGACGGTTGCGTCGTACACGATCTCGGCGGCCTCATGGGCGCGCAGGTTCGCGAATCCGCCGTGCGTCCTGACGATCTCGCCGCCCCGTCCGCCGTCGGGCGTGAGGCGCGCGACCGCCGTGTCGGCCGCCTCGCGCACGGCGGGGTCGGGGTCGGTCTGGGCCAGTCCGGCGAGCGTCCGGCGCAGGCTGGCGACATCGAGGGCGGCGGCGAGCCGCGCGCCCGCCGCGCGCAACACGGGGTCGGCGTGGGCCAGGAGAAGGGAGAGGTCTTGGAAAATAGGACTTATAGGGCCCATAGGACCTATTCTCCTCCTTCCCGGGCTGTGCGGCCCTCCGGCACGGCGGCGAAGAGGCCGAGTCCGAAGTGGCTGGAATGACCGAGGCACAGGGGACCGCACACGGGCTCGGCGAACGTGAGGCGGAGGGCGTAGCCGAAGTCTTCGGGGGGCGGGGTGCCACGGGAGCGTCGTCGGACATAGTGGCGGAAAACAATGCTTTCCTCCTTAAGGATCTCCATGTGGTCTGGCGCAGGCAGGCCGCGAGAAGCGCATTCGGCGGCGATTTGCCCTTCGATCGAGTTCTTTCCGTTTTTTTTGCGAAAACGCGGCAACACGAGCGGCGTGGCTGACTGCCACACTCTGGCGGGAGCTAGAAAACGACTGAGTTCCGGTTCCCTCAGAAACGTTTCGCGCGTCCCAAAGCCCGCTAATCGCAGGGTGAGTTCGCCGACACCGCCCTTCATGTAGGTCTTGCGAAGACGGCTGATAATTTCTTGCGCGCCGCCGCCCATTCCACCGGGAGCCCAGACAAGGATGTGGTCGAGATGATTATCCCCTTCGCACAGCGTGAGGGGCAGAATATGCGCGTGATGATGGCCGGTCAAGGGAACACGGTTCTCATCAACGCCAAGCAGTTCCCGAGCTGCGGCTTCGGTCTGGCCAGCGGAGCATTTGCCGACATGACTGGCCAACGCCTGATGGAGGATGTCGGCCTGCGGGAGCGTTCTGGCCGCAAGCGGCAACGGAGTGCGGCTGCGGGCGGAACAGGATAGCGCGAGCAGGGCGAATTCGACACGGTGAGGCTCTGGCCGCAGATGAGGCGCGGGCGCGGTTGTGCCAATCAAATTCCGGACAGGAAGCTTGTAGTGCGCTATTTGTGTTCCGGGCGGGGATGTCCAGCCTTGTTTTTGCAGCCAACCGCTTTCCACCTGAAGCGCAGCGAGGATGTCGGCTGGGTAGAGTGCGTCGAATTTCTTTTTCGGGAGTTTGCTCGACGCGGCAGCGTTGCTGCGCCATTGAGCGTAGTCGGACGCCGGAAGCGGAGCGAGGAGAAGGACGGATTCGCCACCAGCGGCCAACGGAGCCGATGAAGCTGCCAACGGACGGCACCACGAGGCGTCCTGAACGGGAGTGCCCGCGCAGAGTTCGGCTTCGATCCAGGATTCGGAGCGGCCGAGGTAAGCGAGGCGCGCGGCGAGTACTGCGAGCAGCGCGGTCTCGTCCGGCGTGAGAGCCACATCCCAGTGGACGAGAAGCGGTTCGTGGTCTCGGCCCGTGATGGCGCGGGCATCGATCACCAGCGTCGTGCTGTTTTTTGTTGGCATGTAATGCCGCGTGTGCGCTCCGGTAACCTTGGGCAAGCGATAGGACGGAAGAACGGAGGCCAATTTCTCGATGAGAGAATTTCCAGTGTCCTGGACGGTGCCGCCGGCCCATTCCGGGAGCTTGGCGTAACCTGTGGCGATGAGCGCGCGGAGTATGCGCCAAGGCGAGGGCGGCCATTCGACCGCGCCTTCGTTCTGCGCCTTACCCCACGGCGTGGCGTGGTAATGGCCGCCGGGAAAGCGGACGGATAGTGTGGGCATGGCAAGGGCCTCCATTAGGCTTCGGTTTCATCGGTCGGCTCGGTTTTCGATTCGTTCTCGGCAGGGCCGTTTTTCAACGCATCGTTGTATTGGACAACCGTCTGCTTGAAAACGGCGGCATTCGGGGCGATAGCGTTTTTGAGCGCCACGCCGAGTTCGCCGAGGGACGGCAGCGCATAACCGTCAGGTTTGACGGCCGTGACGGAGTCGGACGCCACTTCAAAATCACAAGCAGTACGAAGGCGCAGCGAGCCGTCAATGAGGGCGCGGATTTTGTAGAGCGCGAGCGTGATGAGCAGGTTCGTGGCAACATCGCTGAGCCCGTAACCACGAATCTGGTCGAGAGCGAGGTTGATGTAAAGCGTGATGGTTTTGGCCGTGTATTCGTCGCGGGAGAAGGGGACGTTGCCAAAACCGGATTTAGTGTCGCCCGACGGGTTGACAGAATCATTTTTCACGCCGCCGGATGCCGCGACTTCGATGCCGTCAGCCTCGATAAAGGCGGAAAGTGCACGGGCGATGCGAAGGCGCCCGCCTGCAAGGTCTTTCTTGGCCAGAAACACGCCATGGATGAGCGCATTCGCGTCGTAGGCAAAGAGCGTTTCTGCGAGTATTTTACGATTGATGGGTCCTTCGGCCAGACCTCCAAGAGCGCTTTTCAGTTCGTTAAAAAAAGATTTATCCTTTCCCTCCAGCAAATAGGGCGAATTGATACGGTGAGCCTCAGTGATCGACGATGTGAGGTATTCTCCCTTGCGCTCTACACGGATATAGGAAAGCCCTTGAGCGGCTTCAACGAGCGTTTTGTTGGCTTCGTCCCAGATAGTTGCTTCGAGACGGTTTGCCATACTTTGCGCGGACTCGACGAGAAGCGAAGCGCCGTTCTTGGTCTGGTAAGTGGCCGCACCAAGTGACGGGAAGCCTGTGGGCTGGAAGCGCTCGCCTTGGATCGGTTTCAGCGGGATGTTGAAAAGGACACGACGGGCGTTAATCAGCGCGGCGATGTTAATGCTCATTTGTAATTCTCCTGCGGGTTGTGTGTGATGGTATTAAGAAGCGCGTCACGCGACGCGAAGGAAAGCGTAAAGGCCTTTGCGGCGGCAAGTAAGCGTGCATTCCCCACGCAAAGCTGCAGGGGCGGCGTGATGCCATGCGATCGCAAATGCTGAAACGCCAAGCGCGAGGCTGCCGCGATGTCGCCTGATGCTAGACGGCGGAAGACATCTGAACGGACGGGGACAGAAACACGCCAATGGCGGGGCGCGAGGCAAAAACGGAAAAAGGCGTACACATCGCTGGACGAAGTGGCGGATACGCAGCCGGGATTGATGGTCACGGCGCTCATTTTGAGTGCTTGGGTCTCGAGAGCCATCAAGGCGCGGGCAACGCGAAGGAGACGAGTATAGTCGACGCGGCCCGCAAGGAACGCATCGAGGTCTGGGAGGCGGGCGCAAAAGCGAGGATTAATCGGCGTCTGATCGAGGGCGCGGGAAGCGTTCTGCGAGGCCTCGACTAAACTGCGGTCAATGAGTGCGACGAGGTCGACGACGAGATCACGTCCGAAGCAGACCACGGATGTGGTTTCGTTCTTGTCATAGGAGCCGAACTTGTTGATCGGCAGGAAATGGCGGCGAATGCCGTATTGGTTCGCGAGCGCAAGCAGGACGTTCTGCCACGAGCGCGGCTGCGCGGCGGCAGCCGTTGCGGCAAGGAGGGCGTCGTCGAGGTTCTTTGCCGCGGTGACAAGGGATCCGGCGGCATTATCTTTACGAACAGCTTTATGGAGGCGGTTCAGGTATATGTCGAGATCAGTAAGCAGGTTTTGGTGTGGTTGAGCCAATACAGGCCAACGTCCTGGCGGGACGGCGAAGTTTGACTGACCGTTGCGCTCCATGTAAGCGTATCGTTCAAAAGCGGAGATGCCGCGGGCGACGCCGAGACGGGCGACTGAGCGCGCCATATCCAGCGGCTCGCGGGTGGATGTGCGCCCCAGTTGGGCACGGCCTTCGGAAAGAAGCGTGCGAATCTCGCCCAGAGTGGCGAACTGAGGCCAGAGCGGCATCCACTGCTCGCCGCGTGAACTTTTGTCGCCGACACTTGATGATAAATGGCCGGCGGGTTGGGCGCGGAGCGCGAACGGCGCGCTTTCGGTCGTGGCGGAAGCGTTCAGACGCCGCGAGGCGGCAGAGACGAATAGAACGGAACCTTCCATAAACAGGATAAAATCCCATGGGTTGACATTGGCGATGCCGGACGCGCCGCATTCAAGGCCATTTGTGCTGTTCGCGCCGCCTGCGGAGCCCGGCGCGAATTGACCCACTTTGTAGTTGCCGGAACCCAGCGAAGCGTCTCCGATCAACGCATGCTTGAGCAAGTCGTGTGTCTGCGGCTTAGGCATAGCGCCGTTCTGCAAATCGAACAGATCACAAAAGCGTTGGCGGAAATTGGTGGTGAAGTCGAGTTTGCCATCCGCGCCGCCTGTACCGAACAAGGACGGCCAAGACAAGGTTTTATCCGAATTTATGACAATGGCGGCATTGAGCCATTCACGCGACTGACGGCGCCATTTCAAGCGGCATTCCGGAATGAATTGTGCTTTCAGGCGTTTGAATTCCCGTTCGACGGAAGCGAGGCGCGCTTTATATTGGGGGTCATTCTTGAGAGCCTCTTTTGCGGCCCCCTTCAAACTTTTTGCTTCATTCTTGATTTCTACGACTCGTGTTTGCGCGATCTCCAAGTCGGAGCAAAGCGTTCGGGCGGCCGCCACTCCCTCACGATAGGCGGCGAGGCGCGGCAAATCCGAGGTCTCGAAGTACACTAGGGTAGGATATCCCCCGTAAAATCCGGAAGCGCGGTTCCAGGGCGAGACGAGCGACGTGGGCGCGTAACGGTTGAGGAAGAAGTCTGCGAGTTCTATGTTTGAAAGCGTGGTGGCGAGGACAAAAGCCTCATTGCGCCACGCGCCGCGTGCGGTGGAATCCGCCTGTTCGGAGACGATGCGCAGGATGGCGAGGGCTTTAAGATAGTTCGCGAGCGGCGTTGGAGAACAACCGGTGAGCGTATGAAAGTGGATTTGCATGGCATTATTTCCTTGAAGCGCGGATATCGGCGGCGCGGAGAAGGGTTTCGAGATAAGCGAGTTGGAACGGGCCGTGTTCGGCGAGGAGCGCGGAGCAGCGTTCGCCCCAACTGGCACCGATAGCCTCGGAGAGACCGATTGCGGCGGGGGCCAGTGAAAGTGTGGCGAGGGGAACCTCTACGTTGCCTGTTGGGCATCTGAGAGTTGTGGGCGGGATTGTGTCGCCTTCGAGAACGCCTCGTATGGGCATTTCGCCGCCGGTTTTCGCGACAGGATGCAATTGATCGGCGGGTGAGGCGTGCAGGGCAACCCGCACTTTGCCATGGTGAGCGGCAACAAGATAAAGCAAAAGATTCAGCTCGTTAACCGATAAAGCGGCGAGGCGCTGATGTGCCGGGGTCGGGCAAAAATCCTGACGCTCAACGGGCGCTGACTCCGGAAAGAAGGATTTCCAAGGGCCGCGAAGCGCAGCGTGGTCGGGGGCGACCTGGCGCAGGAGGTCGATGATAGCCAGGGCGGAAGCGAGTTCGTGGCGGAAGCCGGGGCGCGGGTCAATTTCGGAGGCTGCGTACTTCGGCGGCCTGCGCCAAGCGTTTGGCGGGGCTTTCGCAATATCGGAGGAAAGAGCGTCAACCAAGAGCGACTGGAACGCGGGATGGGCCTTCCCAAAATCATGCCAGCATGCTGCCATGTCGAGGACAGGGTTGTCATTGTTTCCGAAAATGTGGTGCAGTTCATTCGCTGCTTTCGCGCCGTGTTCGGCGATGGTCTCCCACCGACTTGTAACGGAGAGCGATTCGTCCTCTTCGGCCGCGTCCGCATCTGATGTGGATTGCGATGCGGTGAAACAGGGGACAGTGCCTTTGAGGGAGGCGTCGAAGCCGCGGCAGGGGTCATACCCACCCGCATCGGTTGGGACGACAATAACGAGCCCCGGATAGATGCTGTTAGCCTTCACAGGACTCCATCTACGGTCGAGATAATCCCATTTCCAAGCTTTTGTTTTCTCCAAGAATTTCTTTGCGTCGCCAATAGAAACGGCGCAGAGTTCGTCCCGCGAGGGATGGTAGTCAGAGGATGGCGTTTCTGTTTTTGTAAGATCAAGCCAAGCAATTTGACAGCCCGTCGGCCAGTGGCCAGTGCAACACTGGCCATCGGCCGACGGGCCTGTCCCTTAGTTGCGCAAAGCAAAGAAATGAAAAGAAAAAGGGCGGCGGAAACTTCCGCAGCCCTTCCGACTCTAAAAACAGGTCCGTATTTGTTTTTCCCGAGCTTAGAGAAGCTGTTTCACCGCTGCCACAATGTCGCGGTCGTGCGGCAGGAAGGCGTCTTCGAGGGAGTAGGCCTGCGGCGCGATGCCGTCCTTGGCGCCGACGCGCAGGACGGGGGCGTCCAGCGAGTCAAAGGCCTCGGCCATGATGCGCGACGCGATCTCGCCGGTGAAGCTGCCGATGCCGACGCAGTGGCTGGCGACCACGCAACGTCCGGTCTTGCGGACCGAGGCGAGGATGGTTTCCATGTCCAGCGGCACGAGCGAGCGGATGTCAACGACCTCAGCGGCGATCCCCTGCGCGGCGAGCTGATCCGCTGCCTTCAGCGCCTCGTAGAGCATCGGGCCCCACGTGACGATCGAGACCGTGTCGCCCGCGCGTTTGATGTCCGCCTTGCCCAACGGGACCAGGTACTCTTCTGCCGGCACCACGCCCTTGTAGTTGTACATGATCTGCGACTCGACGAAGAGAACCGGGTTGTTGTCGCGGATCGCGCTTTTCAGCATGCCCTTGGCATCGTAGGGTGTGGCCGGATAGACGACATACAGCCCGGGGATGTGGGCGAACACCGACTCGAGCGTCTGGGAGTGCTGGCCGCCGTAGCCCTTGCCGCCGCCGACCGAGGCGCGGTAGACCAGCGGCACCTCGATGCTGGCGCCGGACATGTAGTGCCACTTGGCCGCCTGGTTGGAGATCTGATCGGAGGCCATCAGGCCGAAGTCCATGTACATCAGTTCGACCACCGGGCGCAGGCCGGTCATCGCCGCACCGACCGCGGTGCCGCAGATGCAGGCTTCGGAGATCGGGGTGTTGAAAACCCGCTCACGTCCAAAGGCATCGATCAGCCCCTTGGTGACTTTGAAGGCGCCGCCGTACTCGGCGATGTCCTCGCCCCACTGCACCACGCGGCTGTCGCGCATCATCTCTTCGATCATCGCCTCCTTGATCGCGTCCTTGTAGGTGATCTGACCGTCCTCGGTGCGTTTGATGACGGGCAGGTCGCCCTCGAGCTTAACCTTCGAGAAGGCCTCGGGCACCGTCTCCACGCGGGTGTCGGTGTACATGTATTTGATCACGTCGGCCGGATCGGGATCCTGCGACCAGGCGGCCTTGGCCGCCATGCGGGCGTTGCGGTCAGCAACTTTCGCCTTGAGGTCGGCGAGCTTCTTGAGGGTGATACAGCCGTTCTCGATCAACTGCCGTTCGAAGGTGGCGATCGGATCGAGGGCCTTCCATTCGGCCTCTTCCTCCTTGGTGCGATACTCGTTGCGCGGGTCGCCGAGCGAGTGGCCGTAGTTGCGGTAGGTGTCGAACTCCAGCATCACGGGGCCTTCACCCTTGCGGCACAGATCGGCCGCGCGGCGCATGGCGTCCATGCAGGCGAGAATGTCCATACCGTTGATCACTTCGGCGTGCATGTTGTTGTCCGCGAAGCCGGCCGCACGGCGCGCGACCGTGCAGACGCCCGCGACCTCGCCGTCCACGCGCCCGGTGAAACCGTAGTGGTTGTTGATGATGGCATAGACGATGGGCAGACCATAGGGGTGCTTGGTGTAGGTGGGATCGGTGAACTGCCCCATGGCGGCCCAGTTCAGCGCTTCCAGCACGACGCCGTTGGCGTAGGCGCCGTCGCCCGCGAAACAGCAGGTGACCTTCTTGTTCTGAAAATAACGCGAGCTGATGGCCGCGCCGGTGGCGATCGGCACGCCGCCGCCGACGATCGCGTTGGCACCGAGATGGCCGGCCTTGAAGTCCGCGATGTGCATGCCGCCGCCGCGGCCCTTGCAGTAGCCGTCCTCTTTGCCGAACAGCTCGGCGATCGCGCGGTAGATGTGGTGCTCCAATGCGGCTTCGATCAGTTCTTTGCGCTTGGTCGAGTTGCAGAACGGGACACGGGCCTTCAGCTCTTCCACGCTCATGCCGCGGATGGCGGCGCACCCTTTGGCCAGCGAGTCGCCGTGGCCGCGGTGGGTGGAGGTGATCTGGTCGTCGTAGTGCATCGCGGCGCAGCAGCCGACGGCTGTCGCCTCCTGCCCGATCGACACGTGCGTGGGACCGCGATACTCGTAGCCCTTACAGGATTCGTAGGCGCCGGTACGCAGCTTGACGATCATCTCTTCAAACTCGCGGATGATCAGCATGTCTTCCAGCACGTCGACGGCTTGGGCGGCCGTGATGGTGCCGGCGGCGAGTTCCTCTTTCAACGATCCCTTGTACTGGTAGGCCGGGATTTTGCCGAGCGAGTAGGTGGTCGGCTTGAACTTCGGTTTCAGTGTGCTGAGGTAATTGTTGGTGGCCATGGTGGTCGTGTCTTTCGGTTGGTGTGAGTTAAACAAGAAGGGTTTCGACTCCGGCGCGCTGGAAGGCCTTCCGTTCGGCGGGAGGCATCTGCTTGTCAGAGATCACGGCGGAGAGCTGGTTGATCGTGCCAAACCGCACGAAGCTCGTCTTGCCGAACTTCGAGCTGTCGGCCAGCAGCACGACGCGCGAGGCGCGCGCCATGGCCTGCTCTTTGGTGAAAGCCTCGGCCGGATCGGTGGTGGTCATGCCCTGCTGGGCGGAAACGCCGATGGTGCCCATGAAGGCGATGTCGAGATGCATCTGGTTCAGTATCGCGCGGGTGAGCGGCCCGACGAACGTCTGGCTGAGCAGACGGCACTCGCCGCCGGTCAGGATCATGCGGGGCCCGCCGTTGCTGAAGATCTGCGACACGCGCAATGAGTTGGTGACGACGGTCAACTGCTTGAGCGGGATGAGCAGGCGCGCCAGCGCGACGATCGTGCTGCCGCCGTCGAGATAGACGATGTCGCGCGGCCCGATGAGCGAAAGCGCGGCCTCGGCGATGCGCTGTTTCTCCGGCGCGGCCATGGCGGTCTTGTCATCGAACAGCGGTTCCTCGGCACGGTGTTCCGGCGCCATGGCGCCGCCGTGAATGCGGCGCAGCTCGCCGGACGTTTCGAGCGCGGCCAGATCGCGGCGCACCGTAGCGGCGGAAACCCCCAGTTCGGCGGCCAGTTCTTCCACGCGCAGAATGCCGCGTTGGCGCACGAGGTCGCGCAACTTGCGCCAGCGGACTTCAGCCAGTTCTTTGGATGCGGTTTCGCTCATTCGCGTTCACTTTTGCTCGTAAACGCGCACAGTTAATCAAAAATGAGCACCCCGCGCAAGCCGCAATTTGTCCTCGTTTCAGACACGGGGCTGGAGGGGCGGGCGCCGTTAGGGCCTCGCAGCGGAATCGCCATCGGGATCGGGCGACGAGAACCCTGTCGATCCCGATCCCGATAGCGATAGCGATTTAGATAAAGCCAGGCCCCCGCAAGGCGGTGAAGGCGACGGGAGGCCGCCGCCCCACTGCTCGACGTTACGAGCGGTAGTTGGGCGCTTCCTTAATGATCTTGACGTCGTGCGGGTGGGCCTCGCGCACGCCCGCGTTAGTAACGCGATAGAAATAGGCGTCGCGCTTCAACTCGGCGATGGTGTGGGCGCCGCAGTAACCGAGCGAGGAACGCAATCCGCCGCAGAACTGGGTCATGATCTTCTTGACCGAACCGGCCAGCGGCACGATGCCCTCAATGCCCTGCGGCACGAGGTCGTCTTCTTTGACGTTGTCCTGGCCATAGCGCTGACGGCTGCCCTTGCCCTCCTTCATGGCGGCGAGGCTGCCCATGCCGCGGTAGATGACGTAGTGGCGGCCCTCGTGGATGATCTTCTCGCCCGGGCTCTCCTCGGTGCCGGCCAGCAGCGAGCCGAGCATCACGGTGTCCGCGCCGGCGACCAGCGCCTTGGGCACGTCGCCGGAGTGGCGGATACCGCCGTCGGCGATGATCGGAATGGCATCGCCGACCGCCTGCGCCGCATTGAAGACGGCGGTGATCTGCGGGATACCGACACCGCAGACGACGCGTGTGGTACAGATCGAGCCTGGGCCGATGCCGACTTTAATCGCGTGGGCGCCGGCTTTCTGCAGCGCCAGCGCACCTTCGGCGGTGGCGATGTTGCCGCCGATCACGTCGATGTCGGGATAGTGTTTGACGATCCAGCTCACCATGTCGAGGATGCCCTTGCTGTGGCCGTGGGCGCTGTCGACCACCACCACATCGACCTCCTCGTCCGCGAGCATCCCCATGCGGTCATGGTCACCGGCGCTGACGGCGGCGGCCACGCGCAGGCGGTAGCGCGAATCGCGGGTGTAAAGCGGCTGGGCATTCTCGACCAGTTCCTGGACATCGGTAAAAGAGTAAAGGCCAACCAGCCGCCCGTCGCCATCCACGAGAGGCAACTTGCCGATCTTGTTTTCCATCATGATGGTGTAGGCCTGCTCCAGCGAGGTGTCGGGCGCGGCCGTGATGACGCGCGTGGTCATGACCTCGGAGACACGCGACGCGCTTTTCTTGGCGAAACGGATGTCGCTGGAAGTCACGATTCCCGTGAGGCGGTCTTGGTCATCGAGGATCGGGAAGCCGCTGAACGAGAGGTGGTGATCTTCACGATACTGCCGGATGTAGGCCAGGGTGTCGGTGCTGTGGAAGGCGACCGGCCTCATGATCAGGCCGTTGAGGTGGTGCTTCACGCGGCGCACATGCTGGGCCTGAATCTCGGGCGGCAGGTTTTTGTGGATCACGCCGATGCCGCCGAGCATCGCCATGGCGGTCGCCATGCCGGCTTCGGTCACGGTGTCCATCGCGGCGCTGACAAACGGGATGTTGAGCGTGATGCGGCTCGTCAGCCGCGAGGCGAGTGTGGCCTGGTCGGGGAGAAAGTCGGCATACCGGGTGACCAGCGTGACGTCATCGAAGGTTAGTCCTTCGAACGGAAACTGTTTCATGAAAGCGGCAACTTGAGCGTTGACGTGCATCGATAACCTCCGAACTCTTTCGCTTTCCCACTATTGTATAACTGATTCTGACGTCTTTTGCAATCCTGTTTGCCTTACGAATTGACGCCTTTATGACTTTTCACCATAATCGGCTCCATACAAATCATGAAACGAACGCTTTCCTTCTTCCTGTGGCTGATGATGCTGGCCGGACTTGTCGTGCTTGCGGCCGGACAGAGTCGCCGCCTGGCTGAAGTTCGGCGCGAACGGTTGCCGGAGGCATATACGGGGGCGGCCTCAGAGGTGCCGCCCGCGATCACGTTTGTGATGGCCGGCCTGGGCGGCTTTCGCGGCGTGGTCGCCGAAGTGCTCTGGTTCCGCGCCAACCGGCTGCAGGATGCGGGGCGCTATCTTGAACTTGTGCAGCTCGCGGACTGGCTGACGATGCTCGACCCGCACGCCTCAGAAGCCTGGGTGTATAACGCATGGAACCTTGCCTACAACGTCAGCGTGATGATGGGGCGGCCTGAAGATCGCCTGCGCTGGGTTTCGAACGGGATCACGCTGCTTCGGGATGACGGCCTGCGGTTCAACCCGCGCGACGCGCGCCTCTATCGCGAGCTGGCTTGGTTTTACCAAAACAAAGTGGGTGATTCGCTGGATCAGGCGCACCTCACATACAAGTTGGATCTCGCGCGCCAGCTCGCGCCGTGCGTCAACGCCGACGGCACGCTGCACGACACACCCGAAAACCGCGTCCGGTTGTCCGCGCTGCGTTTGGACGCCGACCGGATGGTGGCGCTGGAGCGGCGCTTCGGACCGCTGGACTGGCGGCTGCCGAACTCCCATGCGATTTATTGGGCCGCGCAAGGGCTCGAGTTCGCCACCGGCCACGAGCGCCTGATGTGCCGTCGCGCTGTTTACCAGCCCCTGATCCTCAGCGTCTTCAACGGCCGCCTGACGGGCGACATCAATGCCCGACAGTGGCGGACCGCTCCGAACTTCGATCTCGCCCTGCCGACCGCCGAGTTTCTCTTGGACACATACCGAGACCATCCTTCGGCGACCATGAAGGGAGTGGTCCAGCGTTTTCTCTCGCATGCCATTCATGACTTGTACCGTGATGGGCGTACCGATGCGGCACGGTCGCTGTACACGCAGTTGACGGTCTTGCCGTCCGAGTCCGGTCGTCAGCCTTCTTTCGAGGATGTGATCAACAACCTGGGGGAAAACCATGACTAGTCATCTAGGCACCGTATTCAGGATGGCATTGCTGATGGTCATCCTGCCCCTTCTCCTTGCCGCGGGACTGCCGGAAGAGGCGCGGCTCATGAACACCTGTGAAGTCTTGCAACGAACGCCGCTCAGCGCGACGGATCTTCAGATTCTCGCGGAGTATGCGCGGAGCGACGCGAATTCGCCCGCTCTGCAAAGCCGAGCGATGGCCGCTTATGCCATCGCCCTCCTCTTGCAGGGGGACTCGAATCGCTTTGTGCGGGCGCAGCAGATTCATCAAACGACGTATCCCGGCGATGCGCAACTGATTCCGATTACCGCTAAAGAGTATTCCGTTGCGTGTGACGCCTGCGGCGGAACGGGACAGCGTGAAAAGGCGGTCTGTCCCGGTTGCTTTGGACGAGGCACCCTGTTCCAACTGAGTCCGGTCGTCGCCGAAACTTACAGGGAACGTTTGCGTGAGATTGTCGCCCTCTGCCGGGAGAATGCCGAATACGCTGAAAAGTATCAGGAGGCTGTCAAAGAATCGCGCGATGAGATGCGGATCGATCTCCTGCAGACCCTCACAAACCGCTACGCACACAGAAAGGATCTTGCACCGGCGATCGCCCTGCTCAATGATGCGCTCGCGAAACGTGACGCCCGTCTCCGCGAAGAGCAGGCAAAAGAGGCCCGCCAGCGTGCCGAGCGTGAGGTGGAGGCGTTGAAAACGCTCGCGCAGGATCCAGACAGATCCCGTGCCATTCGCGAGCTGCGCGCGTATCTGGCGGCGCATCCGCAAGCTTCCGCGGCTCTGGAGTTGCAGACGCTGCTGGATGAACTTGTCGCCAAAGAAAAACAGCGTGAGCTACTGAGACAAATTGGCATCGGGACGGGCGTTTTGATGGGGCTCCTGTGTCTGACCCCTCTGGCCCGCTTTTGCTTGTTTCGTCGCCGCGTTACGGTCTCGGGGCCATTGCCGGGCATGGAAAAAATTGATAAATCCCGCTTCACGGATCCTCTCAGCCTGACGGCCCAGGACAGCCAGGCCCGCGTGAAACGCAATACCGCCCGCATTCCTGTTGACCAGTCTTCACGGTAGGGCAGTCTCGCCGAGACCGCCGCATCGACGGGCCGATTTCCAAAAAAATCTTTGACTATCA
>DAOTKE010000090.1:0-14763 GCA_035449085.1 Kiritimatiellia bacterium | reverse complement strand
CAGCTCAGCCGGATCTCCTCGACCTTGGGATCGTCGTCGATGTTGTCAAACTGCAGGAATTCAATATAGCACCCGCCCCGCGTTGCGTCCGGCAGTTTGCCGTGGCGCGAGACGCCCACCAGATAACGTCTCTCTTTGCCCAGCCGAAGCGGGCGCTGCCAGTTGCACCAGCTCGGCGGCACCAGCGGGTCGGGGTCGTCCAGAACGCTGCGCTTCAGCGGCACCATCTTCGGAGCGGACCACGAGTCGCCCTTGTCGTCGGAATACGCGCCGAACATCTGGCCGCAGTGCGGTCCGCGG
The DNA here is from genome assembly GCA_035449085.1 of Kiritimatiellia bacterium. GTDB lineage: Bacteria > Verrucomicrobiota > Kiritimatiellia > RFP12 > UBA1067 > DUPH01. The sequence goes on along the minus strand of DAOTKE010000090.1, from coordinate 14,463 downwards.
CTGGTCGTCTGCTGATTCCACAGACAGTAGATGCGGCCGGACGCGCTGATCATCGGCTGCTGCCAGCTCGCCAGCAGCGCCGGATTTTTCTTGTTGGGCGAACCGGCCAGAATCACGGGGTCGCTCCAGCTCTCGCCCTTGTCTGTACTCTTCGAGAAGGCGATGTGCTGGTCGATGTCCGCCTCGCGCGAGGCCTGCGTCCAGAAGGCGTACAGCATGCCCGCGTGCTCGATCACCTGAAAGTGGTCGTTGTACGTGTCACCGGGGCGGGCGGGATCGCGCTTGGCCTTGTCGCGCGGCTGCCGTGGAATAAAGACCACGTAGTCGGGGCGGTTGACCAGAATGTCCTGCGCGTTCAACTTCGCGTCTAAGCGGGTTGAATCGGCATTCAGCGCCTCGACCACGCGCGCCACCCGCGCGTTCGGCACAAAGAAATCCTGACCCGCAAAATCGACGCCCGCCAGTACGACCCATTTCTTGAAGGTGAACGACTCGCCGCGCGTGACGGCTTTCTGATAGATGCGCACGGTGTCGACGGCGCTCTCTCCGAACAACTGGAACTGCGCCGGGGCCTGAATCCATGTGAACCCGCGCGCCTCCAGCTCGGCGGCGTTCGAACAGAACGCGCCCTTGATGGTCGGGTCCGGCGTGAGGACGGTGAGCAGGCCGCCTTTCGACACGGTGACGGGAACGCCACCTTCGATGGAGCCCATCAGCGCGGACATGCCCTTGAGGCCGGCAGGCGGCTGATGGTAGGTGAAGGCGCGGTCGGTGAAGACGGCGGAACCTTCTTCGATCATGCCGGGGCGTGCGCCGATGACCTTTTCCAGTGCCGCGCCAGGTCCGCTCAATAACGCGCGGGAAGTGAGCGGCTCAGCGTTGACGGCGAGCGCCGTGAGCAGAAGGCAAGGCAAGATTCGCATAGTGAAACTCCTTTTCGGTGAAGGTCTTATTTACTGAAAAAAAGCGGCACACCCCATTTACCGAAGGTGACGCTCTCGCCCTCGGCGCAGCGTTTCTGGAACAGCGTGCAGAAGTTGCGCGGGTTGGACGGATCGAACAGGCGCACCTCGGGCAGACGCGCCTTCTGGAAGCCTTGTTCCAGCAGGGCCTTGGCCACGCTGTCCGGATTGCGCTCCGGCATCGGGGTTAGCACTGCGACCGTTCCCGCGCGCGTGCAGCGCAGCGACTTGCTGCCGTTCATGGGGACACGCATAAAGCGCGCGCCTTTGAGCGCGGCCGGCAATTCTGCCAGGGTGTAGGCGCGGTCGGTGAAGAGCGTGGCGCCGGTTTCGAAGGCCGCCAACTCCAGGCCATCTGCGGCCAGCAGGCCCGCGCTGTCCGTCGCCAGCGGTGCGCCGTCGGCGTTGGCGTTGACCTGCGGCTTGGGCCGCTCGACGCCGCCCGAGCCCTCGCTCACGAGCTGGCGCAGGCGCACCGCCCTGGAAACCGGCTTGCCGGCCAGCACATCCTCTTCGCGGAAGGTCGCGAAGAGAATGTGGCGCGCGCCGGTGCGGTCGAAGTCGTAGGTGATGAAAATCGTGCCGTCCGCGGTCTGCTGGCCGTCGGGATAGGAGACGCCGCCCCGCTCATCGAGCATCAGGCCGCCCTCCCAGCTCCGGCCGTCGTCCTTTGAAACAAAGGCCGTGAGATGCGAGCGGCCGGTCTTCTTCTCGATCGGTCCGTGCTTCACGAGCAGCAGGTTGCCGGAGCTCAGACGGGTGATGAAGAAACGCGCCGAAGGGTGCTGGATCGGCGACGGCTCCAGCGGCGACCATGTTGCGCCGCGGTCCGTCGAGACCGCCTCGCGGATGCCGGACTTGGTGCGCGTCAGACACCAGATCGAACCGTCCTTGCGCTCCACGAACATGTGCTCGTCAAAGAGACGGTCCTCCTTGGGCATGCCCGCGCCGCCGCGCACCGACCAGGTCTTGCCGCCGTCTGCGGAGACCACCATCTTCGAGCTGTTCTCCGAATACCAGGTGCAGACCGGCAGCGCCCACTCGCCTGACGAGAGCGCGATCGGCTTGCACATCATCACGCCCTGCGTGACGTACACGGGCGGGAGCCACGCGGTGTTCTCGGACGCGGGATCGTCGAGCACGATCATCCAGAGTGCGTCGGACGCCACGTTGTTGTACGGCATGGTGCGGTCGGACCACGTCCAGCGCAGCCGGCCGTCCGGCGCGAGCCACACCTCGGGGTCAAAGGTCCGGCGCGGGCCTGCGCCGTCGGGGTCCACGGTGAGCAGCTCCTTCCACGTCGCGCCGCCGTCGCCGCTGGTGGCGAGCACCACATAGTTGTTGTGGTCCTCTCCCGGCGTGTGGCCGGCATACCAGGTCACCCAGAGCCGGCCGTTGGGCGCGACCGCCAGGCTGGAGATGCCGGTGAAGGCGCGGTTGGAGACCGCGTGTCGCGGCAGCGGCGGACCTGCATGTTCCGGTGGCGGCGCGGCGAAGACGGCTGGCATTGGCAGTAGGCAGCAGGCGGTGGCAGTAAGCAGCAGGCGGCTCAAAAAGACGGTTCGATTCATCGGATGCTCCTTCTTGTGTGTTGACGATGTGCGCATTTTGTGGTAAATCACGAGTTACAGCAAAGGACAGGAGGCGACGTATGGCGACAGCGAACATCAATATCCGCATGGACAGTGCGGTCAAGACGCAGGCACAGCAATTGTTTGCGCAGTTCGGACTGGACATGACCACGGCGATCAACATGTTTCTGAGGCAGGCGTTGCGGGAACGCGCGATCCCGTTTGAACTGCGCTTGGATGTGCCGAATGCGGAGCTGATGGAGGCGATTGAGAATGTTGAGGCGGGGCGTAACCTTGAGGGACCGTTCGCCTCGGCGGAAGAGGCCGTCCAGTCCATGCTGGAGGGCTGAATCTTGCTGACGATCAAATACGAAAGCAAAATGAAGCGCCAGATGAGGCTCATGGTCAAGCGCGGCAAAAATCCGTCTAAACTGATCGCCGTGCTGGATATATTGGCCAAGGAGCAACCGCTGCCGCCGCAATATCGAGACCACAAACTCAGCGGTCGCTTGAACGCCTACCGCGAATGCCACATCGAGCCGGATTGGCTGCTGATTTACAAAATCATCCGGGGCGAGTTGGTTCTGGTGGCCTCTGCGACAGGATCCCATGCGGATCTGTTTGGTCAATAGCGGTTTCATGGCAAACTCATCCCCGTCTCATTGCAGGAGCAGCAGCGTCCCGCTGTAAAGGATCGTCACCGTGACGATGCCGTCCGCCGCCTCCACCACGGTGGCGACTTTCTTTTCCGGCGGCAGGCCAGTGCCGACCGCCTTCCAGCCGTTGAAGGAACCGGCGGACGCACCGTAGGTCGCCGCGGTGAACGTGAACGGCACGGGAATCGGCGCCTGTTCCGTGCGGCCGAGATCGAAGAAGCCGGGGCCTTCCGCCGTCAGCGTGCCGGAGACGGTCACGCTGTCGCACGTGACCTGGCCGAGCGCGTTGGTGACCCACGGGCAGGCCAGCGTCGCGCCGGCGGTCAGCGCGAGGTTCTGCACGGTGATCGTTGCGCCGGCCGGCGCACCGTTGGTGCCCGGATCCAGCGTACCGGTCACCGCGATCGTGCCGTTGGTGAGCACGCCATCGCCGATAAGATCGCCGACCGTGCAACGCTCACCCAGCGCGTCGAACGCCGCCCCCGCCGCGACCGCAAGATCATTGGTGCCGCCCAGCCGCGCGCGCAACAGGCCGGCGCGGACTTCGACCGGTCCGTTGAAGCTGTTGGCCGATGCGGTCAGGCTCAGTGTGTTGGTCCCGGCTTTGACAAGTCCGCCGTCGGGCGCGGCGCCCAGCACGGGATCATGCAGCAGATTCTGCGTGATGTCGAAGCCGTCGGCCCGCGCGGTGTCGACCCACGCGCCGTTTGTTGAGACATAGGCGGCGGTCAAACCGCTCATCGTCTGGCTGGGGGTGTTGGGCTGGAAGAGGCCGCCGTTGAACCAGAACGCCTTGTGCGTTCCGGAGAGGCCGATGATGGCGCGCGCGCCGACGCAGCCGCCGTCGAGATGGAACTCCGCCTCGCTGTTCAGGCCGTAACCGACTTCAAGGTTGCCGTTGATCTCGAGCACGCCGTCGCCCCAGAGCCGGACTGTTCCGTTGCCGCCCGTGCCGCCGGTGCTCCAGCCGCCGATGCGCAGCGTGCTGCCCGTGCGCCAGATGGTGACTGTGCCACCGCTGATCAGCAGGGTGGCTTGAGCACCCGGGCTCTCGCCGACGCTCAGATAACTGCCGCCGACCTGGACCAGCCCGCCGCTGACATCGACCACCGGGCGCGCGTTGTAACCGGAAAGACCCGCGCCGTTGTTGCCCATCGCCAGAGTCGGGAAATCGCAGCTCCCGCCCGTGACCGTCAAGCGGGACGAAACGCCTGTCGGGCCGGCGGTCACCAGAGTCCCGTTGTTGCGCCCGATCGACACCGTGTTTGCGCTCCGGAGCACCCCGTCCGTGACGACGAGTTCGCCCGGCGTCTCAAGCCCTGCTTCCGTGGTGGTGCGCAGGCCGATATCGATGCGGTTGACCACGTTGGTCTGAGCGGGCGCGCCGAGAACCACCCGCCCCTGCGTGATGGTGAAGCCGGTCACGCCGGTCGTGGGCGCATCGCCGTAAGGTCCGATGTTCTGAACGCCGGCCGGCGAATTGACGTCGTGGGTGTGCAGCGTGTTCAGTCCCGGGTAGGTATAGCTTACGGTGCCGGGGCCGGTCTTGAGAAAGCCGCCGGACTCGGAACGGATCGGTCCGCCGAATACGGCCTCGTCATCCACGCGCAGCACCGCCGCATGGGTGGAGGAGCCGGTGCGCACCGTATAGCCGCGGTCGGTGACCGACGGTCCGGTGATGTGCAGCGTGCCTTTGCCGAGCACCAGATTCGCGGGGGCCGCCGGAGAAGCGCCGACCGGGCTGGCCGCTCCGCCTGCCGCAAGCGTAGCGACACGCAACGTGCCGGCATGGACCTCGGTGGGACCCGCATACGTGTTGGCAGCCGTCGGCACCAGGATGCTCGAACCGTCCTTCTCCACGCCGCCGATACCGGAGACCGCGCCGTCCAGCGTGACGGTCACGCCGGTGTCGGGCGCGACCGACAGGGTGCGCTGCAGCGTGACCGGCGCGGCGATCGTCATGGGCGCCGCCATGCTGACGGCCGGCAGATCCAGTTCGAGCGCCTGAACGGCGGGCGCGGCATGAAGGGCGAGCGCGCCGCTGCCCGTTGCCGTGAGCATCGCCGCGGCACCGTTCACCGCACCGAGCGACAGGCCGGCTCCCGGATTCAGCGTCAGCGTGAGGTCAGAGGCGAGGGTCAGCGGGGCGGTGACGGCGTGGCTGCCGGATTCGACCGCGATCAGCGCGGCCGACGCCCCGTTGTCGAGCGTGAGCCCCGTGCCGCCGAGGGTGTAAGCGAAGGGACTGTTGACATAGAGCGCGCCCGCGCTCTGTCCGGCGGCGGCGACCGTCACCGGCGCACTGATGGCATCATCGAAACGCGCCGCGCTGCCGGACGTTCCGGGCTGCGGGACGGTCCAGTTGGAACCGGTGGCCCAGTCGCCGCCGGCATCCACATTCCAGACGGAGGCGCCGGTATTGTCGGAGCTGATCGTGACGGTGACGTTACCGTCCGCCGCCGCGAACGCATAGCTCTTGCCGAAAACCGGATTGGCGCAGGCGAGCCCGCTGACATCCAGTGCCGCGCCGGAATAGCTGAGCAGCGTGTAGGTGCCGTTCAGAGTAAAGGGAAGCCTCGTGCCCGCCAGATAGAAGGCACAGCGGCCGGTGCCGAGCAGCGGCGTTCCGGCGACAGCCAGCCGGTCGTTGGCGGTGCCGTCGACCGCGAACCCAAACCCGAGGGCGCCGCCTGGCTCGAGCGCCAGCGCGGCGGCGGAAAGCGTCAGCCCGGCGCTGCCGCCCGCGAGCAGCTCGCCGTCCGCCGTCACGGTCACCGAGCTGGCCGGCGGCAGTGCGCCGGTCACGCGCAGCACGCCGCCGGACACGATCGTCGGCCCGGTGTAGGTCGAAGCGGTGTCCGCGAACGTCAGCGTGCCGGTGCCGTGTTTCACCAGACCGCCGTCAGGCGCCGCGCCCAGGGCGTCGTCATGCAGCAGCGCCTGCGCGACGGTGAAGTCGGCCAGTGCGGTGTCGACATGAAAGCCGCCGGCGCACAGCGTGGCGCGGGTCAATCCGGCGAGCGTGCGCCCGGCGACGCGCGGCTTGAAGCGCCCGCCGTTGAAGTTGGCATAGGCGTTGGTACCGCCGCCGCGGACGATGTTCGCGGCGATCAGCGTGCCACCGTCCAGATTGAGCGTGCCCTTGCTCAGCTCGCCGGGATCGCGCGCGAGCTGCACGGTGTCGGTCGCCTCGACCGTGCCGCCGGAGAGGTTGAAGATCCCCTCGCCGGTTCCCGCGCCGATACGGATGCTGTGGCTGGCGCCATGGACCGCGAGCGTGCCGCCGGTCACATTCAGCGTGATGCGCGACCCCGCGTGCTCGCCCATGTTGCAGGTGGTGAGAATGTCGAGCAGGCCGCCGTTGAGCTGGCAGACCGAACGCGGATTGAAGCCGACGTGTCCCACCGCGTTATGACCGGCGGCCAGCAGAGACACCAAGGCCTCGCCGCCGTTGACCGTGAAGGTCGAGGTCGTGCCGTCCGGCGCGGTGTTGGTGTTGCCGTTGTTGCGGCCGATGGACAGCGTGGTGTTGCAGATAAAGGTGCCGTCATTCACGACCAGTTCGGCGGAGTGTTCCGCGTTCGCATTCGTTGTGGTGAAAACGCCGATGTCCACTCGGTTGGAGAAGACATTGACCTGGCCGGGAACGCCGAGCACGACCCGGCCTTGCGCGATCACAAAGCCGGAGAAGCCGAGCGTGGGACTGTCGCCGTTGTCGCCGATGTTCAGAAGAGCATTCGGAATCCCTTCGTGGGCGATGTATCTGTTCCAGCCGGGATAGGTGAACGAAAGCGTGCCCGCGCCGGTCTTGATGAACGCGCCGGAGGCGGCGAGGACCTGTCCGCCAAAGGTCACGTCCGCGTCGGCATGAAAGACGGCGGCGCGTACGGGAGAGGCCCCCGCCTGCACCGTGTAGCCGCGGTCGGTCGCCGTGTTGCCACCTGTGTAGTGCAGCGTGCCCGGCCCGAGCAAGAGGTTGTCAGGCCCGGCGGCAGAGAGGCCGAGCGGGCCGGCTGTGCCGCCGTTGTTCAAGGTGTCGACGCTCAGCGTGCCGCTGCCCGTCATGAGCGGACCGGTAAAGGTGTTGGCCGCATCCAGAACCACCCGGCCGCCGCCGCTGGCGAGCGGATTGAGCGAGACCGGGCCTGTGCCGGAAAGCACGCCGCTGAAGGTCAATTCCGCCGGTGCTTCCGTGGCGAGCATCACGCCGGGTGCGGTCGTCACAAGCGGCAGCTCGAAATGATGTGAGCCTTGCGACGCTGTGACGGCGGACATGAATCCGTTCGTCAAGGTGACGGCTTGGCCGACGAAGGTGTGGGCGGCCGCGCCCGCAAGCGCGATCTGGCCCAGCGTCAGCGCGGCCACATCGTTGGTGACGGTGAGCGCAGCCGGCGGCTGATTCGTGAAATAGGCGATGACGTTGGGGCCGTCCGGCACGGCGGCATCCAGCCAGTTGGCGCCGTCGGACCAGGCACCGCCGCCCGCTGCCGCCCAGCTTCCGGTGTCCGGCAGCGCCGCCAGGATCGGCAGGTCGGCGCTGACCGTCCAGGCCACGCCGGCACCGAGCGTTCCATTGGCGCCGGCGACGAGATCCGCGACCGTGCCGCCGGTGCCTTCGTTCAGCGGCCAGTAGTGCGCAAGCCCCGCTTCGGTGCCGTTGAGGCGCACGCCCAGCGCACTGGCGATCTGCGCCTGGGTGCGGACCGTGTTCCAGGCGCGCACCTCGCTGATCTCTCCCCGGAAACCCTCGGCCGTGGTGTTGATCGCGCCGATCGCGAACGTCGTGTTGGCGAGGGGATTCGCGTTATAGACGCCGCTCTTGTAGAGTTGTCCGTTGATGATGATGGTCCAGGTCGTGTTGCTGCGCGAGACGGCAATGTGGGTCCAGGTGTTGAGCGGGATCGTGCCGCTGCCGGTCATCCACGTGCCGCCGATGAACATGCCCGCGACCGTGTTCTTGAGGCCGACGATAAAGCGGCCGGAGCTGCTGTCGTACTGTGAAAAGATCTGATTCTCCGGCAGATAGCCGGACAGTTTGAACCACGCCTCCGCCGTGAAGTTGTTTGAGGTGATCCGCCCGGTGGTGGCGACCCGCTCCGGCTTGGCGTCAAAGCTGAGCACCGCGTCGGCGGCGCGCGCGCCGCACGCGGCCAGAAGGACGGTCAGCCCGATGACCGCTCCGGCTTTTTTGCAAACAGCACACCGTGAACCTGTTACTTGAGCTTGCATGACCTAACTCCTGTCGTCGCATTGAAACACGGGTTTCTAAAAGCTGTATACCGGTTTTTGTATCATGCCCGAGCCGCGGTTGTCAACTGGGAAAATCAGTGAGCAGGCAACCGGTTGGTGGACAGCGCAGCGCGCGAGCGAATCGTTCGGAGACAGGCGCACCCTTGGAATTGTTGGGCACGGGTCGTCGAACCGTCCGTCCACCCAGCACATGTTCAGTCGTTGAAGGCGGCGCAGAAGCATGGCGGGCGCATGACGGGCTTGCGTCTGACGTTATTCCTCTCTTACCTTCGCCAACCTTGAGATGATTCTTCTGGCAAGAATCTCATTAATCTCAGGGTGGCGCGGCACCGGCTCGGAGTGTCCAGTGGTTGGATTGTGGTAAATGTCGTGACAAGCCCCATGCCGAAGCAGAATACATCCCGCGTCTTCTATCCGCTTTACGAGGGCACGCTGTTTCATGCGTACTCCAACTCTGCTACCTTCCTTATTCCGGGAATTTCCTCGGCACCGAAAATGTTAAGGAGATCACGTAAGTTCTTCTTCAAATCGGCAAGGTCTTCGCCTTGCGTCCAATGGTCAGGATAATCGTTCAGGTAACCGAGATAGCGCCCGTCCGATTCCCTCCAATACGTGAATGACGTTTTCATACCCGTTAATTTCCCATTTCCCGACAGAGCAAGCAAGTCATCTTTATCACGCGAAGCGGGCCGTGAGCTGCGAGAGCGCGTCGTGCACCGGGTCGCTGGGGGCGCGGCCGCTCCGGGCCGCGGCGGCGGAGGCGGCGTCGAACGCGGCCAGCGCGTCCGCCAGGCTCCACGCGATGTGCGCGTGCATCCAGCGGGCTGCGGCGCGCGGGTCGCCGCGCCGCACCGCGCGTTCGATCTCGGCGTGCTGGCGCCACGCCCAGGCGACATGGTGCAGGTCGCGCTTGTGGCTGTAATGGCCGAAGAAATGGTTGCGCTGGTAGGCGTTGGTGACGATCTTGATGGCCAGATGGTTACCGGCCGCCTTGAGCAGCAGCAGGTGGAACGAAAGATCCGCCGTGAGAAACGCGACCAGAGGCTGTCCGTCCAGCAACAGACGGTGGCGTGTGCGCAGGCCGACGGCCGTCGCATGCATCGTCTCGCACGCCTTGCGCAGCTCCGCGCGGTTCTCTTTGGTGAGGGTTCGCACCGCGCGCTCCATAGCGAAGGACTCAAGCGCCATCCGCACCTCGAAGGCGTCGATCACCTGACGCCGGTCCGGCCGCGCGACATACGTGCCGCTGGACGGAATCTGGTAGAGCACGCCCTCCTCGGTCAGCCGGCGCACCGCCTCGCGCACCGGCGTGCGGCTGATCCCGCACTCGGCGCCGATCGTCTGCTCGGAGAGCTTCTGCCCTGCCGCCAGCTCGCCGCCCACCAGTTTCTTGGTGATGTGTCGATAAGCGATATCGCTCAATGCTTCAGCCACGATGCGTCTGCTCCCCATCTTGGTGAAATACCGGATGTATCCGCATGAATACCGGTTTTGGCGTCACGATAGCAAACCGGCGCGGCTCTGTCAGCAACCGATGACAACCCCGGCCAGAGCGAGCGCCAGTAGGCCTGGTCGGTAGCAAAAGGATCGAGCGTATCTTTTTCCGGATCAAAATCGGCCGTCAAAATGCCGAAACGTTTCATTTCGCGCACGTACTGCGGATTCGGGCGCCAACCGGGCGAGCCCCAAGGCGGACGCGCGTCGTATAACTTCTTGCCGCTCTCGATCGAGGCCAGTATCTTTTGGTAGTCTGGATCGGTGGTATCCTTGAAAACCTCACGTGCGCATCGCCCCGCACCGCCCGCCGATTTAGACAACGGCGCGAGCAGCAGACTTGAACAGGCAGGCCGCGCGTAATCGACCAGCACAGCGGCATCGTAATAGCGCACGGGGTCATCAGGGAAAACGATGCGCTCATGAGCGCCGGCGGGACGTCCCAGTCGTTTCTTTTCCTTGTTCCGCCGGATTCCCCAATTGAAAGGCAACCCGGAGATGTTCTGGTCATCGGTGTTTTTGTGACACTCTACGCAACGTCTCTTGAAGACATCACGGCACTCACCGAAAATCTTGTTGCCCGCGTGGCCGTAGTAGCGTTGTTCTTCGGTGTTACGCAAGGCGGCATAACTGCCAGCATACGGAGCGGCGGCCTCAATCCATAGCCAGACCATACGCCACTCTTGTGGCGAGACTTTGACGCCATGATGCTCGCCGGAGAGCCGTGACAACAGCGGACTGGCGGAACTTCCGATCGTGCGCGGTGCACGGTTACCAAGGCCGTTGGCTCCATCCGCAACCTGTCGGCGGGCCAACAGCGAGACGTAGGCATTTGAAAAACGCGGCGAAAGGGCTGGCGCCAGGTTCAGCTTGCCGGCACGTTGCTGCGGGTTGTGGCAGGAGACGCAGTGGCGATCCAGGATCGGCTGGATGTCACGCTGAAAGTCCGGCACGTCCGGCAAGCCGTCAAACGGCTGGATGACTGAAGGCGGGCGCTGCAGGGCTAGCGGCGTGGGCTGGCCGCGGCGGGGCTCGGCAGCGCTGGAGCGCGTCTCATGGCAGCCGATGCACGTGAACGTCTCCCCCGGCATCAGGCTCGCAAAGCTTTGCATGCGCTTGACCGAAAGGTCGTCAGCGTCAAGCGCGACGAAGAAGAGCGGACGGCCGGCCGGCGCGAGAAACGAGGCACTGCCATCCTCCTCGACCGGCACCGTTCCCAGCACCCGCTCCAGGTTGAAGGTGCCTGACCAAGAGGTGAGATCCATGCCGCCGCTGAAGTTGACGGGCTTGGGCAGTGGCTCAAGCACAAGCAGCTTCTTGATATCGCCGCGTTTGACGCCCTCCATGTTGCGTCCCTGATAGACGTCGAGCAGCACGAACTGACCGTTGGGCATACCGGGCACCACACGCGAAGGAATGACCGGCTCGCGCGGGCGCGGACGCAGCACGCGCGGCTCATGGACCGGCGTCGCGGGATCGGTCAGGACCGTCTCTTCCTTGCCGTCGCGGGTCAGGAAAACGATCGACTTCCCTTTCGCCGCCAGAAAAAGATCCTTGGTAACGGGATAGGGATCACGGATACGCCCGGTGTGTTTGATACGCACGGCAGCGTCCTGAGCATCCGGGCCGCGCTGCTGCGAGACCAGCGTCGCAAAGCCCTCATGTTCATTGGCGCCGTGACCGGGCGAGAAACTGGCGATCACCTCCTGCGTGCCGGGCACCGGCAGGGCGTCGATCATCACCGTCCACGAATGCATGTTGCCGAAATAGACATTCACGCCGGTACCGTCCGGGTTCATGGTCCAGAGATGGTGGTATTCGACTTGTGAGCGATCGATGTACTCCCATCGCATGTAGAGGATGCGCCCGTCCGGCAACACCGCGGGCGTGTTGTCGTGCTCGATATTCGTGGAGACGCAGCGCATGCCGGAACCGTCGGGGCGACAACGGTACAGGATGCCGACTTGGGTATACCAGCAACTCACCCAACGCTTGCAGCGCGTCGAGACAAACAGGATGTCGCCGTCCGGCAGACGGCACGGCTCGTAGTCGTCCCAGGGGCCATCGGTGATCTGCCGGAGGCCCGAGCCGTCGGGCTGAATCTCATACAGGTGGTAGTGGTGCGTGCCTGCGGGCCGATAGGAGAAGAGGATAGTATGACCGTCATAATCGACGTGCGGGTCGCGCACGCTGCCGCCTTTGGCGTCGAGGATCACGCTGCTTTGGCGGGTTTTCAGGTGATACCGATACAACACGCCGGCATCCGGCTGGCCATTTCCGGCATAGGCCTTTTTGGCCTCGTCATCGCAATAGTAGCCGATATTGGCATACCAGTGGCCGTCATTATACCGCGTGCGCGTGCAATACACAAATTCGGGCGTTTCGCGCATCGGTCCATTCAGCGCCTCCTCCACAAGCGCGGCAAAGCCACCCGACACCAAGAAGGCCCAGCCCAACCCCGCGAAAAACATGCCCCTTTGCTTCCGCATCTCCTCCCCCTTTCAGAAGTCCCTTTCACGAAAAAGAAGCGTCTCCCTCACTCCTTGCGCACGTCCACGCGCGTCACCCCGCCGCGCGCGTAAGGCGGCGGACTCACCACCGCCTTACCGTCATCCGGCGGCGCCGTATGCTTCGCCGCCCCGCCAAAGAAAGGGAATCCGCCGAAAGGCCAGCGCTGTCGAGCCGTCCCCTCTTCCATCAATACCATCTTGTACTCGCGCTCCGCAGAGCTATAGATGTAGTAGGCGATCAACAGGCGGATCAGCATGTACCCCTCGAACCGGTGCGTGAGAAAAGAGTAGACCACCGAGAGGCCCATCAGGAGAGCGATGAAGCGTCCGATGCGCGAGGCGACCCAGGTGGCCCGCAGCCGCGTCATGAAAAACTGCTGCAGAAAGGCGCGCAGGATACGCCCGCCGTCCATGGGGAAAGCCGGCAGCAGATTAAAGAGGCAGAGCATAATATTGATCCATCCCACCCAGAACAGGAAACCGGGACTATAACCTGCCGGCGTCGACACGGACAGCGGATCGATATGCAGCAGCAACACCGAAGCCAGGCAAAGCGCGCCGATCAACACGCTCACCAGCGGTCCCGCAGCCGCCATCAGAAACTCCTGCCATGCCTTGCGCGGCATGTCCACAATGGTCGCACAGCCACCAAGCATCATCAGCGTAATATCGCGCACGCGGCAGCCAAAAGACTGTGCCACCAGACTGTGGCCAAGTTCATGCAGGGCAATGGATGCCGCCACGCCGATACCGACCGCAATGCCGAGCACCGGATTGTTGAAGTCACTGATCATGAAGAACAGCAGCAAAACCAACGACCAGTCGATATAGATCGGGATATTGGAAACAGTGGCGATTTTGTAAGCCATATCAGGAAAATCCAATCATCACAAGATGAACCTTCACAGCGTCGTGACCAGCAGGTGCGCGGCACCGTCGGGTTCCAGGTGATACGCGCCGGCATCCGCCGGCACCAGCGCACTCTGTCCGGCGCGGAGCGTGACGCACGCTCCGCCCGCCGACACGGCGACCGCGCCAGACACGACAAAGAGGGCGTGGAAAGAGGTGCCGTCCACGGACACGTCGAGCGGGCTCGAGAGAACCAGCCGACGCACGTTGAAGTAGTCACAGGCCACCACCTCAGACCACCCTCCCCCTGCCTGGCCCGCGGCGGCGGGATCGATCATCTGCGGCGCCGGCAACGACCAGTCGACCGTCGCCAAACTCTCCTCGATGTGCAACGGACGGGGTTGGCCGTCCAGTCCGGCACGGTTCCAGTCAAACAGGCGGAAGGTCGTGTTAGAGTTCTGCTGCACCTCATAGATCAGACAGCCCGAACCGATCGCGTGCACCAGTCCGCCGGGAATAAAAAGCGCCTGACCGGGTTCGGCCGGATGCTCCACAAGCTGTGACGCGGCCGTGCCATCGGCCAGCGATTGACGCAACGAAACCGGTGTCACCCCCTCTTTCAGCCCTGCATACAGCGAGGCGCCGGGCGAGCGATCCAACACCACCCACATTTCGGTCTTAGGCTCGCCACCGGTACGCTGGGCATTCTCAGTGTTCGGATGAACCTGCACACTCAACCGATCACGTGCATCAATCATCTTGAAAAGCAGCGGGAAACGGTGCGGGTTAGGGGCACGCGTGCCAGTTAATGCCGCGCCGTACGAGGCGACCAACGCCATCAGTCCGCGCCCCGCAAACGGTCCCTCTGCCACCACGCTCTCACCATCCGGCCGCGCCGTGATCTCCCACGACTCCGCACACACCGCCGGCGCATCCGTCCTGCCATACCTTTCGGCCAGGCGGCTTCCCCCCCACACGTAGCTCTTGTACACCGGCTTAAAAACAAACGGAACACACAACGCGCTCATGCCGGATCAGTTTATCAACCCCCTGTCGGATTGCAAGATCACGCTCGCGTATTTCCGCCCGTATTCCGCCTCGCCCCCCGAGGCGCTTTTCGGGTGTGTGTCAAGAAAGTGACAGGGGTGTGCCAGGCTAGTGGCCAGCGAAT
>DAOTKE010000089.1:0-14909 GCA_035449085.1 Kiritimatiellia bacterium | reverse complement strand
TGTGTCGGACTTTAACCGACTGCATATCGCACGCTTTGCTTGGCGCACTCATCTTGCACTCCTTGTCTTGTCTGGTTGTGTGTTGAATCGTGGGGAGATGGTTATCGTGTTACACGCCAGCGTGTGGCCATCAGAACGGTCTTCTCCTTAGGCGCGCGTTTTTGGTAATAGACAGTGAGTATGTCACCCCCCGGCAGTAGACACGAGGCCGGATACCCGAGGTCACCGTTGGAGGCAGGTTGGAGCATGATCTCGTTCGCGACATCCCAAGTCTTGCCGCCGTCGTCCGAAATACAGGCGAACTCGCCGTAGCCGGCTTGCGCGATCCTGCGACCGTAGACGTTCACAAGTTTACCGTCCGGCAACATGATCAGATGCGGCGGCAGACCGATCATCGGCGTCTTCTCCATCGTCGTCCAGGTCTTGCCGCCATCAGTGGACCGCGTTGCCCGCATGCAATTGTCTTCGCCGTGGTAGCGCACTAGCCCGACCAGCGTCCCATCGGCCAATTCGACAGCGTGCGGTTCGTGAAACAGGCTCGGCGCGTCGTTTTCGCCTGGAGCCGCCGGAATTTCCGGGCAGAGAACCTCCCAGGTGCGACCGGCATCCTTTGAGCGAGACACCCTGATGATCGTCTTGGGGAACTGTCCAGTCGCGTTACCATCCGCAAGCGTGGTGGTCCGACCGATCTGTAGCAGGGTGCCGTCTCTGAGAAGAATCGGTCCGTGCGGGGTCTGGGCATAGTTCGACAACTTTTCGGGCGTGCTCCATGTGCGCCCGTCATCGCACGAACGGATGAGAAAATCACCCGTCCACTGTTTCACCGTCTCCGGCGCTAGTTTCCCCAGGTGCCGCGACCAGTCCGGATGGTTTTTCATGTGCTTTGACCAGACCATGGAGGTAAACCACGTCACAATAATTTCCCCGTCCGGCATCTGGACGATCCCTGCGTCGCGATCATCCAGCGGAGTGTTTGCGATGGTTACGGGATCACTCCAGGTCTCGCCCTCGTCCGTGGAACGGATCATCTGGACTTTGCCCCACGGGCAGATGTGACCATCGCGGTCACCCGAGAATACCGCAAGGATATCGCCGCTTTTGAGTCGGCACACCGTCGGCCAACCGATGTAACAGTCCGGTTGCCTGCAGATTGTTTTCGACCATTTAATCTCCGCGCGAGCCTGGGCACGCGGCGCTTCACGGGAAGACGGCTTGGGCCCCCCCGGCGGTATTGTGACATCTGACAGCGCTTCGAGTTTCAAGTCAGGCAACGAGCCGAAAAACGCATAACCACCCATCGAGCCGACCGTGAGCGGCGCTGATTTATTCGCGTAGTCAAGTGTGCCTTCATGGCAGAAGCTCCCCGTCTCCACCCCGTCAATGAAGACGCGCACGCTCGTTTTCGTCACATAGAGTTCCAGCAGATACTCCCGGTTAGACTCGAGTTTCGTCGGGTGCATGTAGTATTGCGGATCGACACCGAGTATGTCGATGAGCAGGAACCCGTCGTAGCGAACCATCACACAGTAGCCGTCATGGAAATCGGCGCCGCGGCAAAACAGATTTCCGAAACGCGTGCGGTGGTCTATTTTCTCAAGGTCACAGGAAAAACGGACCGTCGCCTTGAAGCCGTCCGGGAAGGCGATCGCAGGATCCGGCGGGAATACACGGGCTGGATCCTTCCCGGCCGGGAAGGCCCATTCGGCGGCTCCCAGCGCCGTACTGCACAGGACCAGGAGGGCGACGATTCTTTTTTTCATGCTTGAGTCCTTTTTGCGGTGAGCGTGAGGGCGCGATTCTTCTCAACGATTCCCAGACGTGCGAATGCGGCAAGACGCTCACGCACCTGGGCCGGGGAAAGCGGGGCATAAGGTGCGCGGCAGAAGCCGCAGTCAATGCCCACATGGCGCATCAGAACCTTGAAGTTAGACCAATTGTCCCATTTCCCCGGTTCAAGAATCAGATCCACGAGCCTGTTCGCCTCGTCCTGCCATTTCGCTGCGGCCCGGAAGTCGTTTTTTGCGGCCGATGCGCAGATCATCGCAAAGTGCTGGGGGATCATGTTGTAATTGAGCCCGATGCCGCCCGAGAACACATCGCCGAGTGAAAGCGCGCAAAGAAGCTGTTCGTCACGGCCGGCGAAAAAAATCGTCTCCTTCCCGATTTTCCGCCGCATTTTCTGCACGCCGTAGTAATCACTGCCGGTGTACTTCATACCCTTGACGTTTTTCAGATCAAACAGGCGGATGTCACGTTCAGGAACGAGCACCTGATTGAAGCAATAGACGAGGAACGGCAGGTCGGTCGCTTCCGAGATCATCTTGTAATGGCGGACCTGCGCCTCGAACGATTGACCGAAATACACGGGCGCGACGGATGAGATCCAATCGCAGCCGGCTTCCGCCGCCGCTTTTGCGAGCGCAACGGAATCCTCCGTACTGACGGCGCCGACTTGCGCAATCAACTTGCAACGTCCCCGCGCGGCTTTGACGGCTGTCCGGTAAACAGTCTCGCGCTCAGTATTGGAGAGGAGCAGGCCTTCCCCGGTCGAACCGGTGAGATAAAACCCCTTCAAGCCCTCGCTGATGCCATATTCGATCAGTTGGAAGATCGCCTCTTCGTTGACCGTGTTGTCTGGGGTGAACGGCGTGAACATGGCGGAAAACGCGCCCGCCATCCCTTCAAACTCTTTTCCCTCGAATTCGGGCTCCATGGCCGATATTGTGTCACACTCATGACAACCGAACGTATATAAACTTAAAAATAAAAATAATATATGTTATCCCCTCCTGCGGTGATCGCGGCAGGCATTGGGCGTCAGGCCAGTGACCCGTTTGAAGGCTGCGGCAAAATGCTGGGGAGAGGAAAAACGGTATTTGATCGCAACCGATGCAACAGACTTGAGCGGATCGGCGAGATCAACACGGGCAGCCCTGATCCGTTGATCGAGAAGGAAAGCGTGAGGGGGGAGTCCCGTTGCCCGTTTGAAGGCATCAGTGAAGGCCACGACAGAAAGTGCCGCCTCCCGCGCGAGCGATTCCAAGGGGTAATCGTTGGCTGGCAGATTCCGCAACCGGTCAACAATCGCTTTGATTTTTGCATTCGGACGCCCTTTCGGCGACGCCGGCGCCAGAGGAGCCTCGACCAACGCCAACAGAAGTTCGAGCGCCGCCGCCTTCATTTTGAGTCGGCAGGCGACGGTTCCCCGTTGTTCGGTGTCGTACAACTCGAAGAGTCTCCCGAAAGCCATTTTCACCCGTTCTGTGGCGGGGAACAATCGCACAGGGAAATCTCTTAATTTTTGTACAAGCCACTGGCTTTCGCGACGGGGCAAATCGAGAACACTCCCCCCTTTCTTGGGTATTTGGAAAAGGATACGTTGCAGCATAAGCCCCTTGGGATTGTGGCGCATGCGATGCGGCTCGTTCGGCTGCGACACAAAGACCGAACCCGGCAGAAACGGATACTCGATGCCGTCGGACTCAAACGCGAGATTGCCTCGCAGGCACAACGAAATCTCGACACACCCCTCATGGATATGTTCTTCCGTTCCAGCCCGCGCCATCTGGAAATTACTCAACCCCAAAAGCGGAATACAATCCACCCCGTACGGTCGGAGATCAAGCGACCGCCGTTCCTTCCCGTCAAGATAGACATTCGGATCGTTGGCGTAACGGTGAGACATGTTTTTCCTCCTCATCCCCTTGCGGGGCGCAGAAGGCCGATGGCTTTGACCATGAGCGGCAGACTGACGCGGTGAACCTCGACCTTGTCGCCGATCGACCGTGGCAGTGTTACGCACAGGCGTCCGCCGAGGTGTTCGCGGAACTGTTCGATGCCGACCAGCACGTCTGGCCGGCCGTCGGCGCCGGGCCGATCCAGCAGCGGCGACCATACGGGCAGGCCGCACGCTGACAAGCCATCGAGGATCGACTGTCGCTCCGCCGTCGTGATCAACCGTTTCAGCATCGCGTAAGTACTGTCGAGAGCAATACCGACCGCGACGGCCGCGCCGTGCCCCAGCGTGAAGTCAGAGAGCAGCTCCAGGCGGTGCGCGGCCCAGTGGCCGAAGTCGAGCGGACGCGCGCTGCCGTACTCAAACGGGTCGCCGGCCGTCGCGATGTGGCGCAGGTGCAGCGCGGCGGCAGTGTGCACCACCTGTTCCATCACGCGCTGATCCCTGTCGCGCAGAGCCTTGGCGCGCTTGCACAGAAAGGCAAAAAACCGCGCGTCTTTGATAATCGCAACTTTAAAAGCCTCAGCAACCCCTCCGATCCATTCACGCTGCGGCAGCGTCCGGAGGAAGTCGCCATCATTGATCACTGCAAACGGTGGCGCGAAAGTCCCCACAAAGTTTTTTGAGCCGGCGGCGTTCATGCCGTTTTTGACGCCCACCCCGGCGTCGTTCTGCGCCAGCACAGTGGTCGGCAGGCGCACGAACCGCAGCCCGCGATGGATCAAAGCCGCGGCAAAGCCGGCCATGTCAAGCAGACTGCCGCCGCCGGCCGCCACCAGATAACTGTGCCGATCCAGATGTTCGGCGGCGGCCAGCGTCATCAGCTCACGCACAGTGTTCCAGCCGTTTTTGGCCTGTTCGCCTCCCGGTACGACCAGCGGCTCGCGCACCAGCTCAAGCGCCGCACCGTGCGCGCGAAAGTAACGCTTGATCTCGCGGCAGAGCGACGGACGCGCTGCAGCGACGCCGGCGTCGAGCACCACCAGCGCGCGGGCGGGCGAAACCGATCGGTCGCGGAACAAGGTCTTGGCCAACACGGTGTTTTTCGGATCAAAAACGCCATGCGTGAAGATGACGGGATAGCGGAACGGGACTGAAATGGCTTGATGGATGATTTTCATGTCTCTCATGCGTGTAAGACTATCGGAACGGTCCAGCACGGCTCATGCGGGCACCAGCCATGCGCGTAAAGCGGCGGCGAACGCCGGCAGCGTCGGGCTGTCGAACGGTTGGGTTGAGACGAAGGCGGCCTCACCGTCCGGGCCGACCAGGCCATGAGTGCCGCGGATACGGGCGTGATCCTGACAAGTCCGGAAGGGCGAGCGGCCAAAGAACAGTTCACACGGGTCGTAGCCCGGCTTATTGTGGATGTCGACGTGGCCCGCGTAATCCGGCGCCTCGCGGGCGTCACTCCACCACGGGTAGGCGAACCAGCGTCCCGGCGACGCCACCAGCAGCAGCTCGCCGGCGCGGGGATGGTCGATGCCCAGCGCCGCCTGTCCGGCCTTGTCCAGCACCTGCGCCACGCCGTCCAGCGCACCGAGAATTTCGGCCACGCGCGGCAGGTCGGCGGGATCGGGCACGGCCACCGGCGCGACCTGATGGTCGGCCAAGGCAAAGGCGCGGCTCCGGTGAAAGTCGGGATAGAGCATGCCGCGCACCTCGCGCACGGCCATGAACCCGGCCGCGCGTAAGGCGCGGTTGGGAAAAACGGGAGCGCCTGTGACCGCCGTGATCGCGTAATCGCCGAACGCCGCGACCTCATAGCCGTTGGCCACGGCAACGGCAAAGAGCCGATCCAATTCCGCATGGACCGTCGCGAGGGCGCGCAAACTGCGCGGGTGCTCCGGCCCAAAACGCTGAAGGTCATAATCCAGCCCCGGCAGGTAGGTGAAAAGCAGATCCGGCACATCCGGCTCGGCGAGCAGGCCGGCGATGGCATCGGCGATCCATTCCGAGGCCTTCACTGAAGCCAGCGGCCCCCAATACCGGTTGAGCCGGAAGGCGCCGCCGGCGTGTGCCGTGAGGCGTGCCTCCAGTCCGGAGGGTTGGCCGTAGCAGCCCATGATCATGCCCCCGCCATGCGTGTGGATCGGGGCTGGCGAGAACAGGAGATCCACCGGTTCGCCCAGACTCTGCTGGAAAAAGGTCAGCCCCACCGTGCCGCCCCGGTCACGAAACGTCTGCCAGATGCGCGGGCCCTGCACCAGAGCGCAGGACTGCTCCCAAAAGGCCGCGCGGCGCAGCAGCGGATCAAAGAAACCGTTAGCGACCATGCCGTGCGCCGCAGGCATCAGGCCCGTGCGCAGGGTGGCCTGGGCGGTACAGGTCAGGGCCGGAAAGACCGGCGCGAGCGGACGCAACGGCAGGCCGGCCACCGCACGGACACCATGTCGCACCGCCCAGGCGTGGCCGAACGCGGCGACCTGGATCACCAACAGTTTTTTCATGCAAGGTTCTCTCCTCTGCAACGAAATTCCTCACACTATAGCGTTGCGGACACCGGAAGAAGAGTCTAAAATACGACGGTATGAGAACGGGGACAGGATCATCGGGGCCTCGTTAGGTGTTTTTAGTTGTTTTTTCTCGAAAACGGTTGACTTTTCTTCAAACAACGTGTTCACTATAAGTGAATGTCCGGTGTTTGGTGTGACGGCGGTTGATTCTGTGAACGTGTTACTGACCATTATTACAAGGACGACCCTGATCGTCGCCACGGTGCTTGTGCTTGTGGCGGGTGCGATGACGATTGTCCCCAAGTATTATCAGATGAAGGGGCTCGACCAGCAGCGAAACGAGTTGATGCGCCGGGTTGATTACAAGAGCTACCAGCTCAAGCTGTTGAAAGACAAACAGCAGCGGTTCAAGACCGATCCCGAATACGTCGAGCGGGTGGCCCGCATGAACCGGCGCGTCCGTGAAGGCGAATTGGTTTTTGTGTTCGACGCCGAGGCGGCGCGGTAGTCCCGCATGAATCGCGTATTACGGCTGGCAGCAGGTCTGGCTTTCATTTCGCTTTGTGCGGCTGCGACCTTGGCGCTGTTGGACGTGATGCGCGGGTTGGCCGGCGCCTCCAGGGGGTTGTTTTCCGCGGAAGCGTTCTGGTTGGGGGCCGGTTACGCACTCTGGCTGGTCATGTGGTTTGTTCTGCCGCAACCCGCGCGCATCTACGTGATGGCTCATGAGCTGACCCACGCGCTCTGGGCCCTATTGTTCGGCGCGCGGATTCGCAAAATGCGCGTCACGGCCACTGGCGGCAGTGTCAGCCTCTCCAAGACCAACCTGCTGATCACGCTGGCCCCCTATTTCTTCCCTTTTTACACGGCGCTCGTGCTTTTGCTGCGCTGGTCGGTCGGGCGTTTCGTGCAACCCATCCCCCTGCCGAATGCCTGGCTTTTTCTGGTCGGGCTCACCTGGGCATTCCACCTCTGCTTTACCGTCCAAAGTCTCCTGACCCGCCAACCCGACATTCTCGCGTACGGGAGAATCCTTTCGTACGCCGTGATCTATCTCTTCAACCTGCTGGGGATCTTTATCTGGCTGGCTTGCACCACCTCCATCTCTGTGTCAGCGGTGGCAACCGCCCTGCTGCTGCACACGACGGCAACCTATGCGGCGGTCGGCAATCTGCTGGCGCGCGTCGTGGCGAACATTTTGAACAAAGTTCACTGAAACGCCTTCCCGAAGATCGGACGCAAGCGCCCAAAGGAAGGGCCGGCATTCCTGCCTGTCCAGCCGCTAACCCCTTTCAGGCCTAGTGGCTGGACGAGCAGACGCTCGTCCCTCCCGCCGGCTGACACCATCGGCCGTCACGGCAGGATCGGGAGTGCCGGCGGTGCCGCGGCTTCAGGAAGATGCGCGGGCCGAGGCGAGCAGTTCGCGGGCGTGGCTCTCGATCACGCTGGTCAGCCCTTTACCGCCAAGCATGCGCGAGATCTCATCGGCACGGCGTGCCTCGTCGAGGGCCTCGATCCGCATGCGCGTTCGTCCCTTAACCACCTCTTTGGAGACCACATAGTGCTGGTGGCCATAGACCGCGGACTGCGGCAGGTGCGTGATAGAGATCACCTGGTGGGAACCGGCCACATGACGCAGCTTCTGGCCCACGACGCGCCCGACTTCGCCGCCGATATTGGCATCAATCTCGTCAAACACCAGCACAGGGATGCTGTCGTGCGCGGCGAGCACCGCCTTGACAGCGAGCATGACACGCGCGATTTCGCCGCTGGACGCGATAGCCTTCAGCGGACGCATCGGCTCGCCGGGATTGGGGGCGAAACCGAACGAGACGAGATCCGCACCGTGAGGCCCCGGCGCGCAAGCCGCAAGATCCACCGCGAAACCGGACTTGAGAAAACCGAGATCGTGCAACTCGCGGGTGATCGCGCGGGCCAGTTTGCCGGCGGCCTGTGTACGACTCTTGGTGAGCGCGGCCGCCTTGCGGGTGAGGGTTTCTGTGGCCTCTGCGATGTCGGCCTGTAACCGTTCAACCTGCTCGGCCCGCGTCGCCAGGTCGTGCAGGCGCGCCTGGTGTCCGGCGAGCACCGCCAGCACATCGCCAACCGTGTGCCCGTATTTACGCTTCAGCTTTTGGACCAAAGCCATGCGCGACTCAAGCTGCTGGAGACGTTCGGGATCAGCCTCGATCCGGCTGAGCCGGTCATTGACGGCCCGTCCCAACTCCTGAATTTGAACGGCGACAGCCTGCGCATCCGCACGCCAGACGGCGGCCTCGGGCAGGATGCGCGCCAGCTCGGCCAGTTGCGTCTGGATGTCGGCCAGCAGGTCGAAGGCTGACCGCTCGCCATCTGTCAGACCGTTGCAGATCTCCGCACCCAAGGCCAGGATTTGCTCAGCGTTGGCGGCCTCGGCGTGCTGGGCGACCAAGGACTCCTCGTCTGCCTCGCTCAGTCCGGCGCCCGAAATCTCATCGACCATGAACTGCAGGCGGTCGATCTCCGCCTCAATATCGGCGGTGTCGCCTTGCAGTTCATCTAGACGCGCGCGCAGGGCCTGAAGCCCGCGCCACGCCTCGCTGTAGGCGTCGCGCTCGGGAGCACAGTGGCCATAGGCATCGAGCACATCGCGCTGGAAATCCGGATCGAGCAGCGACTGGTGATCATAGGGCCCGTGGATGTCCACCAGCAAACCGCCCAGGCGGCGCAGTGTCTGAACCGTGGCCGGCGTGTCGTTGACCAGGCAGCGCCCCGCACCTGCGGTCACGATGGATCGGCGTACCAGCAACGTGCCTTCTTCGCACGGCGGCAGACCGGCATCAACGAGCAGGTTATCGACGGCATGGCTGTCGGCGAGACTGAACACCGCCTCGACCCAGGCCTCCGACGCCCCCTCACGGATGGCGGACTTGTCGGCACGCCCGCCGAGCACCAGATCCAAGGCGCCCATGAGCACCGATTTCCCCGCGCCAGTCTCGCCGGTAATGATGTTGAGGCCGGGACCGAACGCCACCTCGGCGGTTTCGACGATGGCCAGATTTTTGACTGAAAGCTGAGCGAGCATCGCAAAAGAGTTGTTAGCTGTGAGAACAGAATTGCAAGATGAGTGAACGGTTAAAGAATATCACAGAGAGACCTGACTTGAACAGAAGGTCCGCGATTGCATGGGTAATCGGTACCGGAATCCCAAATTAGGTTCTCGTCCCCGCTTTAAGCACGATGTGTTCTGACCGGTAGGCCGACATCGACTCGCCCTGTTTTTCGCGGAAGATCTTGCGGAGGTGGTTAACGCTTGAAAACCCGCATTTCCGTGCGATCTGGTCGAACGGCTGCTGCGTTTCTGTAATGAGACGCAGGACGGTCTCCATCCGCAGCCGTTTGATCTCATCGATGACCGAAATCCCTAACACACTGTCGAAACGCTTTTCCAGCCAACGTGGGGTTACTTTGACATGTTCGGCCACGTCGGACACGCGGATATTCAAGCCGGCGTTGATCCGGATGAATTCCAACGCATCGATGACAAGCTTGTCGTTCACATGGATGGGCTGCGTGGACAGGCGCGCGACGACTTCCAGCGGCGGATAGGTCCTGATCTCTTTCGGCGCGTGGCGCTTGAAGGTCCCGAACATCCGTTGGTCGAGAAGCTCGGCCGCGGCATAGCCTGCGGCCTCGACATCCAGACGAATACTCGTGAGCGACGGGATGCAGGTTTCACAGATCAACGGATCGTTATCCACCCCCAGCACCGCCGCCTCGTACGGCACACGGATGTCGGCGATCAGACAGGTGTCCAGCACCTGCCGCGCAAGCAGGTCGTTGGCGGCGAAAATCGCGATGGGTTTCGGCAGTTGCCGAAGCCAGCGGATCAACTGTTTACGGTTCAGGTCCCACTTCCGTTGCGCGGGGGGCGGGTTGGGGCAGAGGTGACAGGAGAACCCCGCCTCGGCCAGGCGCTTGACGAACGACTCTTGACGCCAGCGGGACCAGTTGAGCCGGTTGGGTTTGCCGACAAACGCGAAACAGGTGAAACCTTTTTGAAGAAAGAAGTCGGCGGCCAGTCGTCCGGTGGCGGTCGAGTCGCATTGCACCTGACAGGCGTGGGACATGGCATACCACGTTTCCTGCCACTCATCGTGCAGATCGAAAATAACGGTCGGCAAACGTGCGGCGGCAATGGCGGCGGCCATTTCGCGGCTGTACGCGTTCGCGATGATTCCCGAGCCCTTCCAGAACCGGGGATCGGGCAGTTGCTGTTCCGAAACGCCGCCCGTGACAATGTTGATCGCCCACGGCCCGTAAAGACGCACATACTCGAAAATGCCGCGCAGCATCCCGCGTGATGTCTCGTGGCAGGAGTCGAGCAGAACCGCAACCTGCGGAATCTTCCGGCGTTTGAGTTCTTTCATGCGCCTCGCACAAAAACAGTTTACTCAGGAAAAGTACTAAACCATGAGGGTTAGGACAAGCGCGGATTTCCGGGGTTCGCAAAATCGCAGGGCAAAGTTCGTATTATGACTCGTTGGTGTCTCAGCGGAATGACGTATACTGAAACCGTCATAAGGAGATCTCAATGAACGCCAATGATGTGGTAGGCCTTTCGGAACAGGGTTTTGAAACGCGATACGAATGGTTGCGGCCCGGACAGTTGAACGCGCGCAAAGCCCAGTGTCCGCTGGCTCTTTTTCCTCTGGGCGCCCTGGAATACCATGGCCCGCACATGCCGCTGGGGACCGACCCGCTCAACGCGACTTTTGTGGCGCATGCATGTTGCCGTCGTCTGGGTAAGGGGGTTGTCCTGCCCACGATGTATGCCGGAACGGAGCGCGAGCGCGATCCCGCCATGCTGGAATCGCTCGGGTTCAAGGGAGACGATTATGTTGTCGGCATGGACTTCCCTTCCAGGCAGTGGAACAGCCACTACCTTCCCGAGGAAGTCTTCGCGCTGGTCGTTGCGTCGGAACTGCGCTGCCTGATCCGGCAGGGATACACGTACCTCTTCATCGTCAACGGGCACGGCGCGTTCAACCACAACGCGGTTCTGAAGCGGCTCTGCATCGAGCTGAGCAACACCACGCCGGCCCAGGTGGATTTCGCGATCGGTGTCCCGGAGCAGGCCGCCGCCGCAGGGGCGATCGGGCACGCGGACATCGCCGAGACGTCGCTGATTATGCACTACAATGCGCACGCGGTGGATGTGAGCACGCTCCCCCCCAAGGACGTGCCGCTGAAATACGCTGACTTTTCGGTCGTGGATGGCCAAGGGTTCATAGACTCGAAATCGGGACACTTGGTCCCGAAAGCGTCTGACCCCCGCGACGCGAGCGCCCAGATCGGCAAGGCGTGGTTCGAGACGACCATCACGGAGATCTGCGGCAAGATCGAGCGGCTGGTTTCAGGTGAAGGCAATCACGCGGGCAAAGTCTACTGATTTCGTATTTAGACGAGCCTGCCGCGCGGCTGCGCCTCGAATGATCGAGGGGGTAACTTTCAACGCTCAACTTTCAACGCTCAAGTTATAAACGAGGATACGATCGGTATGAACGACAAACTGGCGATAGACGGCGGAGCCCCGGTGAGAACGCAGCCTCTCCCGCAAGAATGGTGCGGGGCGCACTACATGGACGAACAGGAGTGCGACGCGGCCTCGAGCGTCTGTAAATCAAAGACGCTGTTCCGTTACTACGGGCTGAACCTGCAGAATGAGGTTACCGAACTTGAGCGTGAATTCGCCGCCTACCTCGGCGTCCGGCATGCTCTGGCGGTGAGCAGCGGCACAGCCGCATTGCAGGTGGCGCTGGGCGCGTTGGGCATCGGCCCCGGCGACGAGGTGCTGATACCCGGCTATTTCTGGGTTTCAACGGTCGGCGCGGTCGTGCGCAGCGGCGCGACCCCTGTCCTGGTGGACTGCGACGACACGTTCAGCATGAACCCGGATGATGCGGCGAGGAAGGTGTCGCCGCGGGCCAAGGCGATGCTTGTCGTGCACATGGGCGGGGTCATCGGTCGGATCACAGAGACCGTCGCGCTGGCGCGGCAACACAACCTGAAGGTCATCGAGGACTGCGCCCAGGCCGCCGGCGCGAGTCAGAACGGCGTCAAGGCCGGGGCCTTCGGTGATCTGGCGATCTTCTCTTTCCAGATGAACAAGCACATGACGTCCGGGGAGGGCGGCATGGTCGTGACCCATGATGAGCACCTGTACCGCCGCGCCTTCGCGGTTCATGATCTCGGCTATCCGCGCAACGACGCCGGCCGGCTGGTGATGGACGATCCGTCGCTGCAGCTCTGGGGCATCGGCTGCCGCATGAGCGAACTGACCGGCGCGGTGGCGCGCGTTCAGCTCAGGAAACTCGACCGCATCACCGGCGCGATGCGGTCGGCAAAGTACGCGATCAAAGACGCGCTATCGGACATCCTGACGTTCCGGGAGGTTCCTGATCCGGCAGGCGATGCGGGCTCCTTCCTGATGACCGTCTTCCCCACACGCGAACAGTCGCTGGCCTTTACGGCGGCCCTGCGCGCCGAAGGGGTCGTGGCGGATACGGGAGGCCTGTATCCGATCCACATGGATGACTGGGGGCTGCACATTTATTACAATGTGGCCAGCCTGGTCAACAAGCGCGGCCTTTCTGCTGTCTCTACGTGGCAGATGGCAGAGAACCGCGCCTCGGCCGACA
Source organism: Kiritimatiellia bacterium (assembly GCA_035449085.1). Taxonomy (GTDB): domain Bacteria; phylum Verrucomicrobiota; class Kiritimatiellia; order RFP12; family UBA1067; genus DUPH01. The sequence continues at coordinate 2,037 of DAOTKE010000089.1, read as the reverse complement.
TCTCCTATACCAAGGGCACCTGCCCGCATCTGGATGATCTGATCAGCCGCACCATGATTTTTTGTGTCGCCTCTGTTCTGACCGAGGCGGATGTGCGGGACATCGTCGCGGCATACCGGAAGGTGGCGGCGGCGGTCTGCAGGTAAACCCGCTGCCCGAGGCATGGAACAAGCGATGGGATAACCTTATCCGCAGATGACACAGATTATCCAGATTGACTCCACATCTGCGGAAATCTGTGTAATCTGTGGATCAGCCATAAAGGGACGTGCCGGATGGGAATCACACTGGATTACGTGACGATCGCGATCTATTTCGTCGTGCTACTAGGCGTAGGCTTTCTCACCGGACGCGGAAAACGCGCGAGTTCCGACAGCTACTTCCTCTCGAAAGGAACGTTGCCCTGGTGGGTGATCGGCGCCGCGTACGTCGCCACGGGCATGAACACCGAACAGCTCATCGGACAGAACGGCGTCGGTTATCAGAGCGGCCTGGTGATGGCGAACTGGTATCTGGCCGTTCCCGTCGTTTACGGCGCACTGATCTACTTCTTTTATCCGGTCTATCTCCGTAACGGCATCCGCACGATGCCGGAATATTTGGGCAAGCGGTTCAACGGGGCATGCCAGAACGTCTTCGCCGTGTTCTTGATCGTCAGCTACGTGCTGATGAATCTGGCGGTGGTATTTTATGGGGGCGCGGTACTGCTGGCCAATGTATTCCCGCTTGTGGCCGATAATTCCGCCGCTAACCTATGGTTGTGGTTGGCGGTCCTTTCGTTGGTTTCGGGATTATATACGATGTATGGCGGTGAGTCTTCCATGGTGTACGGCGCCTTCATTCAATTTTTACTGATCTTCGTGGCCGGGGTGGCGCTGATAGGGTTCGCCTATTGTCAGATGCCGGGCGGGTTGAGCGATCTTTGCAAGGTTCCCGACCCGGGGTACCTGCGGTTGATTCACCCGATGGCGTCCAATCCCATCCCGTGGCACGCGATTCTGGTGACGATGTTCGGCCTGCACCTGTACTATTCGTGCATCAACCAGTCGCTGGTACAGCGCGGTTTCGGTGCCCGGACGGAATGGGACGCCCGCATGGCGATCGTGTTCGCGGGCGCGTTCGTGCTGCTGCGGCCGTTTGTTGAAATCATTCCCGGCATGATGGCCCGTGCGATCTACGAAGTCAGTCCGGACAGCGCTATAGGACAGGCCTTTGATTTTGGGCTACGCAACAATTTGTCCGGGTATGCGCCTGATCGGGTGTTGCCTAAAATGATCAGCACGCTGGTGCCTTCCGGCTTGCAGGGTCTGATGGTGGTCGGCATTCTGGCGGGTGTGATGTCGACGATCTCGGCGCTGCTGAATTCGATCTCGACGCTGTTCACCTATGACGTTTACAAGAAATGGATCAATCCGCGAGCCGATGACAAGCGGCTGGTTATGATCGGTTCGCTCACCACGCTAACGCTGATGGTGTTCAGCATCGGCTACGCGCCGCAGATTCAGCGCATGGGCGGCATCTTCGTCTATTTTCAGACTGCGGCGAGTTACTTCGCTGTGCCGATCGCGTCGGTGTTTTTGATGGGCATGTTCTGGAAGCGGACGACTCCGGCGGCCGCACTGGCAGTGATCCTGTGCGGCATTCCGTGCGGCATGCTGCTGGACTGGTACATTCTGGAAGGACAGCCGCTCATGATCGGTGGGCGCATCCTCATCCCGCAGCTTCTGCCGACAGCTTTTGTCGAGGCGTGGAACACGAAAAACATCTTTGTCTGCTCGGGCATTAATCAGGCGTTCCTGATGCTGGTGATGGGGGTGATCAGCCTTTTCACCCGGCCCAGACCGGAAGCCGAAATACGCCCGTTGATGTGGAGTGTGGACAAGTTTTTCCTGCCGCCCGGCGAGCCGAAGCACCCGCTCCTTCAGAGTGTCGGCTTCTGGTTCGTAATCCTCACGTTCATCTATGTGGTTATATATGTGATCTCAGTAGTGTCCCAAAGATTTCACAGCAATTCCCCTTGAATCAGGTGGTTGTCAG
>DAOTKE010000088.1:0-15040 GCA_035449085.1 Kiritimatiellia bacterium | reverse complement strand
GTAGATGGTGATGTGATGGGCTCTGAGCGTGTCCCCTGAGCCCGATTGAGAGGTCGTGATCGTGCGCGTGCCGTTCAAGACGATCGGCATCCTCAGCGTGTCGGTCAGCGTTCCGTTGGCCGTCAGCGCCGTCGCCGTCATGTTGCCGCCCAACACGATGCGATTGCCGTAGAGGTTGAAACCGGCAGTCTTGCCGCTCGAATTGTTGTTGGCCAGATTGATGCCGGCGAAGACCGTGTCCGCGGGGAAGGTGTTGGTGGACGTCGTGCGTGACGTGCCCGAGAAGGCCAAGATGGCCGAACCGTCACTCGCCGGGACGACATCGTCGCTCCAGTTGGCGGCGGTGATCCAGTTGTTATCGCTGCCGCCTCCGTCCCAAGTGAACGTTGCGCCTTGCGCGGACAAAACCAGAACCATGATCCCTGCGATTACTATGTTACGTGTGTTCATCACATGACTCCTGTCTATGAACGTTGTACATCTCTCGCGCCGGTGACCGAGCTGCGATCCACCAAACGGTGCTATGATACGTCCGCAGACTCACTTTCGTCGAGCCAGAATCAAAAAAACTCAAAGCCTGTTCATATGTGAACATGGCGGCAGAAACGCATGGCGGACGGTCAGAGGTCAGCGTCCGGCGAGCTTGTGCATGAGACGTGCGCCTAGCGCGGAGCCCGGGTCAGCGTCTGCTTACCCTCGGCCACTCTGGCACTCCCGTTTCTGCCGGTATTCCCGATCCCGGCAGAAGCGCAAGAACTTCGCACCTCCCTGACACGGACCGATTATTGCCCGGATATTGACCGGATTTGAAATCGGGTATACCATCCTCCGACACATATCGAGGGAGGCCAAACGATGTCTGAGAATCGGGATTCCGCACAGGGCGACGCGGCGGCGATTGCGGCGATGCGCGAACAGTGCGAGCGTATGAGGCGGCAACTGGCGCGGGTGATCGTGGGGCAGGACAAGGTGATCGAAGAGGTTCTGATCGCGGTCTTCAGCCGCGGCCACGCGCTGCTGGTCGGCGTGCCGGGAGTCGCCAAGACCCTGCTGGTCAGCACGATCAGCCGTGTGCTGGACCTGAGTTTCAAGCGCATCCAGTTCACGCCCGACCTCATGCCGAGCGATATCACCGGCACGGATGTTCTGGAGGAGGATCACACGACCGGACGTCGCGCGTTCCGCTTCGTCAAGGGCCCGATCTTCGCCAACATGGTGCTGGCCGACGAGATCAACCGCACGCCGCCCAAAACCCAGGCGGCCCTGCTGGAGGCGATGCAGGAGCACCGGGTCACGGTCGGGGGCGAGAACTACGCGCTGCCCGAGCCGTTCTTTGTGCTGGCCACGCAGAATCCGATCGAGCAGGAGGGAACCTATCCGCTGCCCGAAGCGCAGCTCGACCGTTTCCTCTTCAACATCATCGTCGATTATCCGGCCAGGGAAGAGGAAAGCGCGATCATCCGTCAGCAGACCGGGCCGCAGAGCGTGGCGGTCGATAAGGTGCTGGACGCCGCGCAGGTCCTGCGGATCCAGGAACTGGTGCGGCGTGTGCCGGTGGCGGAACACGTCATCGATTTCGCGCGCGATCTGGTGCGCGCCACCCGTCCTGACCAGCCCGAGGCCCCGGATTTCGTGCGTGAGAGGGTCGCCTGGGGCGCCGGCCCGCGCGCGGGCATCAGCCTGATCACGGCGGCCAAGACGCGCGCGGCGATCCACGGGCGCACCCACGCCACCACGATGGATGTCGCGGCGGTGGCCTGTCCGGTGTTGCGCCACCGTGTGCTCACCACCTTCAACGCCGAGGCGGCCGGGGTCAAGAGCGAAACGATCATCGCCCGGTTGCTAGAACGCCTGCGTCCTTCCGAGAACCTGGACGTGTAACCCGCATCGCCCGCGCAAGGCGGATCGCGGGTTGCGTCCCTTCCGCCGACGGTCTCTGACGATGAGCACGCCCTCCTACATGCGATTGCTGCCACCCGAGGCGCTGGCCAAACTCGGCCGTTGCGAACTGTCGGCGCGCGGCGTGGTCGAGGGGTTTATCTCCGGCAAGCACAAGAGCCCCTTCAAAGGCTTTTCCGTTGAATTCGCCGAGCACCGGCCGTACACACCCGGCGATGACCTGCGCAATCTGGACTGGCGTGTGCTTGCCCGTAAGGACCGCTACTTCATCAAGCAGTACATCGAAGAGACCAACATGCGCGCGACGCTGCTGTTGGATGCCTCGGGGTCGATGGCTTACGCCGGTGAGATGGCTGCGCCGCGCGATGGCGGGCCGCTTTCGAAGTTCGCCTACGCGCAATACCTCGCGGCCATGCTCGGTTACCTGCTGATCAACCAGCAGGACGCCGCAGGACTCGTGACCTTTGACACGGCCCTGCGGTCCTACCTGCCGGCCCGCGCGCGGGCCAGCCAGGTGCGCGGCATCCTTGAAACCCTGGACCGGACCGAGCCGGGCGGCGAGACCGGCTTGGCCACTATCTTCCACGACATCGCGGAACGCATTCCGCGCCGCGGTCTGGTGGTGATCCTCAGCGACCTGTATGACGATCCCGCCGCGCTGATTCAGGCGCTGCACCATTTCCGTTACCGCCGCCACGAGGTGCTGCTCTTTCATGTCGTCGCCGAGGAGGAGCTGACCTTCCCCTTCGAAGCGTACACCAGATTCCAGGATCTGGAGTGCGCTGACAACCGTCTGCCGATCGACCCGCGCACGATCCGTGCGACCTACCTGTCGCGCATGCGGGCGTTTTTGGCCGAGATCGAAGCGGCGTGCGGTCGCCTCAAAATTGATTACGTGCGCATGAACACGCGCGTGCCGTATGATCAGGCGCTGGCGGAGTATCTGTCACTCAGGGGCTAGAGTCTCAACCGTGTCATGCTGTTTCTTCATCCATATCTGCTGCTAGGATTAGCCGGGATCGCGATCCCGGTGATCATCCACTTGTTCAACCGGCGCAACGCGCGAGAGATCAAGTGGGGCGCCATGCGTTTCCTGATGGACAGTCTGATGAGCCGGCGCCGCAGCCTGCTGCTGGAAGAGATGCTGCTGTTGGCCGCACGCTGTCTGATCGCCGGTTGCGCGGTGCTGGCGATGGCGCGACCGTTTGTGCCGGCGGGCTCTTCCTTCCCCTGGTGGCTCGTGCTGCCGTCGGGACTGCTCGGCATCGTCTTTTTCGGCATGAGTTTCGCGCTGGGCCGTTACCGCCGCTGGCAAGTGCTGGTGGGGTTGGCCTGCCTGCTCTGCCTGGGGCTGAGTACGGCGGCGATCCTGCTGGAAAAGCGCCTCAGCCTCAATCGCTTCGCAGGGGGGGCGGCCCGCGATGTGGCACTGGTCATCGACGGTTCGTCCTCGATGACGCTGGAAGTGAACGGCGAGAGCAATTTCAGCCGCGCGTTGAAAGAGGCCGCGCGCCTGGTTGAGGAGGCGCCGCGCGGCGTGGCATTCAGCGTAATCGTGGCCGGTGCGGTGCCTGACCCACTTGTGCCGACGCCGGTTACCGACCGCAAGTACGTTCAGGCCGCGTTGGAACAGGCGACCCCGGTTCACGGCGTCTTGCGTGCGCCCGATGCACTCGCCGCCGCTGCAGCGTCGCTGGCACAGGGTCATCAGGCCGCCAAACAGATCATCTTGATTGGCGATGGACAGTCCGTGGGATGGCAGACCGACGACCTCGAAAGCTGGCGGTTTCTGGAGGAGGCGTTCGCGCGCCTGCCCGCCAGGCCGCGCGTGTTTGTCCGCGTGCTGGATCTGCCGCAGGGCATCCGCAATCTGACGCTCAAAGACCTCACTTTTTCACGGCCGGTGGTCGGTACGGACCGAGACGTGCGCGTCGACGTGACGCTGGCCAATACCGGACGCGAGGCCGTCACGCCCGCCCGTGTCACGTTGCATGTGGGGGGCCAAGAGAAAATCGACCGTTCGGTGGGCCAGATGGAGCCGGGTAGCGAGCGGGTGGTCTCCTTCCTTCACCGGTTCGACAAGCCCGGTGCGCAGGTGGTCGAGGCGCGTGTCGCCGCAGAGGATGATCTGGCCTCGGACGACACCATGCGCCGCGTGATTCAGGTGCTGCGCACGCTCAAGGTGCTGGTGGTGGACGACGGCCGCGCCGTGCGGTTGTGTGATCGCGCCGGCGGGTATGTGGCGCTGGGATTGATGCCCTCGGCCAAGGAGTTGATGCGTGATGAGTCAAAACGTGGTGCGGGTCCAGAACGCGCACGTTTTCTGATGGAGCCGGAACTGACGGCGGTGAGCGGGCTGGGTCTCAAGCGGTCGCTCACCGGATACGCGGTGGCGGTGCTGGCGGACGTGCCGTCGTTGCCTGACGAGCAGGCGGCGCAACTCGCCGATTTCGTGCGCCGGGGCGGCAGCCTGCTGCTGATCCACGGCGCACGCGCCGATCCAGCGTTCTTCAACGGCTGGCAGAGTGCGGGCGAGCCGGTCGCGCCGCTGGCGCTCGGCGCGTGCGTGACAGTGGATCCCGCGAGCGCGCAGCCCGTCCTCAGGATCGCGTCCGATACCTTCCGGCATCCTGCGCTGGCACTGTTCCGTGAGTCCGGCGATTTGTCCGATGCCGTGATCGAGTGTTACCGTCAGGCGCTGGAGAGCCATGCGACAGCCGGGGTGGTCGGCCGTCTGCAGAACGGCAGCGTGTTTCTGGCGGAACGGACGCTCGGCAGAGGGCGCGTGGCGCAGCTCTTTGTGCCGCTGGACAGAACGGCCGGCAATCTGGTGGCGCGCCAATCTTTTCTGCCGCTGATCCAGGAACTGACCGCCTACCTTGCGCAGCCGCTGATCGCCACGCTGAATATTCCGCCCTCGCGCGGCGCGGTGGTACAGCTCGCTTCTCCCGCGCTGACATCTTTCAGCGGCAGTGGACTCTTCGCCGAGTATTTCAAGAAAGACAATCCGAAAAAGGTTCTGCTGGCGCGCGTGGATCCGACTCTGGATGTAACATGGGGTGCGCACGCGCCGGCCGAGGGGTTGCCGGCGGACCAGTTCTCGGTACGCTGGAGCGGCTCGTTCGTGCCGCGGCAAAGCGGGACGTACACTTTCACACTGCGGGCGGATGACCGTATCAGCCTGACCCTCGGCAAGTACGAGGCGAGTACGGCCGAGTACGGTCAGCAACGGGAATTGCACGGCACCTTCACGGCCGGGGAACGGTATCCGCTTACGGCGTTGTTTACGGAAGAGCATGGCGATGCCGGGGTGTGGGTGGATATGGAGGGCCCCGGTTTTCCGCGCGCGCGACTGCCAAGTGACTGGTTAGTGCCGGTGCGCGGCGCGGCCGATTCGTGGGCGGAGGCGGTGGACACGCAGGTACGGGCACCGGGCGGGCGCACGCTGTACGCCAAAATCCGCAGCGGCGAAGAGGGGATCGCGATGCGTGCCGACAGCCCGCTGATGCAGGGACTCTATGAGGTGTCGGTGCCGACGGCTGCGTCGGGCTGGCTGGGCCATCTGGCCAGCACCAACGACACCTTCCCGATCTGCGTGACCGAGAACCCTATGGAAAGCCGCCTCGACGCATGGACGCCGGACGAGCAGGCGATCATTTTGCGTCAGGCCGACATCACCGTCGCGCGCTCGTTCGAGGACTTGCAGAGCGCGCTGCGCGGCAAGACATTCGGGCGTGAATTGTGGCGCATCCCGGCGCTTGCGCTGTTTGCCCTCCTGCTTCTGGAGGCGTTCCTGACGCGCTGGATCTGCATCCAGCGCAAGACCGGCGAGGAGGCGGGCGGTGCGGGAAGCGCCTCGCAATAAGGCTGACGATGAATGATGTGCGTATAGATCTGTTGTCACCGGAAATCGCCACATGGCTGGTGGCGCTGATGACGCTGGCCGCGCTCGCGTTTGGATGCGGTGTGCATGTGCTGACCGAACGTTTCCGTGCGCGGCTGCCGCGTCTGGCGGTGAGCTTGCCGCGCGCGCTTGCGGCGGTGGCGGCGGCCTGGTTTCTGTTGCAGTTCATGGGCCGCCTGGCGACGTACGCCTGCCCGTGGCCGCTGTGGGTGGCGGCCCTGATGCTGGGGTTCGGCGTTGAAAGGGTGTTAATCTGTTTCCGCCGTGAACGTCAGGCGTTGTCGACGCGTCTGCGCACGCTGATCCCGTTGCTGCGCATCGCGTCGGTGACGCTCGTGGTGTTGATGCTGATGCAGCCGGTGCTGGTGCGCTCGACCGACAAGCGAATTACGCGCCGCGTCGCCGTACTGGTGGACGGATCGGCCTCCATGCGGTTTGTCGACCGGCAATGGACGCCGCTCGAACGCCTACAGTGGGCGGCCCGCATCGGTGTGCTGGATGTGGAACAACGAGTCGCATTGACCAATGCGGCGACGGATGCCGGATCTCTCTGGGAATCCCTGCCGGAGGCGGCGCGCGCCAAGGCAAACGCATTTTGTGAGACCACGCGTGTCGCGTTGGCCTGTGCGCTCTTGACGCAGCCGGCCGCAGATGGGAAGCGGTTTCTGACAACGCTGGGCGACCGCTATGATCTGGATCTCCTGGTGGTCGGACGCGGGATCGCCCGCGTGACCGAGGCCGATCTGCAGGCCGGTCTAGTCCCGGCTGGCACGTTGTCGTTTGCGGAACGTCATTTCCAAGGAGCGACCGATTTCACCGTCGCTTTGGAGGGCATACTTAAAGAGATCCCCTCCGAACATCTGGCGGGCGTGCTGCTGGTGAGTGACGGCCTGCACAACGCCGATACGTCGGTGTTGCCGGTGACGCGGCGTTTCGGTGCCCAAGGGGTGCCGGTTTGCGGTGTCAGGGTCGGCGGGACGCGCCTGCCGTTTGATGTGGCGGTCGCCGATGTGGCCGCGCCCGAATCGGTGTTCCTCGGGGATCGCGTACGGATGGTCGCGTCGGTGCGGGCGACCGGAGCGGCGGGCCGCACCATCAAGGTCTCGCTGCTGTGCGAGACCAATGTGGTCGAGGAGCAGGCGTTCCCCATCGCGTCGGATGATTGGCAGCGCGAGATCCGGCTGGCGCATGAGCCGTCGACCAACGGCGTGGCACGTTACGAGGTACGTGTCGAAGCACTTGATGGAGAACTGTTTGCCGACAACAATGCCTGGCGCACCGACGTGGCGGTCAGCGACGACCGTATCAACGTGCTGCTGGTGGATCATTCGCCGCGCTGGGAATTCCGTTATCTGCGCAATCTGTTTTTCGGGCGCGACAAATCGGTGCATCTCCAGTCCTGGCTGGTCCATCCCGACCCCGTATCCGGCATGGCCACAGTTGCTTTGCCGCCGGCTTCGGCGGGGCGCAAGTTCGGCGATGCCGAATCGGGCGGCTGGCCGAACAGCCGCGAGGAGTGGCGCGCGTTTGACGTGATCATTTTGGGCGATCTGGACACGCAGACGTTGACACCGCAAGTGCAGGAGGAGATCCGCGCCTGCGTGGCCGACCGTGGCGCGCTCCTCGTATTGATTGGTGGGCCGAGGGCCATGCCGCACGCTTTCCCTCCGGATGCACCGCTCGCCGCGCTCGCGCCGTTCACGGTACGTGCGCAGGCGGATTACTGGCAGGGGCCCGAGCCGTCGTTCCGCTTGCGGCTCACGCCGACCGGACAAGGGCATCCGGTGATGGTGCAGTCAGGCAGTCTGTCCGAAAACGAGGAAGTGTGGGCCTCGCTGCCGCCGTTTGACTGGCGGTTGCCGGTGACGGCGAAACCCGGGGCCGAGATTCTGGCCGTGGCGCTGCCCGAGGGCGGTGAGCGCGAGCAGGTTCTGACCGATGTGCGCCAGGCGGCCGAGCATCTGGAGGCGGTCATGCAGCACCGCGCGCGCCACGCGCTGATCGCGTCGCAGCGGGTGGGACGCGGTAAAGTGCTGGGGTTGGCGTTTGATCGTACCTGGCGTCTGCGCTACCGCACGGGCGACACGCGTCATCACCGTTTCTGGGGACAGGTCATGCGCTGGGGGCTGGGCGAGCGTCTGCGTGCCGGGAGCGAGCGTTTCCGCGCCGGAACCGACCGCTTGGTGTATGGCCCCGAGGACCCGGTGACCGTGATGGCCCGCGTGCTGAACGAAGACTACTCTGGGGTGTCCGACGCGCGTCTCGAGGCAGTACTGCGCCGCAAGGATGGTGGTGAAGTGACGCGCGTGGCCTTGACACCGCGGGCCGATTCTCACGGTTTTTACGAGGCCACGCTGCCGCCGCCGAAGCGGGCCGGGGCGTTTGAGCTTGAAGTGGTGCGGCTTGATGCGGTCGCGCCGGAAAAGATTGAGGCCTCTTTCCTTGTGACGGCTTCACGCCGTCCGATCGAAATGGGTACGGTACGACCGTCGCGCGATACGTTGGAGGCGCTGGCGAAAGGTACCGGCGGGCGCGTGGTGACTCCCGACCGATTGACGGAGTTGGTCGAAGCTTTCGGCGAGGGGCGGGGCACGGTGCAGGAGCGGCGTGAAATCGCGCTCTGGAATCACCCGCTGGTACTGCTCCTGCTGGCGCTGCTGCTGACGGCTGAGTGGGTGCTGCGCAAACGGGCTGGATTGGCGTAGTCGCCCCGGCGTTGACACCCTCGCTCAGGTCTGAGACTATTATCACGTTATGAAACCGCATAAGACTGTTGTTTTCCTCGGTGACGGCATGGCCGACGAACCGATCGCTGAACTTGGGCACCGCACTCCGCTTCAGGCGGCCAACACGCATCACATGGACGCCATCGCGCGGCTCGGCCGCAGCGGCACCATGCTGACCCTGCCCGAGGGCTTCCCCACCTCCAGTGACGTCGCCAACATGTCGGTGCTCGGTTGCGACCTCGCCACCGAACTGTGCGGCCGCGGTCCGTTGGAGGCCGCCAGCCAGGGCATTCCGCTCGGCCCCAACGACATCGCCTTCCGGATGAATCTGGTGACGGTGGATGCCGATGGCATTTTGCGCGACTTCTCGGGCGGACACATCGCGCAGGCCGACGCCGAAGAGGCGATCCGTCTGCTCAACGACGCGCTCGGCACCGGTTCGATCCGTTTTTATCCCGGTGTCAGCTACCGGAACCTGCTGGTGCTCTCCGGGCCGGAGTACAGTGCGGAAATTTCGTACGATAAGCCCGATGACAATCATGGTCAGCCGGTGGCGAAGCACCTGCCGCGCACCAAGTCCACCGAAGGCCAACACACGGCGGCGGTGTTGCGCGATCTTATCGCGAGGGCGGCCGACGTGCTCAAAGGGCGCGCGGCCAACGGCATCTGGCCGTGGAGCGGCGGCAAGGCCGGCGCCATCCATAACATCTGCCAGCGTTACGGCATCCGCGCGGCGGTGATCTCCGCCGTTGACGTGATCAACGGGCTCGGGCGTTGCATGGGCATGGACGTCATCAAGGTTCCGGGGGCGACCGGCTACATCGACACCAACTACGAGGGCAAGGCCGACGCCGCGCTGAAGGCCCTTGCCGACGGCTATGATTTTGTCTACGTGCACGTCGAGGCGATCGACGAGGTTTCCCACGCCCAGGATTTGGCGCTCAAGATGAAGGCCATCGAAGATTTCGACCGTCGCCTTGTCGGCCGTGTGATGGACGGTGCCGGCCCGGCGGTCGCCTATTGCGTGCTGCCCGACCACCCGGTGCCGCTGGCGCTGGGCAAGCACACGCGCACGCCGGTGCCGGTGGCGGTCTACCAGCCCGGCGTCGGGCCCGACGATGTGCAAACCTTTGACGAGTCAGCGGCGCGGCATGGCGCACTCGGCCACCTCAAGGGCTCGGCCCTGATGGACCTGCTCCTGAAGTGAGGGGTCAGGAGTCTGAGCATCGCCGTGTCTGAATGGCCGGTTTCCGCACAAAGCTGGAAGCCGCCGTTCTACCGCCAGCCGGCAACCGCATGACATGTATAGTCGGCGGCTGCCTCAGGCCAGACGCTCCCCCGATGTTGGCCAAATCGATGTGTATCATCTTGTCTCGCTACTTATTCGTGAGCCAGTATGACACATATTGGTCTTCCTTCAAATTTGTATATCTTATTTGTTGTCAACTGGTTATGTATTTTATCGCCTTGTGGCATACCTAGTGCTCAAAGAGGGTGAAAAGGAGACAGAACCATGACCGATTTAAACAAATGGACCCAGAAGGCGCAGGAGGCGTTGCAGAACGCGCGCCAGCTCGCCATCCGCTTTTCGCAGCAGCAGCTTGATTGTGAACACCTGCTCGCCGCCCTGCTGGAGATGCAGGACGGACTGGCCGTGTCCCTGTTGACGCGGATCGGCGTGGCCATCCCGCAGCTCCGCGCCCGCACGGAGGAGGAGCTGTCGCGCAAGCCGCGTGTCACCGGCGACACTGAAGAAGGTAAAATCTACGTCACCCAGGCGTTGAACGAGATGCTGGTGAAGGCCGGCGACTACGCCAAGCGCCTCAAAGACGAGTACCTCTCGGTCGAGCACCTGCTGCTCGCGATGACGGAGTCTAAGTCCCCGGCGGGCCGTTTGCTGGCCGAGGCGGGCGTCGATACGCGCAAGTTGCTCGCCGCGCTGAAAGAGGTGCGCGGCAACCAGCGCGTCACCACCGACAACCCCGAAGGCCAGTACGAGGCCCTCAAAAAATACGGCAACGATCTGGTGGAGCTGGCCAAGGCCGGCAAACTCGATCCGGTCATCGGGCGCGACACCGAGATCCGTCATGTCGTGCGCATCCTGTCGCGCAAGACCAAGAATAACCCCGTGCTGATCGGCGAGCCCGGCGTGGGCAAGACCGCGATTGTCGAGGGACTCGCGCAGCGTATCGTGCGCGGCGACGTGCCCGAAGGGCTCAAGGACCGCACGATCTTCGCGCTCGATATGACCGCCCTGATGGCCGGGGCCAAGTACCGCGGCGAGTTTGAGGAGCGGCTGAAGGCCGTGCTCAACGAGATCAAGGCCGCTGAAGGCCGCATTATCCTGTTCATCGACGAGATCCACACCATCGTGGGCGCGGGCAAGACGGAAGGCTCCACCGACGCGGGCAACATGCTGAAGCCGATGTTGGCGCGCGGCGAGTTGCACTGTATCGGCGCGACCACGCTGGACGAGTACCGCACGCACATGGAGAAGGACGCCGCGCTGGAGCGGCGTTTCCAGCCGGTGCAGGTGGAGGCCCCGAGCGTCGAGGACACGATCTCCATCCTGCGTGGACTCAAGGAGCGTTTCGAACGCCACCACAATGTCCGCATCCAGGACGCCGCGCTGGTCTCGGCCGCCGTGCTCTCCGACCGCTACGTGCAGGACCGCTTCCTGCCGGACAAGGCCATCGACCTGCTGGACGAGGCGTGCGCCTCGATCCGTACCGAGATGGACTCCATGCCGGCTGAGCTGGACGAGATCACGCGCCGCGTGACGCGCCTGCAGATCGAGGAGACCGCCCTCAAGAAGGAGAAGGACCACGCCTCCAAGCTGCGCCTCGAAGAGTTGCGCAAAGAGTTGGCCGAGCTGAAGTCGCAGGCCGACGCCATGACCGCGCGCTGGCAGTCCGAAAAGAAGGTGCTCGACGAAACGCGCGTGTTGCGTGAGCAGCTTGAGGCCGCCCGCAACGCCTACGATCAGGCGGAGCGCGCCTACGACAACAATCGCGCGGCCGAACTCAAATACGGCACCATTCCGGATCTGGAGAAGCGCCTCAAGGCCGCCCAGGACAAGTTGCATGCCGCCGACGGTTCGGTCATGCTGCGTGAAGAGGTGACCTCCGAGGAGATCGCCGAAGCGGTCTCGCGTTGGGCCGGCATTCCCGTGACCCGCCTGCTGGAAGGCGAGCGCGAGAAGCTGCTGCATCTGGCTGAAGTGCTGCATCGCCGCGTGGTCGGGCAGGACGAGGCGGTCGATGCCGTGGCGGACGCCGTGCTGCGTGCGCGCGCCGGCATCAAGAACCGGCAGCGTCCGGTCGGCGCGTTCCTCTTCCTCGGCCCGACCGGTGTCGGAAAGACCGAGCTGGCCAAGACGCTGGCCGCCGAGCTGTTTGACGCCGAAGCCGCCATGGTGCGCATCGACATGTCGGAGTACATGGAGAAGCATACCGTCTCGCGTCTGGTCGGTGCGCCGCCCGGCTACGTCGGTTACGAAGAGGGCGGGCAGCTCACCGAAGCTGTGCGCCGCAAGCCCTACAGCGTGGTCTTGCTTGACGAGATCGAGAAGGCGCACCCTGACGTCTTCAACATCCTCTTGCAGGTGCTGGACGACGGCCGTCTCACCGACAGCCACGGGCGCACGGTCAGCTTCCGCAATGCCGTGATCATCATGACCAGTAACCTGGGGTCAGAGTTTCTGGCGTCGGACCGGTTGGGCAAGTCAGAAGCGTCGGACATCTCGCCCAAGGTTCGCGATCAGGTGATGGATTTGCTCAAGACCGCCTTCCGGCCGGAGTTCCTGAACCGCCTGGACGAGATCGTGCTCTTCAAGCCGCTCGGTCATGCCCAGATCACGGCGATCGTGCGCCTGCAGCTTGAAGATCTGCGCGCGCGACTGGCGGAGCAGGAGCTGACGCTGGAGCTGGACGACGCCGCGGTGTCGTGGCTGGCCGACAAGAGCTTCGACCCGGTCTACGGCGCGCGCCCGGTCAAGCGCGCCATCCAGCGCGCGCTTGAGACGCCGATCGCCCGCAAGATTGTCGCCGGCGATTACCCGCCCGGCGCGGCGGTGCGTGTCACCGCTGCCCACGGCGAGCTGGTGCTGAGCTAGACGTGCGACGTGTTCGGTGTCCCTACGTTCTTCACGGCAGGACAAGCGGCGTCGCGCTGAATACCGCTTGCTGTTCCACACTTCGCGTCTTCGCGTGAGCATAGCGGAGCACTGCCCCAACCCCGCCGTTGTTATCGCGTGCAGAGGTCGGTCCAGTCGTACGTGCGGAGCGCATTCTGCACGCACCATGCGAAGCTGAAGCGCTCGGCGCGGCGGATCACCTCCGACCATGCGGGCGGGGCGTCGGCCAGCTCGATTTTCGCGAACAATGCCGGCTCGGCCGCGAATGCGTGAGCGGCCGCGACCGCCAGCCCGCCCCGCGCGTGCAGGATCACCGGGCCGTTCCCATGCGCGGCGGCGTGCGCCCGTGCGCAGGCGAGGATCTCTTCCGCTTGCCGTCCGACCAGCGATTCGCCGAGCAGATAAAGCATGACGCCGATGCCCTCATCGGCATGCTTGGAGCCGTAGAACCGATGCTTGCACGCGCCGATCTCGCCGATCGCCGTCAGATCGGCCGTCATCACGGGGTGGCCGGCAGCCAGATAGGCCGTGACCGTCTCCACCGCCTGCGTGCGGCCGCCCGCCGCGAGAACCAGCACCGGCGCACCGGCCGGTTTCTCAGGGAGCAGCGAGACCGCTGGCCAGGTGACGCCGCCCGGCAGCGCGAAATGCTGGCGGATCACAGTGAATCCTTCGCCGTTCTGGCGTCCGGTCTCTGTGCGCGCGGCGCGCAGGTCGGCCAGCGGACGGATCCCCGCCAGTTCGCGGACTTTGCGGGCGCGCACTTCTCCGGTCAGTGGCACGCGCTGTTTCTCGATGGCGGTCAACTCATCGCGCATGATGTCGTAGACCGACCGCGCCCCCGGCAGGTCGCGTACTTGGCCGGTCGGCGTGACCCACGCCTCGGGCTCCTGCAGTCCGCAATCGGCGAGTTTGGCGTCGTAAGAGCCGCACAGGTCACGCAGGGACGGCAGGTCCAACGGTAATGCATCCGTCTCGTCACGCAGCCAGCGGCGCATCCACTGCACCGAACCGGCGCGGTTGCCCTCTTTCCAGCCGTGCGGGCCGGGCACGTCCAGCATCGCCACGCGCTCGCCCCAACCGAACCGCTCAAATACGGCGCGCGCTGTCGCATAGCTTTTTTGGCTCCCGTCAAACGGGAAAAAGTCTTTGTGCGCGCAGTTCATGCAGGCCGGCATGGGCGCGCGTGCCAGCAGGTAACCGGCGTGGTTCATGCCGATCGCAAGCTGCCCGAAGAAATTCTGTTCCGCATCCTGCGGGCCGCAACGGTCACACACATCGCGCAGCGTGGAGATGTAACAGGAGGGCGCACCGGCGCTGATCCGGTCGTCCAGCGCCATGATATACGACGAGAGCGTGCCGCCGCCGCTGTTGCCCATCACGCCCAGCCGGCGTCCGTCGATCTCCGGCCGCGTCTGCAGATAATCCAATGCACGCATCCCGTCCCAGATCCTGAAGCGTGCCGTGTTCCAGCCCAGCAGCATGGCGCTGACGCCGGTGATGTTGTGGCCACTGACATTGTTGGGCGGATTCTTGCCGGGCAGTTGCAGCCGCTCGCCTTGATCGATCGGGTCATAGATCAACGCAGCGAGTCCGGCCTGCGCGGCCAGCACTGCGCCGCGCTGATAATCTTTGGAGGCCTTGCCGTTGTTGCTGTGGCCGCAACAGATCAGGATCGCCGGGAACGGCGGCTTGTAGGCCGGGGCCTGCGGCAGGAAGAGGTGCGCCGTGACGAAGAGCCCCGGCTGGCTTTCAAACAGGATCTTCTCGATCCGATAGCCTTCACGATCCACGCTGCCGGTGACGCGCGCGTTGAGCGGGGTGCGTTCCGGGAAGCCGCCGAACGACCCGATCCAGCGTTCGCGTAACTGTTTTTGATGAGCGGCCAGTGCTTCCTGGGTCGTCAGCCTGCCCCACGCCTGGTCGGCCGCTTCGTCTGCGGCCAGTACCTGTTTGAAAATCGCCTCGTGCGAGGCGAGTCGCGCCGTCGTGTCCAGAACCGGTGCGGCCAGCGCTTCGGCCACCGCCTGCGGTTTAGGTTCAGCCACGGCCGTAATCGACGCCATCAAGAAACAGATTGCGGCACCGCGCGTCAGGCGCCCAAGCGCCATGTGGTGTCGTGCGGCGGCTTGCCGCCGCTCTGGAAAGCGGGAGCCAGCTCCCCTCCATACCGTCTGCGGCATGGATTTCAGGCACCAGGCCATTTTCCCCAGAAATGCCAAAACATCGCGCATCATGTCCTCCTATCCTTGAGGTAAGATGAGAAGGCTGTTCTCCTTGTGAAAGGTTTTCTGGCAAAATGCCGGAAACCGTAAACACGCAGAGGCTCTTGCAAAACCCCCCGCAACGCGGCGCCTGACGGCTTGCGTCGCGGGG
>DAOTKE010000087.1:0-15447 GCA_035449085.1 Kiritimatiellia bacterium | reverse complement strand
CGCCATGCGATCCCTCACCGCACAAAAACCGTTCAAATAAAAACGCCCTGCCCCAAACAGGCAGCAATCGTAATCGGCTAGCGACAGGGATGGTTTTGGGGCGCAAAATAAATTGAAGGGTTGACTGTTCACACGCCTGATTCATAATAAAGGCCGTTCTCAGACATGGCTCATGAAACATCAAGGGGGGGCAATACCATGACCGGTCGGGTGAATTTTTCACGCAGGAGTTTTCTGCAGCGTGCGGCGGTTGCCGGTTCTGTGTTCAGTGTGGTGCCGCGCTATGTGGTCGCGGGCAGTGGCCAGACGCCACCCAGCGAGCGGGTTCGTGTCGCCGCGATCGGATGCGCCGGACGTCCCGTCACCAATATCACGGGTTTGGCCGACTGTGGTGCCGAAATCGTCGGCCTCTGTGACGTCGACACGCGCCGTACCGGCAAGATGCAGGAAAGATTCAAGCAGGCGCCCTTTTCCAAGGACTACCGCCAGATGCTGGATCAGCTCGACAAGCAGATCGACGCCGTGACCATCGGCACCCCCGATCATTGGCATGCGGCGATATCGATCGAGTGTCTGCGCCGCAACAAGCATGTCCAGTGTGAAAAACCGCTGGCACAGACTTTCGGCGAGGTCGACCAGATGATCGCGGCCGCGCGCAGCACCAAGCTCGTGAATCAAGCGATGAACCAGGGACACGCCTTCGACACCATCCGCACTTTCCGCGAATGGATCGAGGCAGGGCTTATCGGCACGGTCAAAGAGGCGCATTTCTGGGCCCCCGCCAGCTACAGTTGCATGGACCAGCTCGGCGAGCTGGAGAAGACGCATGAGATTCCCAAAGAGCTGGACTGGGAACTTTGGCAAGGGCCGGTCGCGCCGCATCGCGCCTACTGCCCGCTCTATCTGCCGGGACGCTGGCGGTTCTGGACCGACTATGGCTGCAGCACGCTCGGCGACTGGGCCTGCCATCTGATGGATCCGATCTTCTGGGCGTTGGATCTCGGTCTGCCTGAGGCCGTGCGCGTGGATGAACTGGGCGACTGGGATCCCTCCAAGCATGGCGTCACATACCCGAAGGGCGATGTCTTCACCCTCTCCTTCCCCGCCAAAAATGGACGCGCCCCCGTCACGGTCAAGTGGTTCGACGGGCCGCGCTACCGGTCTGTCCCTTGCCCCGAAGGTTTGCCACCCGACCAGTTTGCGCCCCGTATGGAGAAGTACGTCAACAGCGGGCCAAGCGGCGAAGGCGGCGTGATCTACGGCGACAAAGGCGTGATCGTCTACGGCTCGCACGGTGCCAAGAACCTCCGGCTCATCCAGGACGGCAAACTGGTGGACACCTCGGAGAACAATAAAGACCTGCCGCCGCCGCGTTACCCGCGTGTGAAAGGCGGCTCGCCTTACCACGAGTGGCTCGATGCGATCAAGGGCGGTGCGCCGGTCGGCTCAGACTTCGCTTATGCCGGCAATATCACGCAGGCGTCGCTCGTCGCGCTGGCCGCGCTGTTCGATCCCGGCAAACGTCTGGAGTTCGATACTGAAAAGCGCGTATTCAAAAACAGTTCCGCCGCCAACGCCCGCCTGCGTATCAAACGCCTGCCCGGGTATGGAGTTTAACCCGATGAGACACACGACATCCGGCGCTCACTGTGCCGTGTATGCCGCCTTTCTGATTGCATCCGCCGCCTGCGCGGCGGTGCAATCTTTTCCGCTGGTGTCGCCCGACGGCAACCTGCGCGCGACGGTTATGCAGGGGGAGGACGGCGGTTTTTCTTACCGCGTCGATTACAAGGGCGTGCCGGTCATCCGGCCCTCGCGCTTGGGGTTGGCGCTGTCGGACGGCACTGACTTGAGCCGAGGGTTCGAGCCGGTACGCCCGGATGTTGTGTTGAGGGGCGAGACCAACCTTGTCTGGAATCCGCCGTTCGGCGAGCGCGCCACGGTTTCAGACCAGTTCAGGCAGTTGGTTTTAGGCGTGGAACATACGGCCTCGGACGCGGGTGTCCTGTTCGTGTTCCGCGCCTACAACGCGGGGTTTGCCTTCCGATACGCGGTGCCGGCGCCGCTCCGGTTGCGCGCGTCTGTCACAAACGAACTCACCGAGTTCGCTTTCACCGGCGACCACCGTGCCTGGCCTGTCTACACCGCACAGGGCGAGTACAAGCCGGCCACACTCTCTACTGTGAAGAACGGCGCCGAGCGTCCGCTTACGGTCGAGACCGACGAAGGCCCGGTCATCGCCATCGGCGAAGCGGCCCTCATCGACTTTGCCCGCATGAAATTCGCGCCGGCCCCCGGCAAGCCGTACACGCTCAAGGCCGTCCTCGACAGTCCCGTCTCACTCGAAAAATCAGGCGTGTCCCCGTGGCGCTATGTCATGGTGGCGGACAACCCCTGCCGTCTGCTGGAACAGAACGATTTCATCCTCAACCTCAACGAGCCCTCGCGGATCGCCGACACCTCATGGATCAAGCCCGGCAAAGTCATTCGTGAAACCTCCCTCACCACAAAAGGCGGCTTGGCGTGCGTGGATTTCGCCAAGACCATGAACCTGCAGTACATCGAATTCGACGCGGGCTGGTACGGACACGAATACGATGACGCCGCCGACGCACGCACCGTCACACTCGATCCCAAACGCTCCAAAGGGCCGCTGGATCTGCCCGAGGTCATCCGCTACGCCAAAGAGAATGGCGTCGGGGTCATCGTCTACGTCAACCGCCGCGAATTGGAGCGCCGTCTCGATGAACTGCTGCCGCTCTACACGTCGTGGGGCATCGTCGGCATGAAGTACGGCTTTGTCAACGTGGGCAGCCAGAAGTGGACAAGCTGGCTCTCTGACGCCATCCGCAAAGCCGGCGAAGCGCGCATGATGATCGACATCCATGACGAATATCGTCTCACCGGCAACCAGCGTACCTGGCCCAACGTCATGACGGTCGAAGGCATCCGCGGCAACGAAGAGATGCCGGAGGCGCCGCACAACTGCGCACTCCCTTTCACCCGCTACCTGTGCGGCCCCGGCGACTACACGCCGTGCTGGTACAACGGACGCGTCCAGAACACGCGTGCGCATCAACTCGCGCTGGGCGTCGTCACCTACAGCCCTTGGCAGTTTCTTTTCTGGTACGATAACCCCGGCATGTATCGGGGCGAACCCGAGCTGGACTTCTGGCGCCAGATGCCAACAGTCTGGGACGACACGCGCGCGCTGCACGGCAAGATCGGCGCATACGCCACGATCGCGCGACGCAGCGGCGATGCCTGGTTCATCGGCACCATCAATGCCCTTGAGCGCCGCACGCTGGAGATCCCCCTCTCGTTTCTCACCCCTGGCCAATCTTACACCGCGGCCATCTACAGCGACGGCACGCCGGACGGTTCTGACCGCACGAGCGTCGCCTGCGCCAAGCGGCGCGTGAAATCGACCGACACCCTTATCGCCGACATGGCCGCGAATGGCGGCCACGCCGTTCATCTCGTTCCGGTTCCGTGATGCGGCATCCCCCGACAACTCTTTTCGTGACTTTTGTGATTTCAGCATGTCTTGGCAAGGTAAAATGATTGGCGGCAGCCTCGGTTCATTCTTTGGCCCCTGGGGCGCGGTGGCGGGTGCCGCCGCTGGCCATTTCCTCGTGGATCGCAAAGCGCCCTCGCCGCAAAAACAGGCGCAGCGACTGATCGCCGTCACCGCCGCATCGCTGTACGAACTGGCCCGGATTGACGGCCGCTATACCGCGAGCGAAGACCGCGCCATCCGCACGATCCTCGCCGAGATCAATCAGGCCGTCGGCGGCGCACTCTCGCCGCACGAACTCTCGTTTCTGATCGATGATTGTGCGCGGATCGACCGCCCGTTGGCGCGGCTCGCAGCGCTGGTGCGCGACAACCCCGACCTCGCGCGCGCTTCGGTCGTGTGGTTGTGGCGTGTGGCGGTCAGTGATGGCGACGAAACACCGGCTGAGGTCGATTACATCGCCAGTTACGCGCGACCGGCCGGTCTCCATGAAGATGACCTCCGCAACACGTCATTACTGTATGTGCGCCGGTCAGCATCCGCACAGGAACGGCGTGACGCCTGTCACACACTGGACATCCCCTACCATGCCGATGATGCGCAGATCAAGAGCGCTTACCGCGCGCTCAGCCTGACATACCACCCGGACCGTCACAGCGGCCTCGATCCGGCGATCCAGGCGCTGACCGCCGAAAAGTTCGCGCAGATCAAGGCCGCCTACGACACGCTCCGCGGACGGGACTCGGACGACTGGTTCGCGCGCGACGCCGCCGGACAACTCGTAGCCGCCACATCTGGAGCCATGGCCCGCTGCTTCATCTGCGATGAACGCGCGACCCTTCCGACAGAAGCCCGGCAGATCGACTCAGCGCGTTGTGCGCGTTGCCAGACCCTGCTGGCCTTCGAACGTGACCTCGCCACCCACCTCATGTCATGAGGCAAATTCGACGTTCTGCGTTAAAAAACCAGAACCCCAGCCCCTACTCACTTCTCACGCGCTGCGGTTTCCAGCAGGTCGAGAACCTGAAGGCGCACGCGATCCATGGCGTCGCGCTCTTTAGCGACATGCCAATAGATGTTTTCCGGTTTCACTGCGGCTACCGCCTCAGCCACACCGGCAGAGAGCACGCGCTCGGCCTCCCGCACCCACGGCGCATCGCGTCCGGCAGCGCGCGCCTGGCCCACGCGCTCCCGCAGCATGCAGAGCGCCTCGTAATCTTGCACGCCTTCGCGCACGGCTTCGCTGTGCTTGCCGTCCAGCACACGCTCCTGCCCCACGAAATAGGGCGAATACTCGACACCCGACTGCGCATAGGCGCGCCACGAATCCCCGATCCCGCCGCCACACCCGAAGGCCCAGTAAAATGAACCCTTGGCGCCAAGTTGAAAGGCCAGCCAAGCCTGTGCACGATGATAGGTGACCGGATCCAGCAGCTTGGCGGGGCCGCTACACGAGTACAACCAAAGGGTTTTGCCCGCTTTCTGCTGGCGCATGTAAAAGTCGCGGAACGGCTCACCCTGCCGCACCATCATCGGCGTGTTGGGACAGAGAATGTCGTGCAGGGCATACATCTCGGGATCACCCTTGGCCGGATCAGGGTAGGTCGGATCGACGAACAGCGTCACGCCGAGGTTGGCGGCGCGCACCGCCCGCGCCCATGCCATCGAGACTTCGTCCTGCTTGCGTTCATGCGGTTCATCCAACAACAGGATCACCATCTGGCTCGCCTTCAGGCCCTGCCTCTCCATATGCCGGACCCAGACAGTCAGCCAAGACCCGACCATGGCCGTGAAACGCGGCGTACCCATTTTTTCTCCTTGGAACGAAGAACCGGCCGAAAAGAACACGCAGTAGTTACGCGCCCCTTGCCAACGCGTCGTCCATTCGTCCCAAAGCGTGAAATCCAGTGAGTCGGCGTTGAGCAAAAGTCCGGCCTCATCGAAGCGCGCACCCTTGGGAAACACGGCGGGCGTCGCCCAAGGGCTGTCGACATACAGATCCCGCATCAGCGCCAGGTTGGCAACAAGATTACCGGGGGCGCGATAATAGTTCGCGTTCCCCTGCACATAATCCCAGCCGCCCACATGCAAGCGCGGCCGGTGCGGAAAATCGAGATGGCGCAACCGTACGCGCACGGCCACGTCACGCCGAAAAGCGATCGGCGGCGACTCGATCAACAGGCGCCCTTCGTGAGTGCCGGGCGACGCGACGGGACGCCGGCAGGAGAGCCACATCTGCCACGTGCACCCCGCCGGCACATTGAACGTGTAACGGCCTTGGGTATCGGCAGCCAGCGGCCGCAGCGCCGCCATCACCGGCGTGCGGCTCTGCGTGTCGGTCGGCACCACCTCGCGCAGCTCCAGATTCAACGCGGCCGGCAAGCCATCCAGTCTCAAGGTAAACGGCAATGCATGATCGTACGGATTCGTGAGATTCAACACTTCTCCGCGAACCTCGCCGCGCATCAGGTCGAGCGAGAGTACCGGCCCTTCCACACCTGACGGCGGCAAAACGGTCAACGTGAGCGGATCCCAGCGGTTGCCCTGCCAGAGACGCGGCTGTGTCATGCCGGCCGCCCGCAGAACCGGCGCATGGAGCGCCAGAATTTTTTCGTGAACTTCGCCATACGGCAATATCGTCTGCAGTGTGCCGGGCAGCTGAGCCGCTGCGTCGTCAAGAGTCGCTCGCAAACGGTCCGCCTCGCCTTTGTACACCGACAGCGCCTCGGACAAGCCGTAGGACGCCGCCTGACTGAAAATCTTGTCCAGGTCTTGACGCATCCGTGCCGCCACACCGGATTGAACGCAGGTCTCGTTGTAGAATGCGGCAGGGTCATGGCACTGGCGTCCCGGCATCGTCCCGCTCAGCCACTCATCCGGCCCGCGCCAGACTTCAATCTCATCCACAAAGCAGAAGGGACGCGCCGCGGCAACCACACACACGTAGCGGCCCCGGCCTTTCAGACGGTCCGTAGTGAAACGGAACGTGGCATAAGCTCCTTCCGGCGGACGCCGCCCTTCGTCGCCTAGTTCGCAGAGGTCGCCCAGACAGGTCCACGTCTTGCGGTCTTCGCTCGCCAGCACATACAGGCATTCGGGCCACGTCACGCCTGCCACGCCGGCCGCCGTACTCCACGACACACCGCAGATTGGCTCCACGCGGCCCAGGTCAATCGTACAGAAGACCGGTGCTACGCGACTCCACCCGACCGTCCCCTGCTGGGTCCAGAAATAGCCCTTCACATAATTGCCATCCGTCAGTTGCGTCTTGTCGCCCGCATCCGTACAATAACTGTAATTCGGGGTTGGTTTCAGGGCATACGGTTTATTCAGCGCAACATTTACCGGTGCCGCTGCGCAGACCTCCATTGCAACGACTAGACTGATTGCGCCCCCTAACCGTTTCATTTGAGCCTCCGTTTCCTGCGTCCGACGGTTCCCGGATTCCGCACCGGCTGCCCGCGTCCGCGTGCTTGCCCATTCCATGCCTGAAACGATACACTAAACGGCATGACGCTTCATTCTTTTTTCTACTCGACATTCCGCCTGCCCCGGCTCGTACGTTTAACGGTCGTCTCGCTCTTCTTGTCAGGGTGCGCCTCCTGGACGTTCACGCCGCTTCGCGAAAGCCGCTTCATCAACGTGGATGCCGAACAGTTGCAGGTTGAATACGGGCGCGAAAAGCGCACAGAAACGCTCGATAACGGGCTCGTCTGCACTTACGAAGGCAAAGTGCGGCTGACGCTACCCGACGGCACCCGTCTCATACTTTATCAGACGCTCGCCACGACGGGCATCCGCTACCTCTCCTCCAACAAGCAGTACGAGTTTGTCGAAAAAGCCCCCTACTGTATCCTGCGCCATCAAGGACGTGTGATCTTCGAAGGCATCTACCTGCGTCAGTGAATCGGCTTGCGCGCCGTGACCAGCCAATGCGGCATGGGCGGCGGCACAGGCCGCGTGTCACAGACTTCTAGACCGGCCTGCCGCATCCAAGCGTGCAGTTCTGCATCCGAAAACACCCAGCCATGGTCGGTGGTGAGCGCCATGTTGACAGCGAACAGCGCCGAAAAAACAGGCCGCGTGTGGGTCGGGTCGGTCATCATGTCCAGCACGAACAGCCGCCCGCCGGGACGCAGTGCGGCACACGCCCGCGTGAGAATCGAAACGATCATTTCAGGCGCCTCCTGATGCAGCGCCCCAAAGATCGTGACCGCATCGTACGCCGCTTCCTCGTAGATATCGGCATGATAGTCCCCGGCGCGGCAGGTCACGCGCTCAGTCATGCCGGCCGCAGCGACCAGCTCCGCAGCGACCGCCGACACCGCCGGCAGATCCACGGTGACGCACCGCAGCGCGGGATGGGCCTGCGCCAGCAGCACCGCGTAAGTTCCGGGGCCGCCGGCCAGATCCAAGACACGCCCGCAACCGGCGAGATCGATCATCGGGACCACCATGCGCCCGATCCCCATCGCCCGCCCGTGCATGGCCAAGACAAAACGGCGTGTCCTTTCGGGATCATCGCCCAGATGGCATGCCGGCGGCTCAACCGGCCGGCCACTGCGCACGAATGCCGCAAGCTGTCCCCAGGCCGCATAGACGTCGCGATTGTAGCGGATCGCCTGCGTCACATCGTGTGCCCCCCCGGTGACCAGCGCCTGCCTGCCAGCCTCCGTGTTCGCATAGGTCTCGCCGTTTTTGCGCAGCAGACCGATAGCGGCACACGCGTCAAGCAAGAGCCGCGCGCCGCGCGGATCAAGCCCCGCGCGCGCCGCCAGTTCCTCAGCCGTGACCGGGTGTCGGGCCTCCGCAATCCGCGTGAAGAGGTCGGTTTCCAGCGCGGCAAAAAGCACGGCCGACCCGTAATACGCACTGGCCAGATCGATGATCCCCTGTAACGAACGTTCATTTCCCATGCGTCTGTTCCCTCTGCTGCGGCGGCTCCGACGCGTCCTTCACGCGTTTCTGCAAGATCACCATCATCACACCGGACAGCGCCAATGCCACCAGGAAAGCGGGGATAAACGAGTCCGTGCACGTGCCCCATGCGCCGATCGCGGCATACACCGCCGAAACCGCCGCGTTGCCGAGCGCCATAACCGCCACCACTCGCGCCGCTGGCAGACGAGACACGCCGCTAAAGACTGCTGACGCCTCCGCCAGGACCGGTACGGGACGCAGCGCCAACAGCAACCAGACGCCGTGGCGCCGGTGGAACGCCTCCAGCATCGCAAACTCCGCCTCGCCGATCAAACGGCCGACCGGCGCAGCGGCATACCGTCCCATCAGATAGCCGATCGCCGTCGTAATCGACATGCCCACAAACGAGGCCAGCGTCCCGATCCAAAAGCCCAGTACCATCCCGCAGGCGGTGCTGACCAGACTAGACGGCACCGGCACCAGGATATCGGTCGCCAACAGGCCGGCAAGCAGACATCCCGCCAGCAGGCGGTTCTGGACGGATTGCGCAATGACCGCCTCTGCCCACGCGTTGATCCGTGCCCCCGCGAGCAGAAACGGCACAATGATGGCCAACGCCACAACGACGATCAATGTCACGGTGCGCCAAGGAAAGCGCACCGCCTGCCCGGCCGCCGGCATCAAGGCTTCGCCTCCCCCTGCTTCATGTACGCCTGGATCTTCTCGCGCGCACTTTCCAATGCGCTCAACCGTTCGCGCCGCACCATTTTGAACGGCAGGATCTCACCCAGCGGACGCAACAGGTTCGCCATGCGGTCACAGCCGACCTCAATCGTTTCCGGGCACCCGCCCAACCGCTTGAAAATCGCCAGCAACCGCTCAGGGATCAAGGCCCACATGTGGGGAATTCCTTCGTTCGCCAAAAACAGCTCCTCGGCAATCACCATGCCCGACGCCACGTCGACCGCAAGCAGCACATAGGCCGTTTGCGGACGCGCACCGTCGCCACCGATCATCAACGGCGTGAAAACCAGGTCAATCTGAACGGTCATGGGCCAGAGCGGCTTATCCTTCAACTCCTGCAGCAGGTCGCCGGCCAGCCGCACTTCCACCTCTTCATCGGCGATCGGCTTGATTTCACTCCAGCAATCGCGCCAATCACCGCGCTTATCCTGCTTGCGCATCAGGATCTTGCGCGGGAACTCGCTCTTAAGCAGCAATCCGTCGGATTCTACACGCATGGCCATCCCATAGGCTTGGTAGAGGGCCGCTTCCAGCACGTCGAGTTCTTCCGTGTCCGGCAGCCACGGGTGATATCCCGGAATGATCGAGCGGAAAACCACATTACTGGAATCGGTTGCGACTGGGCGCTTGAGCGCGTCATACCATTTGCGCTCATGATCGAAAAGCAGTTCGGGCTCCACGTACAACAGTTCGATCATCGGAATTTCCAGCAACCAGGTCGGCGTCTGCCTGGAGGGATCAGCCAACCGTGTCATCATGTCGTAAAAGGCCTTCCATCCCATCAGAAAGCGCACATGGCGGAAGGTCTTCGGCTGTCCGCCGAACACGGCAAAACAGGGCTCTTTGCGGCCCTGAAAAAGCAGGCCGAAACAATCGGCCACACCCATCCATTCCCAAGGGCACAAAACATCCAGGCGCTCGGCCAGCGTAAACATGCGCTGCCAGCGTGCCTTTTCCTGACGGGATAATTTGAATGTGGCCATGTTGAGTTCCATATGATCTGCAGAGTGTGTCCGTCCTGCAATTTACAGTACCTGATTGAGCTTTCTGGCTCAAGATCAAAGGCTGGTCGAACCTCCCGAAACAGCTTGTTCGCCCCATCATGATTTTGGTATGGTGCAACCAAGTCGTGACTGTCGGGTTTTCACGATAATAAAAAAAGGACGATTTGTATGAATAGAATGTGGATGTTGGCGGCGGTCGGTTGTATCGGCGTGACAGCGGTGACGCTGGCCGATGAAGTGCTTTTCAAATCGGGCGACCGGTTAACGGGTACGGTGAAATCCCTGACGGGCGGTCAGATGCTGTTTGACTCCAAAGTGGCCGGCCCGCTCACATTGAACATGGACGACATTAAGACATTTTCGACTGACGCGCCGATAGAGATCGTCCTGTCTGACGGCACCACCGTGAACCAGAAAATCTCTGCGGCCGCCGAGGGTCAGGTTGTGATCGACGAGGAGAAGGCCCTGCCGTTCGGCAACATCGCCAAGTTGAATCCCGAGAAACCCGCCTGGAAAGGCATCGTTTCCGCCGGTGCCACCTTCGTGCGCGGCAACACCAAAAGTGACACTGCGAGCCTTGGTTTTGAGGCGGCGCGGCGCACGGATGTTGACCGTATCACACTGGGCGGCGGCTATTACACCGCCAAGCAGCGCGACAACACCACGCGCGACAATAGCACGATCGCCGACAACTGGTTCCTGAAGGGCCAGTATGACTACTTCTTCACTGGAAAGCTGTACGGATACGGTAACCTCCGTTACGAGAAGGACCGCATCGCCAATCTGGACATGCGCCTGACGCCGAGCGCCGGTTTCGGTTACCAGTGGATCGAGCGGGCCGATCTGAACTTCTCGACAGAAGGCGGCATCAACTGGGTTTATGAAAAATACCAAGAGCCCGACGAGACCCGCACGTACATGGCGGGCCGCCTGGCCTATCACTTGGATAAATCCTTCAACGACCATGTGAAGGCTTTCCACAACCTCGAGTACATCCCGAGCTTCGAGCGCCTCGATACCTATCTGGTGAACGCTGACGTCGGCATGCGGGCGGCCATGACCGCCCGTCTGGCGCTGGAAGCCAAGGCGCAACTG
The DNA here is from genome assembly GCA_035449085.1 of Kiritimatiellia bacterium. GTDB lineage: Bacteria > Verrucomicrobiota > Kiritimatiellia > RFP12 > UBA1067 > DUPH01. Next base: position 4,167 of record DAOTKE010000087.1, on the reverse strand, counting down.
GCCTACAATTCGCAGCCCTCTGACGGCCGCGACAAGAAGGACCTGCGTTATATCCTCGGCGTCGGCTGGACCTTCTAGTCTTAGGCCACGTAGCTCAGCAGCCAGGCGAGCGTCGCGCCGGTCATGCCGATGATGCTCTCCATCACCGTCCAGGATTTGAGCGTGTCCTTCGCACTCAACCCGAAGTAACGGTTGACCAGCCAGAAGCCGCTGTCGTTGACATGCGAGACCGCAGTCGCGCCGGCGGCGATGGCGACCACAATCAGCGCCGGCTCCACCGGCGCCCCCTCCAGCAGCGGAGCGACGATCCCCCCGGCGGTCAGCATCGCGACTGTAGCCGAACCGGCCACCGCGCGCACCAGCAGGGCAATCAGGAAGGCGGCCCAGACGGGATGCACGCCGACACCCGCCATCGCCTCCGCCAGCGCTTTGCCGGCGCCGCTGTCCACCAGCACCTGTTTGAAAACCCCGCCCGCTCCGGTCACTAAAATGATCAGTCCGGCCGGTGCCAAAGATGAGGTAGCAATCTCGTTTACTTTCTCGCGCGACAAGCCGCGACAGGTGCCCAGCGCCGTGAACGCAACCAGTGTCGCGGCCAGCAGCGCGAAGAACGGATGGCCGATGAAGCCGCAGACGCGACGCAGCGTCGCGTATTCAGGGCCGGTCAGCATGGCACCGGTTGCCGTATTGATGAGAATCAACACCAGCGGTAACAGCAGAATACCGAAAACCATCCCGAAAGACGGCAGGCCGTCGGCCCTGACCGCTGACTTCTGATCTCCGGCCATGTACGCCGGCACCTCAGCGCGGATGCGGCAGGCGATCCAGGCGCCGAAGAGCGGTCCGGCCAGGATCGTGCAGGGCAGGCCGATCAGACACCCCCAGAGGATCACCCGTCCCAAATCCGCGCCCACGAGCTGCGCCACGGCGATCGGCCCCGGCGTGGGCGGGACAAAGGCGTGGGTCGCGGCCAGCCCGGCCAGCAACGGGATCCCGTAAAGCAGCAGCGAGCGGCGAGTCTCGCGTGCCAAGGTATAGACCAATGGCACTAAAATGATGAACCCGACGTCGAAGAAGACCGGGATCGCCACCAAAAAGCCGGCGAGCGCCATCGCCCACGTCGCGCGTTCGCGTCCGAAGACACGCAGCAGCGAGAGCGTCAGCCGCTCGGCACCGCCCGAGACCTCCAGAAGCTGGCCGAACATCGCGCCCAGCCCCACCACCACCGCGATGAAGCCGAGCGTGCCGCCCATGCCCTTCTCGATACAGGCCATGACCGTCTCGGGCGGCATGCCCGCCGCCAAGGCTGTGGCCATGCTGACCAGTAACAGCGAGACGAAGGGCTGCTGCTTCAGTCTAATGATCAAAAACAGTAACCCTGCGACGGCGACAGCCACCACCGTCGCCAGATAGGCTGGTTCCCCGATCATGTTTTATCCCTAACTTGAGAGTTGAAAGCTGAACGTTGAGAGTTGAACGTTATCCCCTTTCGACCACATCACGGGGACATCAGTAGGACTGGAAGACCCACATCGGGCCGCCCATGCCCTTCTCGATGCTAACCATCACCGTCGCAGACGGCATACCCGCCGCTAGCGCAGACTGATCAGAGTCCCTTCCGGCGGATAAACAGTCAATTGAATATCATCAACCCCAAACCCCTCGTTCTCGCCCCCGTGAGTCTGCATGGCCACCAGCTCCAGCACAAGCGTGTCGGCAGTATGCGGGATACTCTGCAGGGCCTGCAATTGTGACAGGTCGTAGACATGATCGTTGAAAAGGGTATCTTCGCCGCCACAGAAGAAATCATCCCCGCCCATGAGCAGCGTGTCCTTGAAAATCTGCACATCCGCGGTATCCCCGAACAGGTTGAACAAATGGATCTGAGGTTGACCGCCATGGCCCGGCCCCAGCGCGACGCGCAAGATCTCTTCACCATCGAGCTTGATGACGAAGCGGTCGTTCTCCGTGGCGGGATTCAGCGAATCCAACTGGGCCAGGATCATCCCCAGATCGATCCTCTTATGCCGCGGCAGACCGGTGAACGTCAGCATCATCGAATTCACACCGCTGCTCATCGAACGCAGAAAATATGTTCCCGGAAAACCGGCGGTCTGCAAGGTGTTCGTGAAGGACGTCCCGTACTGGGCGATGAGCCCGGAGGCGGGCACGCTATTGGAGGCGGAAAGGCCGGCTATCTCTTCCGCGGTCAACGCGCGATTCCAGATGTGCACGGCTCCGATATCGCCGTTCAGCGGAAGGGCAGGTGTCCTGAAATCTCTACCGATACCGAGATATGGCCCCCGTAGCACGTAGGGCCCAAGCGTTTCGGTTGCCGCCGTCCCACGCTGCAGACCGTCCATGTACAGGTAGATCTTGCCGTCGCGACGCACCACTGCCGCACGATGCCAGTTGCCATCGCGCGTTCCAGGGACCGCACCCGAAGTCGCGACAACACTGTCCGTCCCGATTTTGGCGGAGACAAGCCTGAACGCATCGCCCGTGAACAATTCAAAGTTACTGATGCTTGGCATGTTTCCGTCGTAGTTGCCGATCAGAATGCCACGCCCCGGGTCTGTGGTCCGGAACATGACCTCATACGTGTAGTTTGTCTGCGTGATCTGCCGGAGCTGCGGCGTGAACGGCACGCGCCAACCGTTCTGAACCGCCACGGCGTCAAACGGATGGTATGCCGCGTATTCAGCGAGCAGTCCATCGCGCGCAACGACGCCTGCGCCGGGCAGACAGTTGGTGGCCAGACCAGCCACTTCAGCAGGGCTCAACGCGCGAGCCCACACTCGGGCGGTGCCGATCTCATCGTTGTCGTCAAAAAGGCCCCAGTTGTTGCGCCCATCCTGCCCGATGTACAGGTATTCGCTACCCAGATCAAACGTGCCTTTTGTCCACGTGTTGGACCCGATCAACACGCCGTCCATGTAGAGGTAGGCGTTGGTCTCACTGCGGACACCGGCCAGATGATGCCAATTGCCGTCCCGACCGGTCAGATTCCCAGGCGGTGTGACCTGAACCCGCTCAGCCGTTGTATCGGTATGAATGGACCGCCAGTACAACATCGCGCCTTTGTTCGCTTCGAGCTGCAGGTTGACCGTTCCTGCACCAGTCCCCGGGAAGGTGCCGAACAGCACCTTCGCTCCAGTGAATGTCGTTCGGAACCACACCTCCAGCGTGAAATCGTCCTGCGGCAGCCGCTTCAGGGCCGAACCGGGCGCCATCGGCACACGCCATCGCATCGGGGCGAGCTTCTCAGCATTGAAGGGGCCTTCAGCGTGACCGGCCGAGTCGGGCATGATACTCCCGACCGCCTCTTCCGCCGCACCGGACGTTTCCCTCACACCACCCGGGGATAAGGCACTGTTATAACGCAGCCACCCGTTATAGAGCACGCCGTCCGGAATCCCCGCGTCCGTGCGCACGTTGAATGCGAGCTGGCCGGGCGCCAGCGTGACCGTCGGCACCGCCTTGGGCGTGAACACCAGCGGCAGGCCCTCTGTCCCGCGAGCATAGACCGCCTGCACCTCGACCGCCGAGAGCGCACGGCCCCACAACGCCAGTTCATCGATCATCCCTTTGAAACAACGGCCGTTCGCGGCCGTTGTGGCCGAACGGTAGGCGCCGACATGTATGCCCCGCACCCCAAGAGTGTCGAACATCGTTCCAGCACCTACAGTCTTGGTAAGCTGTTGCACACCGTTACTGTACACGGTGAGCGTCGTGTTATCGCCGACGGTGGTAAAGGTGTGCGCGATATGAATCCACGTCTTCAATCCCGTTTTCACGGCCCCGGCTTGATCTTGGCCGACATGGCAGGCAAAAGAATCTCGCGCCGCATCCGTACTCTCAGAAGACATCGTGAAATTGTCACGCGACTGGAAGATGCACTGGCGTGTGTCGTTGGTCTGCTGCCAATACCAGAGGGCGATCGTAAAAGAGCGGCCCAGGTTATCCTGATGGTACGGCAACCGGATGGCACTCGTCCCATCCAGCACCAGCGCGTTGCCCACGACAGGCGACGCCTCCTCGACCAGCCCGACAGCCGGCTGACCGAATAATACGGAGGCGTCATGGTAGAGACTTGATACCACCAGATTGGAGCAGACGCGGTCAACGTTCTCGAAATTCCAGTAGGCAACCGGCGCATCGACACCT
>DAOTKE010000086.1:0-15584 GCA_035449085.1 Kiritimatiellia bacterium | reverse complement strand
AATTGTGATCCTAGGACGAGGGGCCGCTTCATGACGGATGTCTTAAGCCTTTTCACTATCATCGCCTGGGCGCTCTGCGCGACAGGCATCGCGTGGTATTGCCTCCATATCGCGCAGCAAATCACGTATGTCACGCTGGCGGATGGTCGTCAGCAAGAGCGCAGATTACCGATCATTTTCCGTCTGCTTCTGCCGTTCGCGCCGAATCTCGACCACTTTGTAACCCGTCCCTCATTTGAAAAAACGCGCGTCGCAGCCGACCGCAAACTGGTGGCGGCGGGTTTCGAAGGGCTGCTGTCCGGCAAGGAGTTTCTGGCGTTGAAGCTATTGATGCCGGTGGTATGCGGAGCGTTCTGGTTCGCGCTGCTCCGGTTGCTAGCCGTGCTCAATCCGCAGTCCGAGCTGGCCAAGAACATGACCCTCGCGTTCCTGCTGGGTTGGGCCCTCTTTTATTATTTTCCGTTGCTCTGGCTGCGGCGCGTCCTGCAGGCGCGCCACGCGGCCATTCAGCGCGCGTTGCCGTTCGTCCTGGATCTGCTCACGCTCTCGGTCGAGGCAGGCATGGATTTCATGAGTGCACTGCAGCGAAATTGCGAGCGACGCAAACTGGATCCGCTCAACGAGGAACTGATCCGCATGACGCGTGAGATCCAAGTCGGCATCCCGCGCCGTACGGCGTTGCGCAACATGGCGCAGCGCGTGGATCTCGCCGACCTGCGTTCCGTCGCCCAGGCACTGATCCAGGCGGACGAATTGGGCGTCAGTATCGGCGCGATCCTGCGTATCCAGTCCGACCAGATGCGATCGCGCCGCTTCGACCGCGCCGAAAAGCTGGCCAACGAGGCGCCGGTGAAAATGCTCGGCCCGTTGATGCTCTGCATCTTCCCGGCCGTTTTCATCATCCTGCTGGGCCCCATCCTGCAACAAACCCTGAAAAACCTGTTCTAAGTTATGAGCACAACCACGTACGCCCTTGTCGTCGATGACGGCCCCCTGGCAGGAACACGATATGCCGTCACCCCGGCTGGACTCACGCTAGGCCGTGCGAGCCAGTGCGACATCGCGATCAAAGACATGCTGCTTTCCCGCAGCCATTGTCGTTTTGAACTGCGCGACGGCGCACTGTGGGTCGTCGACCTGGCCAGTGCAAACCAGACTCTGGTCAACAACGAAGCGGTTGACGAAAAGATGCTGAATCCTGGCGACAAGATTGAGGCCGGCCAAACCACGTTGCGCGTTGAAGCCGTCGCGGCCCCAACCGAGGGCGATGCCGTGGCCATGGTTCCGGGTGCGGCCTCTGCCAATGATGTGGTGATTGACCTCGGGTTCGGCAAGAGCGACGCGCAGGCGCACACCGCCAGAAAGTCTTTCTTGCGCCCGGTCATCTGGACACTTGGCGCGGTACTGGTATTGGTTGTCGGCACGACGTTCATCCTGGATCCCGCGCGTCGGTCAAAAGAGGCGGAGGTCGTAAAACCCATCAATCTGGAACAGGACAAAACCCTGTTGATTCAGTACGAGAAGGTTGAGGCATCGGTTGACAATCTCTTCCGCTACGAACTTTCGCTCTCGCCGGCCGGCATGCTGGCGGTCAAGATCGACGACCTTTCCGGCAAGAACCGCCATGTGCGCAAAGAAAAGCTGGTGGAACCGGCGTTGCTGTCCGAACTCATCCGCGATATCGAGGCCAGCGGCTTTTTCTCGCTCGACAAGAGCTACTCGGGTTTCGCAGCCAACCCCAATCAGCTCAACGAATGGACACTGACGGTCGCCATCGGCCCGCGCGTCCACACCTGTCGCGTCACCAACCGGATCGAGCCCGAGGGCTTTCGGGCTCTGCGCGAGCGTCTCGAGACCTTCAGCAAAAACGAATTGGGGATCTGGGCCATCCAGTTCTCTTCTGACAAACTCACGGAACTGGCACGCAACGCCCTGTCGGTGGCCCGCAAAAAGTTCGACGAGCGCGATGTCAAATTCGGCAACCTGCATGAGTCGATCCGTCACTACCATGAGGCGGTCTTCTACCTCGACACCGTCAACCCCAAACCCGATTTCTATACCGAGATCGTCGAGGGAGTCGAGGCGGCCGAGGACGAGCTTGACAAACGTTACGAGGAACAACGCTTCCAAGCCAACCGCGCCATCAACCTGCAAGACTGGCCAGCGGCGGCGCGTGAGTTGAGAATCCTGCGCGAGATGATTCCGGACACTGCGGACAGCCGCAACAAAGAGGCCACACAAAAGCTCATCGACGTCGAAGGACGCCTCAAGAAAATCCGCCGTTAACCCGCCTGCTCACTTATGGGAACTGCCATGACACGCCATTTCATCACTCGATTCCTCATAGTCCTATTCGCCGCGTTCACCTTGCGCGCGGCCAAGAAGGATGAACCGACCACCCGCCTCGACGTGACCTCGCAACCCGCCGGAGCAACGGTGCTGATCGACCACCGCGAACGCGGCGTCACACCGCTGACCCTCATTGATCTCGAGCCCGGCCCCCATCTGGTGCAGCTCACCAAAGCCGGTTGCCGCGACGCCTTTGAAAGTGTCTCGCTGGAGCCCGGCGTCATGCGCACACTGGGCGTTCGCCTCGAACCGCTCACCGGCATCCTGCTGGTCACCTCCGATCCCCCGGCGTGTGACGTGTCGGTCAAAGGGGTCTCGCTGGGCAGCACTCCGCTGCTTGTCACCACCCTCGAGAGCGGCACCCACCGCATCGCGGTCTCCTCGCCCGGCTATCAGACCAAAGAGATCGATGTGACCCTGGACGGCCGTACCCCGGTTAAACAGGAGGTTACCCTGCTTTCCGACTCCGGCACCCTGACGTTGACGTCCGATCCGGAGGGCGCCGAGGTGCTCATCAACGGTATCTCGCGCGGCAAAGCCCCCTGCCGCATCGACCGCATTCCCGGTGGAACGGTCACAGTCAAGGTTCAGGCCGACGGCTTTCAACCGCATACGCGAGACATCTCGCTGGCCGCCGGCGAAGTCCAGCACATGGAGGTGCAACTGAAACCGCTGCCGGGGACGCTGCGCGTGGTCTCAATCCCTGATGGCGCGCGCGTCTACATCGACGATGAATACAAGGGCGAGACGCCGTTCGATCTGACGAAGGCCGAGCCTAGGACCTATCGTGTCCGCGTCGAAAGCACCGGGCATGAGCCTGTCGCCCGTGACGTGACGCTCGCCAAAGGCGCCTCGATCACCGAGGAATTCCGTCTGGTCAAAATCACCGGACGCCTTGAGGTCGTCACCGCGCCGTCACGCGCCACCGTGCTGGTAGACGGCAAGAAAGTTGGCATCACCAGCACCCACGGCGCCGACAGCACGGCGGTTTCCGACCCGTTTGCGGTCGAAGAAGTTTTGGAGGGAGAGCATGAGATCGAAATCTTCCGCAAAGGCTTCGCCACGCAAAAACGGCGCATCACGGTGAAACGCGGCGAAACCTTGACCCTCCAGTTCAAGCTGGAACGGCAGTTCATCCCGAACTATGAGGTGATCACCGCCCGTTCCCACTACAAGGGCGTGCTGGAGTTCATGAACGAAGAGGGCATCCGCCTCGAAATCACGCCGGGCATCAGCCAGACGATCCCGATGAAGGACGTCAAGAAACACGGGCCGCTGACTGAAAACGAATGAACCTGTTCCCGGTCGACGCCATCCTGCCCGGTTTGGCCGCCTCACTGGCCGCCAACCGTTCGGTCGTGTTGCAGGCGCCGCCCGGCACCGGCAAAACCACGCGTGTGGCGCCCTTTCTGCTGGATGCCGGTTGGTTAAAGGGGCGCAAGATCCTGCTGCTCGAACCGCGTCGACTCGCGGCGCGCGCCGCCGCCGCATTCATGGCGCGCCAACGCGACGAGCCAGTCGGCGACACCATCGGCTACCACATCCGTCTTGAACGCCGCGCCGGACCGCGCACGCGTATCGAACTCTTGACCGAAGGCCTGCTCACCCAACGCTTGCTGCATGATCCCGAGCTCGTGGACACCGGGCTGGTGATTTTTGACGAATTCCATGAGCGCAGCCTGGCCGCCGACACTGCGCTGGCACTCGCGCTCGACGTCCGCCGCGCGCTGCGGCCGGATCTACGACTTGCCGTCATGTCGGCCACCCTGCGTCCCGAAGCCATTGCCGCACACCTCGGCGATGCCGACATCCACACGGCAAATGCGCGTATCTACCCCGTCGAGACGCGCCTGCTGGAGCGGCTCTCGCCCGCGTCCATCCCGCGGCAGGCCGCAGGTGCCGTGTTGCATGCGCTGCGCGAGGAAACCGGGAGTGTGTTGGTGTTTCTTCCCGGCGAAGGTGAGATCCGGCGTACGCTGGACCTGCTGCGCAACGCCGACCTGCCGCCGGATGTCTCGCTGCATCCGCTGTATGGCGCCCTGCCGCGCGAGGAGCAGGACGCCGCCGTGGCTCCCCCGGCCCCAGGCCGACGCAAGGTCGTGCTCGCCACCTCGATCGCCGAAACCTCGCTCACCATCGAAGGCATCCGTGTCGTGATCGACACCGGCTGGATGCGGGTGCCGCGTTTCTCGCCGCGCAACGGCATGTCGCGCTTGGAAACCTTACGTATTACTCGCGACCGCGCCGACCAGCGGCGCGGGCGTGCCGGCCGCCTCGGTCCCGGTGTCTGCTACCGGCTGTGGGATGAGGCCACGGACCGCCAGCTCGCGCCCGAAGCGTTGCCCGAGATTCTGGATGCCGATCTCGCCGCGACGGTCTTGCAGGCGGCCAACTGGGGGTCCAGCGCACGCGATGGCCTGCCCTGGTTCACGCCACCGCCCGACGCGACGTGGCGACAAGCGGTCAGCCTGCTTCAGGATCTCGGTGCCCTAACATCCGCCGCTCCCGCGCCAGCGATCACGGCACGTGGACGCGCCATGGCCAAGTTGCCTACCCATCCGCGTCTCGCCCACATGATTTTTGAAGCCGCACGCGACGGTGCCGCCCAACAGGCCTGCCTGCTGGCGGCGGTGATCACCGAGGCGGCATCCGAATCCTCGGTCCGCTATGAAACCGATGTCCGTCGCCTGCTGGACCGCGTGCGCGAGGAAGGACGCGACGGATTCAGCTTCCGCGTCCATGAGCTTGCCCGACGTTGGGGCCGCCATTATCCGGCCACCGACACTCGCCGTCTCTCTGAAGGCCTACTGCTGGCCTGGGCCTTCCCGGACCGGCTGGCGAGGCGACGCGACGCCCAAGGCCGTTATCTGCTGCGTAACGGGCGCGGTGCCGTCATCGACACCGCCGATCCGCTGGCACGCTCCGAGTGGCTGGTCGTTGCCGATCTGCTCGACGACACCACCGACGCCAAGATCCGTCTGGCAGCACCACTCGATGAGGACGAGGTTGAAACCGCCTTTGCCGATCAGATGGAGCGTCGCGCGCTCACCTTCTGGGACAAACGTAGCGAGGCGGTCGTCGCGGTGAACCGCCTCTGTCTCGGCGCGATCACGGTGCGCGAAGGCGGCCAGGCGACGCCCGACGCCGACAGTCTGCGTGCCGCCTTGTTCGACGGTATCCGCCAGAAAGGGATCGCCCAACTCCCCTGGAATAAGAGCGCGCGCGCCCTGCAGGCCCGCGTGATGTTTCTGCGCCGCGCCCTGCCGGAACAGGGATGGCCCGACCTCTCCGATGACGCATTGCTGGCCGATCTCGACACATGGCTGGGGCCGTTCTGTGACAGTGTCACCCGCTGGAGTCATGTAGAAGCGCTCGACCTGACCGCGATCCTGCTGCACCGGCTGGGGGCGTGCGGCTGTTCGCGCCACGCCTTGGACACGCTCGCGCCCACGCACCTGCCGGTGCCCAGCGGCTCGAACATCCAAGTCCGCTACGACCGCGATTTGCCCTACATGGAGGTGCGTATCCAAGAAGTGTTCGGCCTCACGCGCACGCCGACGGTGGCCGGGGGACGCGTGCCCGTCGTGCTTCACCTGCTCTCGCCGGCTCATCGACCTGTTCAGGTGACGCGCGACCTTGAGAGCTTTTGGGCAACCGGTTACGCGTTAGTACGCAAAGATCTGCGCGGGCGCTATCCCAAACACTACTGGCCCGAAAACCCGTATGAGGCCGAGCCGACACGCCGCGTCCGGCCGCGTCCCCACTCGTGACCAGAATCGCAGGAATTTCGTCTATCTTTGCCTACTGCCGATGGACAAACTGCTTACAAAAACCTGCTTACAAAAAATCAAAATGAGAATTGTTGACTAAAAATTTTACCCCCTTGTCAAACCGTAGTCATTTTTGCTAAATTGCGTCCCTCTTTTGCGCCCATCGTCTATCGGTTAGGACACAAGGTTTTCATCCTTGGAAGCGGAGTTCGACTCTCCGTGGGCGCGCCACTCCTTCTCTGTCATCTTGGCCTTTCGGGTTTCAGGTTGAGCGTTGAAAGTTGAGCGTTCTCCCCATCCTCCCTTCTCCCTCCTCTTCTTCTTGGCCGCAGAACCCCGTGATGCAGGCGTCTCGCCAGCCGGGACGGCAGCACCGCCTTCGCCTTCTAATCTGCCATGACAATCCTGCTCATCACGCCGCCACTGGTTCAGCTCAACACTCCCTATCCCGCGGTGCCCACACTGGCCGGATTTCTGGCAGAGCGCGGCGCCGTGGTGCACCAGGCCGACCTCTCGCTCGAACTGGTCTTGCGCCTCTTCTCGCCGGAAGGCCTCGACCAGATCGCAGAAGCCTGCCGCGCCCAACCCAAGCCCTCGTCTCTCGTACGTTTCTTCCTCGACCGGTTCGCCGACTACCGGTCCACCATCGCAAACGCGGTGGCTTTCCTGCAGGGGCGCGACGATGCCACAGGCTGGCTGATCGCGCGTCGCGGCTACCTGCCCGAGGGGCCGCGCTTCGACTCGCTAGCGCCAGCCGGCACCGGACTCGACTCCGACCAGACGCTCGCGGAACTCTTCGGCGATCTGGGCGTCACCGACCGTGCCAAGCTACTGGCCTCGCTCTATCTCGATGACCTGGCCGACATCGTACGTGAAGGTGTGGATCCCGCCTTCGGTTTTGCGCGGTATGCCGAACGCCTAGCGCTCAGCGCCCTGTCGTTCGATCCGATCCAGGAACGCCTGACCGCGCCACCCACACTGATCGACCGCCTGATCGACACGCTGGCTGAAACGGCCGTGCGCCAGCATGCCCCCGATATCGTCGGCATCACGTTACCTTTCCCCGGCACCGTCTATGCCGCGTTCCGTATCGCCGCGGTCGTGCGCCGCGTCGCGCCCGCCGCGCGCATCGTCTTCGGTGGCGGGTACGTCAACACCGAGCTGCGCGAGATGAACGACCCGCGCGTCTTTGCATACGTGGACGACCTCTGTTTTGATGAAGGGTTCGCCCCGTGGCTGGGCATCCTCGGACAGGGGCCCCGCGTGAGGACGATGAGTGCAAAGGACGCCGAAATCAACGTTCAACATTCCACGCTCAACGCTCAACGCTCAACGGACGATACGGGATCTGCGACGTTCCATGTTCCGAGCTATGACGGGGTCGATCTCTCACGCTACCTCAATCTGGTCGAAATGGCCAATCCGATGCATCGACTGTGGTCGGATGGAAAGTGGATCAAGCTTCAGCTCGCCAACGGCTGCTATTGGCACCGCTGCGCTTTCTGCGATGTCGCCCTGGACTACATCGGGCGGTATGAGGCGCCTAAGATCGAGACAATCATCGCGGCCATGAAGCGCCTGAAACACGAGACCGGCCAGAGTGGTTTCCATTTCACTGACGAGGCGCTGGCGCCGACGTTGATCCGCCGGCTCTGCGAAGCGCTGCTGGCGAGCGGCGAGACGATCACCTGGTGGGGCAACATCCGATTTGAGAAGGGTTTCACGCCGGATCTCGCCGACCTGATGGCGCGCGCCGGGTGCATCGCGGTGACCGGCGGACTCGAATGCGCGCACGACCGCCTGCTGCGGCTCATGAACAAAGGGATCACGCTGGAAAGCGCGGCCCGCGCGTGCCAAGCCTTTTCCGACGCCGGTATTCTCGTGCACGCCTACCTGATGTACGGTTTCCCGACGCAAACAGAAAATGAGACTTTAGCTACACTGGAATATGTCCGCCAGCGTTTTGCGGCCGGCCACATCCAATCCGCTTACTGGCACCGCTTTGCGCTCACGGCGCACAGTCCAATCGCACATGACCCTGCTGCGTTCGGCATCCGTTTGCTGCCGGAAGCCGATCCCGCGCGACGTTTTGCCCGTAACGAAATCCCGTATGAAGAGCCCGGCGCGCCTGATCACACCCGGCTTGGAGAGGGACTGCGCCTTGCCCTGTACAACTATATGCTGGGGCTTGGTCTGGATCGCCCGGCACACGTCTGGTTCGGAAAAAAGAGGTTGCCACAGAAACGCCGAAATGGTGTATAGTTTGGCTCGCAAAAATGGGAAGGCGCGATGTGCGGTTTTCCATCAGAGCCTATCGACAGGGAGATCACTATGGCAGATCATTCGGCGCAGCCTGATACCCGCGTGGTATCGGCGCAATATTTGTTCCCGTTCATATTGACCACCACGCTTTTCGCCCTCTGGGGCTTTGCGAATGACATCACCAATCCGATGGTCGCGGCCTTCAAAGCCGTCTTCATCGAGATCAACAACACGCAAAGCTCGCTGGTGCAGTTCGCCTTTTACGGCGGCTACGCCACGATGGCGATCCCCGCCGCGCTCTTCATCCAGAAGTTTTCCTACAAATCGGGTATCCTTCTCGGTTTGGCGCTCTATTCGTTCGGTGCGCTGCTCTTCCTGCCGGCCGCCATCACCGAGAACTTCTACTGGTTCCCGTTTTCGCTCTACATCCTGACTTTCGGGCTGGCCTTTCTGGAGACGACCGCCAATCCCTACATCCTCTCGATGGGCGACCCCGCGACAGCCACACGGCGGCTTAACTTGGCGCAGGCGTTCAATCCGATGGGGTCGATCCTCGGCATGGCGGTCGCCAGTAAGCTGGTGCTGCGCCGCCTGCACGCCGAGCAGTTTTTTGCCGACATCACAAACAAGTTGCGTGCGCAAGGAGTTCCCGAAAGCGGTATGGCCGACGCCATTAAAGCGTACGTCAGCGAACCCGCCAACCAGGCCGCTTATGCGGCGATGAAAACCCACGACATCACTGTCATCCGTGACCCCTACGTGATTTTGGGAGTCGTGGTGGCCGTCTTCTTCTTCATCTTTCTGTTCAGCAAGATCCCGGCTCAGCACACGGTCGGCCACATTCATCCCATCGAGTCTGCCAAGCGCCTATTTCGTAACCGGAACTGGGTTGGCGGCGTGATCGCGCAGACCTTTTACGTTGCGGCCCAAATCACCTGCTGGACGTATATCATCCAGTACGCCGACAGAAACTGCGGCTTCAGTTTCGAACGTGCCCAAGACTGGAACATCGCCGCGATGCTCATTTTCCTCAGCAGCCGATTCATCTGCACGTTCATCTTGAAGTACCTGAACGCCAGCCTGCTGCTCACCCTGCTGGCCGTTGCAGGTGGTGTTTTAACTATGCTGACGATCCTGCTACAGAACCAGGCGGGACTGGTCTGCCTGGTCGGCATCTCCGCCTGCATGTCGCTGATGTTCCCCACCATCTACGGCATCGCCCTTGACGGGCTCAGAGAAGACGCCAAGCTCGGGTCCGCCGGCCTCATCTTCGCGATCGTCGGCGGTGCCCTGATGCCGATGGGCGCGGGCTGGTTCATCGACCAAGGCCGCTTCAACCTCGGCGTCATCACGCTGACCGGCGAGAGCGCCGCCTTTGTGTTACCCTTGACCAGTTTTATCGTGGTCGCCCTCTTCGGCTGGCTGACCTTCCGGTCCCGCAAGCTCACATCCGCGTAACCTCACTTTCACGCCATGCCACCTAAAAAAACCGCCGTACGCCGCAAAAAAAAGCAGCCTGTCAAAACCTTCGTGCTCGACACCAACGTGCTGCTCCATTCACCGGTGGCCCTCGATGTGTTCGACGACAACCAGGTGGTCCTGCCGATGGCCGTGCTGGAAGAACTGGACAAGTTCAAGACGCAGAGCTCTGAACTCGGACGCAACGCGCGCGAATCGATCCGCAAGCTGGATGCGTTGCGCACGGGGGGGAAGCTCGCCAAAGGGGTGCCGCTCCCCAGCGGCGGCACGCTGCGCGTGCTGGTGACTCCTGAGATCGAAAAAGCCGGCTTGGAAGAGGACACTCCCGACAACGCCCTGATCCGCCTGGCCTACTGGCTCGGCCGACAAGGCGAGCGCGTCATCATCGTCTCGATGGACATCAACGTCCGCGTCAAAGCCAACGCCATCGGCTTGGAAGCCGAAGACTTTGAGCACGAGAAGGTGAATTTCGACGAGCTCTACAGCGGTTACCAGGAGATGGTCGTGCCGCGTTCGGTGATTGAGCGGCTCTATGACGGACAGGTGCTCGCCTCGGTTCCGGCCAAGTGCCACCCCAACATGTTTCTGCACCTGACCGCCGCCGGGGAAGACGACCTCAAAGCCATCGCGCGCGTCTTCCCGGACGGCACGATGTCGGAGATCAATCTCGCCATCGACACCGTGTACGGCATCCAATCGCGCAATGTCGAACAACGCATGGCATTGGAGCTGCTGATGGATCCTGCCGTCAGTATTGTCACGCTCGTCGGGCAGGCCGGCACCGGCAAGACACTGCTGGCGCTGGCGGCCGGCCTGCACCTCGTGCAGCGCGAACACCTTTATGACCGTATTCTCGTGTCACGACCGATCGTGCCGCTTGGAAAAGACATCGGCTACCTGCCCGGCGACAAAGAGGAGAAGCTCTCGCATTGGATGGAGCCGATCTTCGACAACCTCGACTACCTGCTGCGAAAGACGCAGCCTGACCAGCCTCCGGCCGGAGCCAAAAAACAGCCGCGCCTGCTGACGCCCCAGGAGCGCATCGCCCAACTGCTCGACAACGACACGCTGGAACTGGAGGCGCTCACCTATATCCGCGGGCGTTCCATCTCCAGGCAATACATCATCATCGACGAAGCGCAGAACTTGACGCCGCACGAGGTCAAGACCGTGGTCAGCCGCGCGGGCGAGGGCACGAAAGTCATCCTGACCGGCGACCCGTACCAGATCGACAATCCCTACCTCGATGCGTCCAGCAACGGCCTGACGTACGCGGCCGAACGGCTGAAAGTGCTGCCGCTTCACGGCCACATCACGCTCCATCAGAGCGAGCGTAGCCTCTTAGCCGCAGCCGCCGCCAAACACCTCTGACCGCCCTCCTCATGTTGCAGCGCACTGACGCACTAAAACGCTAATGACCTAACGTCCTCATGAACTTCCCCCTCCCCGCCATCCCCGGCACCACGTTCCACCAGAAATGGGCGGTTTTCGCTGCCACCGGCTTCGGGCTCGGGTTGGTCACGCCCATCGCTCCCGGCACGGTCGGCTCGCTGCCTGGCGTATTGCTTGCCCTGTGGGTGTCGCAGCAACAGCTCGCCCTGCAACTCCTCGTGTGTGTCGGCATGACCCTGTTGGCAGTGCCGCTGTGCGATGTCGCCGAGCGCGTGCTGGGCAAGAAGGATGACGGACGGATCTGCGCGGACGAATGGATGCTCTTCCCGATCTGCACGATCGGTCTGCCGTTGCTGCAGCACCTCTGGCTGGTGCCGCTCTGTTTTGTGACGGCACGTGTCTGCGACATCATCAAACCGCCACCGGCCCGCCAGCTCCAGGCGATCCGCGGCGGCCTTGGCATTGTGATCGACGACCTGTTCGCGTCACTCTACGCGCTTGCCATCAACCACGCGCTGTTCTGGGGCATCCGCTCCGTCATCGGATAGTGGCGATCATTGTCCCGGCAGACGAGACGCCTGCCCCCCTTTTTCATTCGAAACGCATGACCTTCGTGTATCCCAGCCATTACCCGATGTCGTCTGCGTCCTGCTGCGGTTCGTTTGCGCCCGTCTGACCGCGTCCCCGGAAAGCGAAATGTTTCGGCACCAGCATACCACCTGAGACAATCATCTTGATGCCGTCCTCCACCGGTATATCTGTGAAGTAGACCTCCTCTTCGGGATACAGAATAAGGAAGCCGGAGGTCGGATTCGGCGTGGTGGCAACAAAAACCGTAAGAAGTTTCTTCCCGTCAGGGCTCGACATGGCTCCAGTCACGAACCCGATGGCGTACGCGCCACGCCGCGGGTACTCCACCATGACCACCGCCTCAAACGAACTTTTCCCGCTCGCGGAAAAGGCGTCCACCACCTGTTTCGATGCTGAGTAGACGGTTTTCACGATCGGCAGCCGTAACAGGACGCGCTCACCGAAGTGGATCAAGCGACGCCCAACCAAATGTGTGGCCACCAGCCCGACCGCATACAGCACGGCGACAGTCACCGCCAGTGCGATCAGCGCCAACGCCGTCTCGTTCAATTCGCCCAGCCAGGAACGCAGCAGCGGACGGGCAAAAGCGGTCAGCCAGTTGAACAGCAACCGCAGAACAAAGAGGGTGATCGCGAGCGGGATCAACACCAGCAAGCCTGACATCAGGCGATTGCGGATGTGGACCCCGACACGCGCGGAAACCGATGGATCAGCAACACTTTTCATTTTTGGCGGCGGCGTAATTCGCGGAGGCAAAGTTCCAGTTCACCAGCTTGTCCAGAACCGCCTTCACATAGTCGGCGCGGCGGTTCTGCCAGTCCAGGTAGTAGGCGTGCTCCCACACATCGATGGTCAGCAGCGGCGTGACGCCCTTCTGTGTGAACGGTGTTTCGGCGTTCGGCGTTTTGACCACGCTGACCGCGCCTTTTTTCGCCACAAGCCAGGCCCAGCCGCTACCGAACTGTGTCGTCGCCGCATCAGCCAACGCCTTGTTACACGCTTCCATCGAACCGAAGGCCGCACGGATCGCATCACCCAACGCCGCCGACGGCGCGCCACCGGTTCCGGCCGGTGCCAGCGACTTCCAGTAGAACGTGTGGTTCCAGATCTGCGCCGCGTTGTTGAAGAGCGCCGCATATTCCGCACGTCCAGACGTCGCGCAAACCACCGCCTCCAGAGATTTTCCAGAGAAGGGCGAATCCGGCAACAGCTTGTTGAGGGTGTTCACATATCCTTGGTGATGCTTGCCATAGTGGAAACTCAGCGTCTGCGCCGAGATCAGCGGCGCCAGAGCGTCCTGACCATACGGCAGCGAAGGCAGGGTGATCGGCGCTCCGGAGGTGGCCGTGCAGCACGCGGACCTGGGGGCCGTCGCGCAACCGGCCGCCGCGCCTGCGGCCGCGGCCATGAAGGTCCGACGAGACACGGTGTACAAACGTGAGAGGTTCGTTTGATTCATGACTTGATCCTTTCCTGCCTGTTATTTGCCTGCTTGTTAGAAGGAGGCCGCCACCGAAAGGCCGCCCCACAGAATGTCCTCGTCCCAATACGTCTCCGTGTCACGCGCGCCGCTGTCGATCAGCGACATCCACGCGATACGGCCACCGACCGAGACCGTATCGGTCAGCGCGAAGTCCAGATAGACCGCCGCATTGAAATCCATGAAGCCCGCGTCGTCGGTTTCAAAGTACGCCATGTAGTCGTCGTCGCCAGCCCCCAGCGAAATCTCCGCGCCCAACGTCAGTTGATCGCTCAACGCCACCTCTTTGTTGAGGCCGACATTCAGATAGAAGCCGTCATAGTCCACATAGTCGTAGGCAAGGCAGGCGAACGGCGTGACCCAATCGTTGTTGTAGGCCGCATACACGTACATTTCGCGCGTGCTCGACCAATAATCCTGTCCGTTCGCGCGCGGGAAGGTGTACCAGTAGTGTCCGACTTCCATCGAGACATCGCCCACATCGATCCCGTAAAAGAGCTGATAGTCGATCTCGTTCAATCCGCCGCAGGCGACCTGATGGTTGCGCTTGGTCAGGTCAAAATTGCCCCAGAGACCGGCGCCGAACGTACCGTAATCCGCCGTGGCGTAGGTCAGCGTAACAGCCGGCTGGAAGACCGGGCGGTCATTGTACACGCACCCGCGCCAGACATAGGCCGAAAAGACATCCGCCGTGGCTTCTATCCCCCATCCGGTTTCAGACTCCGCCACCTGCGCGGCCACCGGAGCTTCCTGCGCCACCAGTCCCGCTGCCACCATCGCCATCACCGCCATCATCCCAGTCTTCATCGACGTCCTTTGTTAATCCGTTTTTGTCACACACCAGCGGCCAAGCCGTCGGCACGTCCTCGCCTCCGAGGCCCTACTGACCGTAAGATCATATCAGACCCGCGCTCCGAACAGCAATCCGCGAATGACATAAGCGTGACAACTTTAACGGAGGCGCGGTCGTAGCGAAGGCCGAAACGGCTGATTTTTTGGTGCCGACGGCCCCCTCCATTCACAACTTCTGCGTCAAAACCCTCCCCCACAGGCCCCTTTTCCTCTTCCTCGTCCCGCTCATTTCTTGTTCAACAGCAACCTTTCCACGGAATCGTCCGTCCGCTCCACCCGCCTTGGCGACGGTTTTGTCGCACCCTGATACCATCACCACCGGCACACCGTGCTCCGCCGCGATCGATGCATCCATGCCGATCTCGCCCACCTCACGCCCGTTCAGCCACATCCCCTGGATCGTGAGCGATGAATAGGAGTGCGCTAACACCGCCCCGGGCGTCAACGCCTTCTCGTGATACCCCAGCAAAGAAAATCCCTGCGTTTCGTGCTGATCCCTCATTCCGACCGTGGTTACCCGGCAACGGGGACCAGGCCGGTGGCCATCTGTTCCGCCAAGGCCAGGGGCGACACGGTGCCCCTGTAACGTTCGTTCCGACGACATAGGCCCCCAAAAAACGTCACCGACTTACAGCACTTACAATGTGCCCTCATGAACGTAAGCAAGGTCAACACGAAAAAGACCGCAAGGTTGGTGTTCGTTTTGACAACCACCTGCTAGAATCTGAACCAAAATTAAACGCGCTATCCTGTTGCCTGTCATTGAGCGATTCGTTATACTGCGCCGCAAGAAAGCTGGGGCATTTCCCTTTATTTCTCAAAGGAGTGGTTGATGAAAAAGAGCCTGCTTCCGTGTGCCGTAGCCGCGTTTTTGTCTGTGCCCCTTGCCTCCGCCACCCCCCCCCTGCGGATCATGCCGCTCGGCGATTCGATCACCTACGGCTCGTCAGTCGCGGGCGGCTACCGCCTGCCACTCTACATCGCGCTCACCAATCTCGGCTACAACGTGGATTACGTCGGCTCCAACACCGGCAACTCCGCTCCCGGCCTCGGTACGGAAATTAACCACGAGGGCTGGGGAGGCTGGCGCATTTCCACGTCCGGCGACAACGGCCTTCTCGAACACCTGCCCGAGTGGTTGCCGACCTATGATGACCCTGACGTCATCCTCGTCCACATCGGCACCAACGACAGCAACGACTCTGATTTCGCGAACGCCATCAACGAACTGGATGCGCTCGTCTCTTACCTCGCCACCAACCGCCCTTATGCTCACATCATCGTTACCACGCTCATGAAGCGCGGCACTGATGACACCAACGCCAACCACGTCAAGATCGCCACCCAGTTTAATCCCTTTGTTCCTGGTCTCGTAACCGCCCAGCAGGCGCTCGGTCGCCGCGTCCATT
>DAOTKE010000085.1:0-15627 GCA_035449085.1 Kiritimatiellia bacterium | reverse complement strand
CGTGTGAGAAACAACTTGTTTTTTATTGTGCTTGTCGAGCCGCAAGGCACTAAACCCTAATTCCTCCCTCGTTGGGAAGCAGCTTCAACCAAGTTGAAGCGCGCCCCCGTTACAATTCCTGCTTGATCGCACCGGACAAAATCATAAGAATTCCGCCAATAAACCGCAATGCTCATCGTTTAGCAAGTGGACACAGCCATGCCAGAGCCTGATATCAGCGACGCCGAGCTGCTCCAAGCCTTCACAGAGGGCCACGCGGCGGCTTTTGACAAGCTTGTGGGACGCTACCGGCAGCCGCTGTACACCTGGCTGCTGGGCATGACTGCAAACCGCGCCGATGCCGAGGATCTGTACCAGGAGGTTTGGTTCCGGGTGATCCGCCACGCGGCGCGTTTCAATGACGTGTCGTTCCGGGCATGGCTGTGGAAGATCGCGCGCAACCTGCTGATCGACTTCCGCCGCAAGCGCAAGCCGGACATCAGTCTGGACGCGGTGGCCGACACGGAGGACGAGCCGCTGATCGACCGCCTGGCGGCATCTGGGACAGAGCCGGCACGGCAGGTGGAACTGGATGACATGACGCGGCGCGTGATGCGGGCAGTCGCGACACTGCCCGAAGTGCAGCGCGAGGTCTTTCTGATGCGCGTTCAGGGAGACCTGCCCTTCAACGAGATCGCGGCCACACTGCGCATCCCGCTGAACACCGCGCTGGGACGCATGCACGACGCGATGGGCAAACTGAAGAAGCTGTTGGCAGAGGAGACTTGACCATGAAGACGCAGACGCCTTTTGACGAGATCGCGGCCATTGACCGCGAACTGACCGAACTCGCCCCGCGTGTCCGGCAAGGCTTCCTGTGCCTCGGCGGGCCTTCCGAGCAGGTGGAACAGGCGATCCGAGACGCGGCGCGGCACGCAGCAGCCCGGACACGGCCGGCATGGCCGCGGTACCGCATGTTGGCGGTCGCGGCGTCGCTTGCGCTGCTGCTGGGCGGGGCGATTCAACAGCTTGTTTCACAGCACACCGGACAGAACCGCCCGGCCCTGCCGACGGACGCCGCGGCGGACATGCGCATCGACGACTCCACCGCCGGTCTTGCCAACCTGCTGCTGGAGATCCAGGGGCTGAACGAGGACGACTTCTTCAGGACCGAGGAAGCGGAATCTCTGTGGCTTTAGCCCACAGCTTTTCAATGGCGTAATATTCGCGCGCTTCCGGAGAGAAGACGTGAACCACGACATCCACGTAGTCCACCACCACCCAGCCGCTGTCCGGCGTGCCTGACGTGCGGTAGCTCGCGACACCCAGGCTCTTCATGCGGCGCTGCACCTCTGAAATCAACGCTTTGAGGTGCGGCCCCGACGTGCCGGTCGCAACGACCGTGAAGTCTGTCAGGCTCGAAACCCCGCGGACATCGTAAACACGGATGTTCTCCGCTTGCTTGGCGTCCAGTGCCGCCGCCGCTTCCAGTGCTGTTTGTTCAGGTTGAATGGCCATATCTCCTCATCACGTGCCGACGGCATACAGACCGCGTTCGCGGATATAGGCCTCGACTTCAAGGCATACAAGATAGCGGATTGAGCGCCCCTCGGCAATTCTTCTCCGTATCTCCGAGGAAGAAACCTCGCATGTGCGACCATGGATCGTGTGCTGCCGCAAACGGTCGCGCACCGTCTCGGGAAACGGCGCCAAAGCCTCATCGAGTTCCAGCGTGACGCCCGGGCGCTGCACCGTGATCACGTCGCACAGCGTCAGCATCTCGTTGACCTTGTGCCAACGCGAGAGCTCGCGCAGGGAATCCCCGCCGATAATGAAAAAGAGCTGGGCCTCGGGATAACGGTCATGTAACGCGCGGACGGTTTCGACCGCATACGAGACCCCGCCCCGCGCCAACTCAAGATCCGACACATCGAAAAGGGGATCACCCGCAATGCTGCGCCGCACCATCTCCAGACGATCCGCCCCAGACGCCAAATCCGACGCCCCCACCTTAAACGGCGACACCGCACAGGGCATTAGCATCACGCGGTCGAGCTGAAAGGCCTCGGCCGCCGCGCAGCCGATCAGCAGATGTCCAATGTGGATCGGATTGAAACTGCCGCCGAGAATGCCGAGCCGCATCACTGTGCCTCCTCTCCTTCCGCCGGAATCGCCTGCCCGGTCGCAACCTCGAAAAACCTGATCCCGCCGCAATCCAACGGTAACCTCACCGATTCTCCCGGCGCGAAGTTCTGTTCCGCCCCCACTCGCGCCACAATCCGCGTCCCGTCTGCAACCACCATCTGCACAAAGGTCTCCGCGCCCATCGGCTCGACCACATCCACCGTGCCGCACACCGTGTTCTGTGTTGTCCCCGGCACCAGCATGCCGCCCAAAGATTCTGGGCGGAAACCCAACAGCAGCTCGCGCCCGGCGAACGGTCGCAAAGCCACGTCCCAGCGCGCAGGCAGCACGACCTCACCCTGCGCATGCCGGAAGCGCCCGCCCCCCTCCCGCGTCTCGAAACGTCCGCGCAGCACGTTCATCGGCGGCGTGCCGATAAAACCGGCCACAAAGAGATTCGCCGGCCGGCGGTAGACCTCCAGCGGCGGTGCCACCTGTTGAATCGTGCCGTTCGCCATCACCACGATGCGGTCACCCATGGTCATCGCCTCGACCTGATCATGGGTCACGTAGATCATCGTCGCCTTCAGCCGTCGATGCAGGCGGCTGATCTCGCTGCGCATCTCCACGCGCATCTTGGCGTCCAGATTGGAAAGCGGCTCATCGAACAGGAAGACCTGCGGCTTGCGCACGATGGCCCGTCCCACCGCCACCCGCTGGCGCTGCCCCCCCGAGAGCTGCTTGGGCAGCCGTTTCAGCAAATCGCCTAAGCCCAAGATCTCGGCCGCCTCGCTGACACGCGCCTCAATCTCGCGACGGGGCAGTCCCCGCAACTTGAGTCCAAAGGCCATGTTGTCGTAGACGCTCATGTGCGGATAAAGCGCGTAGTTCTGAAAGACCATCGCGATGTCGCGATCTTTCGGCGGCACCCTGTTCACGCAGCGCCCACTGATGCTGATCGTGCCGGAGGAGATCTCCTCAAGCCCTGCGATCATGCGCAGCGTGGTGGACTTGCCGCATCCCGAGGGACCGACCAGCACGAGAAACTCGCCGTCGCGGATCACCAGGCTAAAATCATCGACCGCGCGCGACCCGCCCTCGTACTGCTTGCACACCTTCTCTAGAACCACTTCCGCCATATCGCTCCTAAAGCACCATGCGGACGCCAGGAACCCGTTTAAGCGCCGCATCGAGCGCGTGCAGCTCTTCCTGGGTCTGCAATAAGACCGAGACGCTGAACGCATGGTACCGGCCCAGGGAGGAGGCACGCGACGCAGACAGTGACTCCACCACCTGATAGGCGGTCAGCACCGCCGCAATGTGCGGTTCCGAGCAGGCGGATGCCTCCGCGCTCACACGGAAGTGAAACGTCGCGGGATACTCGACCTGCTGCCCGACCGGACCCCTTTGCTCATCATGGTTCACTCGTATACTCATGAGCCGGTCAGTTTACCGACTCAAAGCCCGTGCAACAAGCGCACGTTCTGACATTCCATCGATGGACAAAGCAAGAAACACGACACGTTTCAAACGCACAGGCGCGGGGCGCGCGGATAGGGAATCACGTCGCGGATGTTGTGCATGCCGGTGCAGAACTGCACCAGCCGCTCGAAACCCAGCCCGAAACCGGCGTGCGGAACGCTGCCGTACCGCCGCAGGTCGAGATACGCCGCATACTCCTCCGGATTCAGACCGCAGGCGCGCATCGTCGCCTCCAGCACCTCCAGCCGATCCTCGCGCTGGCTGCCGCCGATGATCTCGCCGACCTCCGGCAGCAGCACGTCCATGGCCGCCACCGTGCGGCCGTCGTCATTGCGCCGCATATAGAAGGCTTTGATTTCAGCCGGGTAGTCGGTCACCACCACCGGCCCCTTGAAGACCTCCTCCGCCAGAAAGCGTTCATGCTCGGACTGCATGTCCATGCCCCAGCGCGGCGCAAACTCAAAGTTCCGTCCCGACGTTTCAAGCAGGCGCACCGCCTCCGTGTAAGTCACGCGGGCGAACGGCGCTTCGCCCAGCCGTTCCAGACGCGCCAGCACACCCGGCAACACGCGGCGGTCAAAAAAGTGCAGATCCTCCGCGCCGTCGCGCAGCGCCGCCTGAAAGAGGTGGCGCAGAAACGCTTCGGCCAGCTCGGCGTCGTCGTCCAGATTCGCGAACGCCATCTCGGGCTCGATCATCCAGAACTCCGCCAGATGCCGCCGCGTGTTGGAGTTTTCGGCGCGGAAGGTCGGCCCGAAGGTGTAGATGTCCCCCAGCGCACAGGCGTAGGTCTCCCCTTCAAGCTGGCCGCTCACGGTCAGCGCGGCGCGCCGTCCGAAAAAATCCTGCGCGTAATCGACGGTGCCGTCCGCGCACCGCGGCGGCGCGTGCAGATCGAGCGCCGTGACCTGAAACATCGCGCCCGCCCCCTCACAGTCGCTCGACGTGATGATCGGCGTATGCACGTAAAGGAACCCACGGTCGTGAAAGAAACGGTGCGTCGCGTTCGCCAGCAGATGCCGCATGCGCGCCACGGCGCCGAAGCTGTTTGTGCGAGCACGCAGATGGGGCAATTCGCGCAGACGGTCGAATCCGATCTTCTGCTTGCCGAGCGGATACGCCACGGGGGCCGACCACCCCAGGACACGTATGGCATGCGCCTTCACCTCGACCGCCTGTCCAGCCCCCTCGGAGACTTCCAGCGTGCCTTCCACCACCACGGACGCGCCGGGATGCAGCCGGAGCACGCCGTCCGTATCATTATCCAGCGACGATGGCGCGATCACCTGCAGGTTGGCCAGGCAGGAGCCATCGTTGATTTCAAGGAAAGAGAACCCGCCCTTCGAGTCGCGGCGGGTGCGCACCCAGCCCGCCACCGTCACGCGGGAACCGGGCTCGGTACCGTTCAGCACCGCCTTAATTCGTGTACGTTTCATAATGAACGGGCCGAATCATACAGGTTCGGCACCAGATGTCAAAGCACGCTCTTTGCTTTTGTTGTACCCCGCTTGATTCATCTTTGCTATGATGACAGCACTTTGGAGCAAATGATGGGCACTGAACCGATGAACGATTCATTACAGCAAGATATTCTGAAGCTGAAACGGGAACGGTCAGCCGTTATCCTGGCGCACAACTACCAGCTTGGCGAGGTGCAGGACATCGCTGATTTCACGGGCGATTCGCTGGAACTGGCCCGCAAGGCGACCGATATCCAGGCGGATGTCATCGTGTTTTGCGGTGTCCATTTCATGGCCGAGACCGCCGCGATCCTCAACCCCGGCAAGACCGTGTTGTTGCCTGCCCCGGATGCCGGTTGTCCGATGGCCGACATGATCACCGGCGAGCAGCTCCGTGCCCTCAAGGCGCAGCATCCCGCCGCCAAGGTGCTCTGTTATGTCAACAGCACGGCCGAGGTCAAGGCGGAGAGCGATTGCTGCGTGACCTCCGCCAACGCTGTCCAGGTGGCCCGGAGTTACGCGCCGGATCAGCCGATCATCTTCGTCCCTGATCGCCATCTCGGCAGCTACACCGCCGAACAGCTCGGACGCTCTTTCATCCTGTGGCCGGGATTCTGCCCAACCCACGCGCGCCTCACGGAAAACCACATTCGCGCCGCGCGCGAGCAACATCCCGGCGCCCCGGTGCTGGTTCATCCCGAGTGCCCCAAGCCGGTGCGTGACGCCGCGGACGCCGTTCTCTCGACAGGCGGCATGTGCCGCTACGTCCAAGGGCGCAGCGAAGCGGCGTTCATCATCGGCACCGAGACCGGCATCCTGCATCGGCTCCAACACGAGAACCCCGCGAAGACGTTCTATCCCCTGCTCGAACAGGCGGTCTGCCCCAACATGAAAAAGATCACGTTGGAAAAGATCCTGTGGAGCCTGCGCGAGATGCATACCGTCATCACGGTTCCCGAACCCGTCTCAGGAAAGGCCCGGCGCGCCATCGAGGCGATGCTGGCCATCCATTAAACATCAACGAAGGGAATGGTTCCTATGGACACGACAGCGCCCCGTTCACATACTTGGCGTTTCTTCCACACCTGCGGGCTCGACCAAGTTCTCCTGCAGTCGGGAGACGATCTTGCCGATCTTGCGAATCTGGATCAGAAGCTGTGGACGGCCCTGAGCTGTCCGGTCCGCGGAATCCGCTTCGATGCCAAGACCCTGGAGCTGCTGGACGCGGACAAAGACGGCCGTATCCGCGTGCCCGAGATCCTTGCCGCGATCGACTGGCTCTCCGCACGACTCACCTCGCTCGATCCCCTGCTCGCCGGTTCTGACACGGTCAAACTTTCCTCCATCTCGACCGCCACGCCCGAAGGCAAGGCGATGCTTGTCAACGCCAAGCGCATCCTCAGCAATCTGGGCAAAGATTCGGCGGACGCCATCAGCTTGGCGGATGTCACCGACACCGCCAGAATTTTTGCCGAAACCCGCTTCAACGGTGATGGCGTCGTACCGGTCGAAGCAGCCCAGGATCCCGCGGTTCAGCAGGTCATTGCGGATATCATCGCCCTGTTCGGCGCCGAGACCGACCGCAGCGGCAAACCCGGCGTGAACCAGGCCAAGACCGACGCTTTTTTTGCCGCCGCCGCCGCGCGCCTGCAGTGGCTCGCCGCCGCGCAGGCCGACCCCGCTATCTTCCCGCTCGGCGACAAGACCGCCGCCGCGGCGGCCGCCACTGCCGCCGTGCGCGCCAAGATCGACGACTACTTCACGCGCTGCCGTCTGGCGGCCTTTGATCCGCGCGCCGCCCAAGCGCTCAGCCGTGCCGACGCTGACTTTGCCGCGCTGGCCGATCAGGAGTTGAATGACGGGCAGCCGGCCATTGCAGCCTTCCCGCTCTCCAAGATCGAGGCGGACCGCGAACTGCCGCTGTTGAGCGGCGTCAACCCCTACTGGGCCGGTGCGCTGGCAGTCTTCCATGACGCGGCCGTCAAGCCGCTGCTGGGGGAAGATGTGACCGCGATCTCCGCCGCGCAGTGGCAAACCCTCAAGGCTCAACTGGCACCCTACGACACCTGGCTGGCCGCCGAGGCCGGCAAGGAGCTCGCCGCGCTGCCCACAGACCGCTTGGCGACGCTGGTCAACGGCCCATTCCGGGAGGCCATCAACAAGCTGATCGCTCAGGACGCGGCGCTGGAGGCCGAGAACGCCCAAATCGCCGATGTGGAGCGCCTGATCCGTTATCACGCCCATTGGGTGACCCTGCTGAACAACTATGTCAACATGGGACGGCTTTACGACCCTAACGCCACGGCGATTTTCCAGGTGGGAACGCTCTACATGGACGCGCGCGCCGCCGCGCTCTGCTTCCACGTCGACGATGTCGGCGCACACTCCACGTTGGCGGCGGCGAGCAAGTGCTGTCTTGCCTATTGCTCGCTCACGCGCCCCGCCACCAACGAGACACGCACCATCTGCGCGGCCTTTACCGCAGGTTTCGCACAGACGCTCTGGGTGGGCCGAAACGGCATCTTCTACGATCTCGAAGGCAAAGACTGGGACGCCACCATCGTCAAGATCGTCGACAACGCGATCTCGCTGAAAGAGGCCTTCTGGGATCCGTGGCGAAAAATCGCGGCGATGATCAACGCTCAGATCACGAAATTGCTCGCCTCCAAGCAGGATGCCGCGCTGGCTGCCGCGTCTAAGAAAGTCGACACGGCCGGCGAGGTGGTGGCCGCACCGGCGCCCCCCGTAGAGGCCCCCAAAAAAATGGACGGCGCGGCCCTCGCCTCTTCCGTCGCGGCGCTCGGCATCGCGGTCGGCTTGATCGGCTCTGCCGTGGGCGGACTGGTCAGTGTGCTGGCCGGACTGCCGCTCTGGAAAACGTTGGCCGGCGTGCTCGCGGTCATTCTGATTGTCTCCGCTCCATCGATGGTCCTTACGTGGTTCAAGTTGCGTGCGCGGGATCTGGCGCCGATCCTCAACGCCTGCGGCTGGGCGGTCAACCGACGTCTGCGGTTCTCGCTCAAGCTGGGCCGGCTCTTCACGAGCGAGGCCGAACTGCCGCCGAACGCCTCGCGCGAACTGAAGGATCCGTACGCGGACGACACCTCGACGCGCAACACGGTGATCACGCTGCTGGTGCTCGCGGCGATCATCGCCGCACTCTGGCTGGCCGGTGTGCTGGACAATGCGCTGCCAAGTTGTCTGAAACGTGAACGGCCTGCTTGTACACTCCCGACAGCAGAAGCCCCCGTCACCCCGCCCGCTGCATCATGAATCCGACCATCGAGCAACTGAATCAACGCTTTGGGGCGCCCGGACGGCTGGTTTTCCGTCCGGGGATCGCCGGACTGCCGTTTGTGGCGCTGGCCAGCCGTTACGGCGCCTGCGAGCTGTCGCTCTATGGCGCCCATGTCATGAGTTACCGTCCGCTCGGACACATGCCGGTTCTGTTCATGAGCGAACAGTCGCGCATGGAGCGCGGCGCGCCATTCCGGGGCGGTATTCCGATTTGCTGGCCGTGGTTCGGCCCCGCCGCAGAGCCCGGCCAGCCGCTCCACGGTTTCGCGCGTATCACCGAGTGGTGCGTACAGGCCTCGTCCTATGATTCGGAGAGCACTGAGATCACGTTGGCACTGACCGACTCCGAGGACACGCGCCGCTTCTGGCCCCACGTCTTTGCCTTGAGTCTGCGTGTCGCGCTGGCGCAAAGCCTGACGCTGGAACTCACGGCGGAAAACCGGGACACGCGGCCGTTTACGTACTCACAGGCCTTTCATCCCTACCTGCGCGTGCGCCAGATCATGGACGTGACCGTGCGCGGACTCGAAGGCGCGACGTATCGGGACCGCCTGAGCGGTCTTCAGGGTGAACAGGCCGGACGATTGAATATCCGCGGCGAGACCGACCGCGTCTTCACGCCACGCGCACCGGCCTGTGTCCTGCACGATCCGGGAATCGGACGCGACATCACCGTGGCGTTCCAGGGCACGCGGCGTCTGGTGGTTTGGAATCCTTGGATCGACAAAGCACACGCGCTATCCGATTTCGGTGACGATGAGTATACCCGCATGCTTTGCTTGGAACCCGCCAACACCGACGGCGACGAGATCACGCTCGCGCCCGGAGCGAAACACACCCTCTCACTCGCCGTGCAGGCTACGCTCGCATGAACCGGTGGTCACCACGTTGCTATCGCTACGGCCCGGCGATCGCGCTCACATTGACGATCCCGGCGTTATCGCTGTTGCCCGCCCGTTTCTTCTCCAGCATTGCCAGTGCGCCTGCTTTGCCCGGCATGGACAAAGTGATCCACGCGCTGATGTATGCCGCGCTGAGCCTGTCATACTATCACACGCTCTCCCAGGACGCGCGTCAGCGTCCCGCCTCGTTATTGGGGATTGCCGCCGGGGCCTCGCTCTACGGGACGTTGATGGAATGCGGTCAGGGTTGGCTGACTCGTTCACGTACCATGGATCCGTTGGACGCCCTGGCCAATGCCATAGGCGCCTTCGGCTTGATCTTCGCCATCATGTTGGGCTCGATGGTTTTTTCTTCTCGTCATGAGTGATCCCGATACAGATTTGTTCGCCGAATCACGTGCCGATGCAGCCGCCGAGACGACCGCATCGGACAGCGTGACCGCGCAATTTCGGCAGCCTTTGGCTGCCCGCATGCGCCCCGCCACGCTGGAGGAGGTGTTAGGACAAGACCATATTCTCGGCCCCGGCAAACTGCTGCGCCGCGTCATTGAGGCCGATCGGCTCACCAACTTGATCTTTTATGGACCGCCGGGATGTGGCAAGACCACACTCGCCGAAGTCATCGCGCGGGTCACCCGCCGCCGTTTCGAACGCACATCCGGTGTGCTCTCCAATGTGGCCGGGTTGCGTACGGTGTGCGAGACCGCCAAACTGTTCAGGGACGGGCCCGGGACGGTGTTGTTCGTGGATGAGATCCACCGTTTCAACAAGTCACAGCAGGACGTATTGTTGCCTTACGTGGAGAACGGCACCGTCACGCTGATCGGCGCGACCACCCACAACCCGAATGTGTTCGTGAACAGCCCGCTGACGTCACGATCACTGGTCTTTGAGTTGCGTCCGCTAAGCGAAGAGGCGATCGCCGCACTGATCCGCCGCGCCGTGGCCGACACCGCGCGTGGTTTAGGCCATCTGCGCCTGGATCTCGCGCCGGAGGCTGTCGCTTTCCTGTCGACGATTTGCGATGGTGACGCGCGACGAGCGCTGACCGCGCTGGAGGTGGCCGCGCTCTCCACGCCGCCTGACGCGGACGGCGTGATCCGGCTGACGCACACCGTCGTCGAGGCGTGCGTCCAGCGCAAGATGGTGCTCTACGACAAGGACGAGGACGGACATTACGACACGATTTCCGCGTTCATCAAGTCGGTGCGCGGCTCCGATCCGCATGCGGCTGTCTACTGGCTCGCCAAGATGCTGGAGGCCGGCGAAGACCCGCGGTTCATCGCGCGCCGCCTGATCATTTTGGCTTCCGAAGACATCGGCAACGCCGATCCGCGCGGGCTGACCGTCGCCGTGGCCGCGATGCAGGCGGTTGAGTTCATCGGGATGCCCGAGGCGCGCATCACCCTGGCGCAGGCCACCACGTATCTCGCCACCGCGCCCAAGAGCAATGCCGCCTATCTGGCCGTGGACGAGGCGCTCGCGGATGTGCGCGCGGGGCGCCTGCTGGCCGTGCCGGAACATCTGAAAAATGTCCACGTTGCGGCAATCGGTCGCGACGGTCTCGACACCCCCTACAAATATCCCCACGATTACGCGCAACACACGGTCCGGCAAACCTATCTCCCATCCGACAAGCGTTACTACCGGCCCACCGCCCAAGGTTACGAGGAGACCATCGGTAAACGCATGGCGTACGTGGAGGCGCTGAAGCGGAAACAGGCACCCGACACATGACATCCGCTCACTGATCATGCACATGCTGAAAGGTACCACATCATGAAAACGGTCTTGAAAATCCCCGGATTTATCGATCTCCAAGTGAACGGTTTCGTCGGTGTAGACTTCAGTCGCGCAACCCTCACCGAAGAGAGCTTTGTTCATGCCGCGCGTACGTTGCTGGAGCGCGGCACCGCAGCGTTCTTGCCGACCCTGATCACCAATCACGAGTCGCTGTTACGCCGCAATCTCACGATCATCGTGCGTGCGCTGAGGAAAGATGCCGTACTGGCCCGCCACATCTTGGGATTTCATCTCGAGGGCCCGTTCATCTCGCGCGAACCCGGTGCAGTCGGCGCTCACGATCCGGCGGCTGTCCGGACACCTTCTTGTGAGGCTTTCGACAGGCTCCTTGAGTGGTCCGACGGACGCCTGCGTCTAATGACGATTGCAGCAGAAACGCCAGGCGCCGACCAGCTCACGCGGCATGCCGTCGCGCGCGGCGTGACCGTTTCATGCGGCCATCACCTGGCCGGGCCGGACGACATCAGGCGACTCGTCGATGCGGGGGCCTCGGCGCTCACGCACCTCGGTAACGGTATGCCCAACCAGGTACACCGTCACAACAACCCCCTGCTCGCCGGACTCGCCGAAGAGCGGCTCAAGGTGCTGTTCATTCCAGACGGCCACCACCTGCCCGAGCACGTGCTGAAAGTATTCGCGCGCGCCGCCGGGGTTGACCGCCTGATTGCCACGACAGACGCCGCTTCCGCTGCCGGACTCCCGCCCGGCACCTACGATGTGCTGGGCAACCGCGCGGTGCTTGAGCCGGACGGACGCCTCCACAACCCAGAGAAACAATGCCTAGTGGGATCGTCCGCAACGATGCTGGCTTGCATGAATGTCCTGCATGCGCTCGGCTGTTTTTCCCTGGACGAATTGCTGCGTGTCGGCTTCTACAACCCCTTGCAGTTGATCGGAATCGGGCCGTCCGACATTCCAACCTGCAAGCACGGCGTCACGTTCTCGCCAGACACCGGTTTTGCTCTGCATTGAATTCGCACATCGACATTGTGAGGTGATGACCAATGAAACTCATCGTGATTTCTGACGTACACGGACATACCGAACACGTTGCCGCGTTGCATCAGGCATGTGCAGGGGTTGACGCTCTGATCATGTGCGGTGACTTCACCACCTTCGGCGCGCATGCGCAGATCCAACGTATCGCGGATGCGCTGCGCGTCCCCGACCTGCCCTGCTATTTTGTGATCGGAAACTGTGACTGCATGCCTATCAACGGCACACTGGACGGTTGGACCAACCTGCATGCGCGTTGCGTGACGCAGGGTGAATGGACGCTGACCGGCCTCGGTGGCGCGTTGCCCTGTCCCGCGCAAACCCCCACGGAGTTCCCGGAATCAGATTACGCCGCGTATCTCAAGCAATTGCGGCACATGTGCGCAAAGGATACATCGCGGCTCATTATGGCGGTTCACCAGCCCCCCTACGGCACATCGGCCGACCTGCTGCCCAACGGCATACACGTCGGTTCGCACGCGTTGCGCGCTTTCATCGACAGTCGCCAGCCCGCCTGCTGTCTCTCAGGACACATCCACGAGGCCGCGTCGCGCAGTCGCTGCGGTTCCACACTCGTCGTCAACCCCGGGCCATTCGCCAAGGGCATGTTTTCGCTCGTCGAATTGTGATGGTTCCGGTGGCAGGGCGGTCTCAACGGTTCCCCAAGTGCCACCGTTCCCGATCCTGCCGCTCTTCCCGCGCGTAGTCCTGGGTGGGCCGGAGGCAGCGCCGTCCAGCCGCTGGCATGCGACGGAGATGCGGCTGAGGCAGGCAGGAATGTCTGCCCTGCCTTTCCGGAACGCGACGTACCCGCCATCCGATAGGCTCACTGCGCTTTTTTCCCCAGAAACGCATGAACTTCGCGCCCCCCTGCCACTGACCGATTACGGGAGCACCTTTCGCCTTGATACCCGCATCCGCAAATTCTATGCTTACCCCATCGGTTTTCAGGTTCTCTTATGGATTTCATTTCTTACGGTTTTCACATCGCCGCTCTGATCTTTTGGGTCCGTTTTTGGTCGGCCCCCACGCGCGAGTTTTATTTCAACCCGTTCCTTTCCGGCACGATCCGCATGACGGACAGTGTGTTCGCTTTCCTGCGTCCGGTGCTGTTCATGCCGGAGCGGGCCGCCGCGCTGGTCGTCTTGCTCTTCGTATTGTTGTTTAAGACGGTTGTCGCGTGGCGTTTTGGCGGCGAATGGCTGATCCGCATCGGGCAGGTCTTCGCGTTTGCGCCAATGCCGACCACACAGCCCGCGGTTTCACTGTTTACGTTCAGCGTCCTTCAGGCCGCGGTGTTCATCTTACGGTTGTGGACACTCTATCTGCTCGTGCGTTTGATCACCCCTCCGTTCCGCACCTCGCGAGCCGGCGAGGCACTAGCTTTCTTTGTGCGCCCTTTTTCCCGCATGCCCGTTCTCCTTCAACCTCTCTGCTTACTGGCGCTGCACGGTATCCTGGCCTTCTCCCTCGTCCACACCTGTACGGTCACGCAAGCGCCAATGCCGGACGCGGCGCCACCGATCAACCCTTTTCTGACGGGGCCCATCTACGCGCAACTGCTGAAAACCTGCTGGCTGGCCGCGCTCTCCCTGAACGACGGCCTGATGTTTCTGACACGCGGTCTTTTCGTGCTGATCATCGCCAACTTCGGCGCGGCATTGCTCCAGGCGCGCGGTGTCGCCATCGTCTGCAGCGAAGGTGTGGAGCTGTTGCTGGGCCGCTTCGCACGGCGTGGCGGCACCGGCATGGGCTTTGATTTCACGCCGCTGATCTTCTTTTTTGTGGTCGATTTGCTTTACTCCTCGATCAGTCGGTTCCTCTTTCAACTCATTCACTCTCCCCTGTTCAACTGAGATTCCATGCCTTGGATAACCCCCACTTCCGGCGGCTGTATCATCACCGTCAAAGCCACCCCGCGCGCCAACCGCTCTGAAATCACCGGGGCCGATCCCGACTGGCTGCGCGTGAGGTTGCAGGCACCTCCGGTCGACGGCAAGGCCAACGCCGCACTGATCGACCTGTTCGCCACCAGCTTTTCCATCCCCAAACGCGCGGTCGAACTTCTCGCGGGCGACACCGCGCGTCTCAAACGCCTCAAACTGCACGGCGTCCTGGCTGAAACCGCCGCCGCTGTGGTCGCCCGATTAACCGCCCATGACGCTTGACCGCATACGTTTCTGCAGACGTGTCCTGCCGATGTTGCTCGGCTTGCTGCTTGCCGACGGCGCGTTCGGTGCCGCGCCGGTCTTTGACATGCCGGCCCTGCACGCACGGCACATGCGTCTGCTGGCGCTGATGGAATCGTCCCACCGCGCCAAGGATTATGTCCCCATGGAGATTGCCTGCCGCGAAGGAATCAAGGCGGGTACCGCCGATGAACTCTGGTACTACAACCTGGCCTGCGCGTTGGCGCTTCAAGGCAAGCGCGGAGAGGCCCTGGTCGCGCTCGACCAGGCGATCTCACTCGGCTTCCTTGACATCAAGCACGTCATTCAGGATCCAGACCTCGTGGCCCTGCGTGGCTCCGAGGCTTTTGAGGCGCGCCTCGCCCGCATGCGCGAACAGGATGACGGCACCGGCGGGCCGTCGCGTTGGCTTGTCGCCACGCCCCCCGACGCTGACGGAACCATCATGCAGAGCGCGTCCAACACGCTTTGGATCTTCGACTTCGCCCTGTTTCACACGCGCATCCTTCTCCCCTCGAACCCGCCGCCAGACGCCTATCGGGGCCCGGAGGCCGCGCGGATCAACGCCTGGCTGAGAGAAGGAACCGCGGCCGGCGCCGCCGGTCTGCTCTACGTCAACCGCGACAACGATACGCGCACTTTCGATCTGACGCGGTTCCCCGGCATGGCGCGTCTGGGGTATGCGCCCGAGGTGATCGACCGGAAGCTCTCGATCGGCCTGCCGAACACGCTCTTCTCGCAACCGGGGCACGAGGCGCTGGTTCCGGTCATCGGCCACTCCGCCATGGGTTATCTGAACTCCGCCTATTGGCGCAGCCAGCCGCGCGCGGTCTGCTGCGACCGCGATCAGGCCGTGCGGCAGCCGATTCTGTTCTTCGGCAACCAGCTCTTCTTTTATCCCGCGTTCAGCGACTATACCGTGCAGGGCGGCGACCTTTTCCCGGCCAACATGCCCTGCTTCATCGCCGTCGCGGGACAAAGCGGCGCCGAAAAGCAGTTCGTTGAGGCAGCGGCAGCCGCCCTGGCCGCGATGCGCCCGGAAACGCGCGCCGAGCTGGCGCGGCAAGGGGTGCTCATGCCCGCGCTCTCGATGCTTTTCCGTGCCTCTCAGAAAACCCTGCGCGACCGCCGCGACTACCTGACCGGACGGGCACATCCGGCCGCCTTTGACGGCAGCCGTCTGGACACCGCGCGACTGGTGGAGGCGGCCCACGCGCTGACGACCAACGACCTGCCGCCTCTGGTACTGATCAGCGTGCAACGTGAAACGCCGATGCGCCCCGGCCTGGATTTCTTTGATCTGTCCGCCTCCGAACAGCTTTTCGACACCCCCGTAGCGGTCGCGCGCGTCTTCCGCGGCGTCGCCGGCACCCGCGCCTATGAGATTCTCGCTCA
>DAOTKE010000084.1:0-15688 GCA_035449085.1 Kiritimatiellia bacterium | reverse complement strand
GTGCCCTTGGGATGGTTGCCGCCCGCGCCGTTGATCAGGATCGAAACCGGGCCAAACTTTTCCTCGATCTGCGCGTTGGCCGCTTCCAGGCTCGCCTTTTCCAGCGCGTTGCAGGCCACGGCCATGGCCTTGCCGCCCGCCGCCGTGATCTCGTCCGCCACGCGCTGCGCGGACTCCAGCTTGAGGTCCGCCACGGCCACCGCCGCGCCGCACTCGGCCAGGGCCTTGGCCATCGCGCCGCACAGCACGCCGCCGCCGCCGGTCACCACCGCCACCTTACCGTTCAAATCCACCTTGAATGGAACTGCCATCTTGTTTTTTCCTTTCGCCTTTACTTTACTCGTAACAACGTTTGAATGATCGTCAGGGTTTCTGTCCTAAGCGGGGAGCAATCCTTCCTGATTAGGCACTCATGCCGAATCGCAAGTCCGCATTTTGACGTGACGATATACAGCCGTCGCTGGATTTTCACGAAATCCGAACTGATATTCGGGTCTGCAGCGTCTGGCTCTCAGCTTAGGCTTTTTGTCTTTCCTTAACATGCCTACTGCTGAAACCGCTCCCGCACGGACCAAAGACCGAGCGCGGGGTTGCTGATGTAAAAGATCTCCTCGCCGTCGGGCATCACATTGTAGCCGTCTTTCAAAGTCTCGGGATTGTAGCGGGCCGTCATCTCCTTCAGGTCGGCGTAGGTGAAGCCCGCGCCCTCGATCTCCGCGCGCGTCAGATGCCCCGGCGCGTAGGTGATGGTGAAGCGGCTTTCGGACGAGCCATGGATCAGGTGCGCCGCCGCGCCCAGGTTCTCCTGCAGGTCGGCGTTGGCCTTGACCGCTTCGAGCGTGCGCGGCGTGCCGAAGTAACCGTACTTGCGGATCAGCGCGTCGATCTGGGCATCCTCGCCGAACTCCTTCACGCCCGGCGCGAGGATCAGCAGCTCGCCGCCGTCGGCCATCGCCATGCGCGTGCGGTAGACCGCCTTGTTGCCCAGCCAGGTGCTCTTGAACTCGGCGGGGTCCAGATAGACCACGCACTTCTTGAAGGGTTTCGGCACCATCTCGAAATTGACCTCGAGCGCCAGCGCCGAGGCCTTGTTGAAGACCTCGATGTCGTCGCCGACGTAGAGCCCGCGCAGCGCCATGCCGCCGTCGTCGGCGCGGCCCACGACCGTCTGCACGTACACGGTCTGCGGCAACAGGTGGCCGAAGTGGTCGGAACCGTAATTGAAGAGCTTGCGCACCGGCGTGTCGGCGCGGCCCATGATGCGCTCCATGCCGTAGACCGCGCCCACGAAGTGGCTGCGGTTGATCGCCACAGAGCCGCCGGTCCCGACGAACAGGTTCTTGTTGTAGTTGGCCATGCCGATCACCTCGTGCGGCACCACCTGGCCGATCGAGAGGATCAGGTCGAAGCCGCCCTCGACCAGCAGCTTGTTGACCTGCACCGGCCAATCAAAATCCAGCTTGCCTTCGGTGATCTCACGCACGTAATCCGGCGGCACGGTGCCCAGCGTGACCACGTCATTCCGCCAATCGTGGGGCTTGAACAGGTCGAGCGGCATCGCGCCGAACATCTCGCGGATCTGCGTTTCGGTCATCGGCGAATGGGTGCCGAGGGCGGGCAGCACGGCGGCCAGCCGGTCACCGTAATACTCCCAGGCATACTGGGTCAGCAGCCCGGCCTGCGAATGAAAACGGGTGAAGTCAGGCGGCAGCACCAGCACGCGCTTGCGCGGCCCCAGGGCATCCAGAGCGGCGAACAGCGTCTGCTTCATCTGCGGCCGGTCGAGCGTCTCGCGCGCTCCGCCGCGGGCAACATACACCATAGTGGCGAATCCTTCCTTAAAAAACCTGCTGTCAGTTTCTCACATTGGCCGCACCAAATCAAGACGAGGGAAAAATGGTGTAAAAAAGCAACACGCGCGGCGTGCCCGCCGCGCGTGCCAATCTCGAAGATGAGAGTCGTCCGTCAGACTCAGTTCGAGCCGCGCCCCTTGACCCCGGCCGCCTTGTCGGCGTTGGCCTTGGCCTTCTCGTGCGGACGCAGCGCGCGCACCGCCGCGCCGGCCTTCCACATTTCGGACTCGCGCATCTGCTTGAGCTCCGCGTCAAGCTTCTGCTTGTAGTCGTCAGTGCCGCAGACCTTGATGACGTGGCGCGCCTCTTTCTGGCTCTTCACGGCCTCGTACAGCGCCGTGAAGACGGGCAGCGTCGCCTTCTTGAACTTCGGCTTCCAGTCGAGCGCACCGCGCTGCGCCGTGGCCGAGCAGTTCGAGTACATCCAGTCCATGCCGTTCTCATCCACGAGGCGGATCAGGCTCTGGGTCAGCTCCTCGACCGTTTCATTGAACGCTTCGGAGGGGCTGTGCCCGTTCTTGCGCAGCACGTCATACTGGGCCTCCATGATGCCGGCCAGCGCACCCATCAGCACGCCGCGCTCGCCGACGAGGTCAGAGGTGACCTCGTGATCGAAGGTCGTCGGGAAAAGATAGCCCGAGCCCACCGCGATGCCGATCGCCAGTGTGCGGTCGAGTGCCTTGCCGGTCGCGTCCTGCGCCACGGCGAAGCTGGAGTTGATGCCGACACCCGCCAGGAAGTTGCGGCGCACAGAGGTGCCGGAGCCCTTGGGGGCCACCATGATCACGTCCACTTCCGGTCCGGGCTTAACGCCCGTCAGCTTGTTGTAGACGTACCCGAAGCCATGAGAGAAATAAAGCGCTTTGCCGGCGGTCATGTAGGGCGCGATGCGCGGCCACACTTGCTTGATGGCGGCGTCGTTCACGAGCAACATGACGATCGTGGCCTTTTCGCAGGCTTCCTCGATGTCAAACAGCGTCTTGCCCGGCTTGAAGCCGTCCTTCACCGCGCGCTTCCAGTCGCCGGCGAAACGCTTGTCCTGGCCGATGATGACGTTGATCCCGTTGTCACGCATGTTGAGCGACTGCGCCGGACCCTGCACGCCATAGCCAATAATGGCGATGACTTCATCCTTGAGAACCTTCTGCGCCTTCTTCAAAGGATATTCTTTGCGTGTGACGACGGTTTCCACAACACCGCCAAAATCGATCTTCGCCATTTCAATTACTCCTCAGGTTATGAACTTCGCACCCGCTCTCCGTTCCGACAACGGCACAGCAGGACGAAAAACGGTTTCTCATCATAGCACCTTATGCCCGTGGCGCAAGTGCTTTGTTGCCAGACCCGCCAGCGCCGGCTTGTCGACACCCCCGTCGATGGGTTATCTTTCCCGCATGCCGATTTACGAATATGCCTGTTCTGTTTGCGGCCATGCCTTCGAGCATCTGGCCAGAACGCTCAACGCTCAACCTGCAACCTGTCCCGCCTGCGGCGCACGGAAACTGACCAAACAGCTTTCGACGTTCGCGCCGACGACAGCAGTTCCCAAGGCGTGCGGCGATTGCGCCGGCGCGCCTTCCTGCCCGGCTTCGCGCATGGGAGGCTGCGCGGGCGCTTGCGGTCTGCGGTGAAGCCGGTTCGTTACTCAAACACAATGCGATAGCCGAAGGCCTGCGCGTCGCACGCCAGCCGGAGCGTGTCGCCATCCTGCGACCACTCGGCCGCACGGGCTGCCGGGTGCTGGGCTTCCAGTGTCTCCACGGCCTTGACGCGTGCACGGGCGCCACCGAACGCGCTGAGTGTGATTTCCGCTTTGAACGGCCTGCTGCCGGGCAGCGGGATGAGTGTCCACGCACCACGCTCGCCATGCAGCAGCCGGAACGCGCCGTCCGTGGCGACAGGGCCAAAGTTGAGCCTCTTCCCGGCGATGTTCAATTCAAGGCTTTCGTTCTCATTCTCGGTTTCCAGCGTGAAGGTCCCGCTCGTGAACGTGTTCCCGCTCTTGGTGACGGTCATCACGCCGCCGCGGATACGGTGGCCGCCGTCGTTCACCCCGCGGATCGCCATGCGGTCGCCCGCACCGGGACGATAGAGGCCATAGCGAATGCGGTAATCGCCGGCTGGCAGCGACGCCGGTATGGCAAGGCGCGCGGTGGCCGTGAAGGTGCCTGCACGCTTGAAGGCCGCGGGATCCAATTGCATCGTCTGCTGGAAAGCGATCTGCTCGGCACCGCCATGCTTCGCTTGATCGTTGCAGATATGCAGGAAGGGCACATACCCCTCGATCGGCGGATTCAGCACGTTCCACTGGAATACCATGTCGAACACGCCATCACCAAGATACGTGCCCGATACGGTGGCAGACTCGACGTTCATGCGTGAGAGTGGGTTGGAGATCGGTCGCGCATCCGCAAAGTAGCTTTTCTCGGAACGGGCGAACCCCGCGCGCTGGCCGTCGAGCAGCACCACGCCGGCTTCGGCACGGGGGGTCTGCACATAGAAACCGTACTGCGGCAGCCTGAGACCATTGGCCACCGTCCACACCTGGTTGGAGCCACGGTTGGCCCAGACCTTGCAGTCGCCGCTGAAGACGGTGTGCTGCTGATAGATCGAATCGCCAAACCGGTGGCTTTCAAATGTCTCGGCAGCGAGTGCGGCGCACACGTCGTGCAGCAGCCAGTAGGTCATGACCGTGCGGCGCGAGAAGGGGCCGTCGCACATGGGGTTGCGCCCGCCCAGCACGGTGTTGGAGAGATAGTCGTCGCTGCCGTAACCGTGTTCCGGCCGGTTTTTCTTCTCCCAGTCCAGCGCGCTGTAACGCGGGCCTAGCCCGCCAGCAAACAACACCATTTTCCCGTGCGTGGCCATGTCGTGCCACGGCGTACGGTCCGACTCGCCGAACTCTTTCATCCAACGCGAAGCCGGAAAGTGGTCAGACTGACCTGCGTCGAGTGAGCCGATCAGGGCGTCGGTGCCGGCTTCGCTGATCATGGGGGCGCCCCGTTTGAGGATTGAGCGGCAGGTGTCAAAGGCGTCGCGCCACGCTTTCTGCGTGACATTCCTGTCATAAAAGACACCGGCGCGGTCATAGTAGTCGAAAGGCGCGATCGCGGTGAATACGTCGATAAACAGGCTGTCCGGCGCGAAGCCATCACGCATCAGCCGCATGTTGCCGGTCATCCATGGCGTGAAGGCGTGCGGTAGCCAGCGGTAACTCTGAGCGCGCCGCCCCTTGTTGTACCACGCCCGCACGGGCTTGCCATCGGCATCGAAGACGATGTGGTCGTAGCTGTATCCCTCCGCGTCGGGATAGAAATCGATGTAGTTGTCGTGCGGACAGAAGAGCATGCCGGCCTCTTGGGCAGCCTTGCGCATCTCGAGGAACGGCTCCAGTCCGCCGGCAGGGGGATAAATCTCGGGGAGCCGATAATCGTATCCCCAACGCTGCCATGCGTGCTTCACAAACACCGCGTCGGTGACGCCGTAGCGCGCCGCCTGCCGCAGACCTTCCGCCGCCTCCCGATAGTCGCCGCTCCATTGGTCGATGCACATACGTCCGCCCAAAGTCTTGAGCCCCGGCCCTTTTTCAAACCCGCACACGTCGCGGTAGGCACGTGCGGCGGCGAAGGCGCCCTGCGCGGACGGCACGAAAAAGAAGGCGGCATCGTGGTGTGTCTCCAGAGCGAAGCGCCGTGCCTCGGGAACATGAACCAGGCGGTCAGGGAAGATGTCGCTCGCCTGCACCAGGCTAAGTCCATTGGTGTAATCCGCACCGACATGGCGCGTGCTCAAGGAGAAACCCCCGCTGGTCAAGGTGAACGAGCCGGGATTTTCGATCACGTTGCCGAATCCGGCATACACGCGCCAGACCGGCAGTTGTGCCGCGCCGAGGCTGAGGCGCGTGAAGCGCGGCGTGCCGCGGCGGTCGCGCTGGACGCCCGGCATGTCCCACGCCACGCGCAGGGCGCCGCCCTCGGCCCAAAGGGTCGCGCGCACCGGCACCGTGCCATTGGGTGTCGCGACACGATGGATGACGCGCCACGAACGCCAGCCGCGCCGCGTCTCGACGGCGCGCACCGGCATGCCGTTCTCGACACCGCCGGCCGGGGCACCATCGATGTCGCATGCGAAGCCCCGGTAAATCAGGTCACGCGTGCCGTCGGAAAAGGCAAACACGCCATCGGTGAGCCCCTGCCGGCCGAGCGCCACCGCCGCGCCGAAGCGCTGGCCGCGGGCATCGAGCCGGAACGTGCCGGAACCGGCACCGAAACGGCTGGCGCATGCTTCGCGGGCGCGCGCCACGGCCGTCCGCTCAAGCGCCTGCCACGCCGCCTCGTCCGCCAGCGCGGGCAGGGAGCCGGCCGTCACCACCGGGTCGCCCCAGCAGCATTGGTCGCACGTTGTGTTGCCCTTGGGGCCCGGGCCGGTCCAGAGACGCAGCGTGATGCTCTGGCCGGCATAGGCGCTCAGATCAACCTGCGCGGGTTCCCACACTTTGCTGGCGCTGAAGCGCGAGAAGAGCTCGCGTGTTGTGCCGTCCGCCCCGGTCACGAAGACTTTGTGCTCGGTGCCGTCGCTGGGCGGCTCG
The DNA here is from genome assembly GCA_035449085.1 of Kiritimatiellia bacterium. Taxonomy (GTDB): domain Bacteria; phylum Verrucomicrobiota; class Kiritimatiellia; order RFP12; family UBA1067; genus DUPH01. The sequence continues at coordinate 9,247 of DAOTKE010000084.1, read as the reverse complement.
GTGGGGGAGGAGTCGCGGATCGCCGTGAAAAAGTTCAGGAATGCGGGTTTGCCGGCCGGCAGCGCCAGCCGGAAATCGTTCCACGTTTCACCGGCGCCGCCGCGGTAAGGGGGGTGGACCATGAAGCCCGCACGCTCTATGCCGCCGCGCGTCACGCGGGCGCGGCTCATGTGCGTGCCGCTTTCGGCATCCGCGCCGGAAAAATTCACGCCGAGTTCGCGCGTCTTTCCGCGTTGCGAAATAAAGACCCGGTGATCCACCTTGGCATCGAGCCGCAGCACGCCATCGTTGAGCCGCACTTCGCGATGTTCGCAAGGCGCTGGTGTGTGAGCGGGCAGAACCGCATCGAAGATCGCAATCGGGTGTAGGACGGTCTCGCGACCGTCGAGTGTCAGGGCGAGGCGGGCGTGGATCGGATAAAGCGCGTTCAGGACCGTGGGCTTGGCCCTCGCCGTGCAAGAGACGGAGGCGCTTCGGCCCGGTTCGGCGTTCAACGTGAACGCATCATCGCCGACGATCTGCCAGTCATCGTTCAGCCAGACCTTGACGGTGCCGCCCACCGGCTCAGCGCGTTCGTTGACGAGTGTGACGGTGAAGGCGAGGGGCTGGTCGGCGGGAACCTTCTCGGCTTGGAAGCGCTCTGGAGTGGATTGTTCGACAAAGCCTTCGATACGGAGCGTCACGCCCTCCTGTTTGTCTGAAGGCGGCAAAAAGGCGAGTACGGCCTGCGCACAAAACAGGACAACGGCCGGCAAGGCACGAACGCGAAAACGTGTCATCATTAGATCCCCCTCGTCATAGAATGAACGGTCGGTATTGAAGCACAACGGCATGCGCTTTGCCACCGCAAACCGTTTACAGGGGCTTTTTCGGCAGGGTGCCGGGCAGCCCCAGCGCGGCATACTTTGGCCGCGCGAGATCCAGGCACTCGAGTTCCATCACGTCCTCTTCCCGGATGCCGATCGGCCGCAGATACCTGTGGCGGTCCGCCACGTCCTGGCCGTCCGTGCTGCCGGGAACCACCGGCATTCTGACTTCGAGCCTTGCCCGAGCTTCGACCAGCAGCTTCGCCTTGCGTCCGTCCGGCGTCGGCGCCGTGCAGTCGCCGAGTCGCCCGTGCCCGTCATGGAACCGGCCAGAGTAAAATTCATTGTGGTCTCCGCCGGCAGTCCTAACTTGCCGCCGGCCAGCACGAGGTCGTTGGTCAGGACTACGTGGCTGCCGACAACGAGGTCATGCGGACAGGCGAGCCACCCATCAACGTGATCTCCTTCTCGCCGCGATGGCAACATCCGTTGGCAGAGAAAGACCTGAAAGTCACGGATTCCCGAGCATTCATGGTACTTCCCTGCCCTGTCGCGCAGTGAGTGCCGAGTGCGGTCCTGGATGCCGAGGAGATGATGGCCGCGCCAACCATCTGTCTTCCGGCGCTTACAGGAAGACCTCTTGCTTGAGCAACTCGGACCGAAGGTCGGAGTAGGCGAGCAACCGCGGTGACGTCCCCTTGCGCACGGACAGGGCCGCGGCGACACCGGCCGCCTGCCCTGTGACGAAACACGGACAGATGAGGCGGAACGTGTCAATCGTGTCGCCCGCGCCCAGACAACGGCCCGCGCACAGGAGATTCTCCACCTTCTTAGGGACAATCGCCCGGTAGGGAACCGCCCAGGCGGCATGGGCACCGTCATGTCCGAACCAGCCGATCGTCTCGTCGCCCAGTTTGCCGTCCGCGATCATCTTTCGGTCAACGACGATTTCGGTATCGACGAGGCGTGTGGCCCGCGGGCCGATCTGGGAAGTGGTCGCCGCGATGTAGACTTCCTCCCAGCCCGGTGTCTTGCGCATCTCGCGCACTTCTTCCCACCAGAACTTCCGGAACTCGATTTCCGCGCGGGTCAATTCACGAACATCCAAGCCGTTTCCGGGACGGTCCAAGGGCGGAACACGGACATTTCCCCACCACATCGACTTGTTTGCGGTGTTCGAGCGTGTCGGCCATTTACGCGGCCGTCCTTCCGGCGTTTTTGCGCCTTCCTTGATGCGATCCATGTTCGCCAACAGCACGTCATGGCCGATGCTGTGGGTGATCTGCCGGTAGTCGCCGCCAGCCCGGAACAGCATGTCGGCGTCACCGCTGCAGTCGACGATCTGCTTCGCGAGAATGGCCTGCCGTCCCTGCTTCGACTCAAAGACGACACCCATCACCGTGTTTCCGTCCTGAATGACATCCACACCCCAGGAGTGGAAGAACATCTCGACGCCGGCTTCTTGAATCATCCTGTCCATCAGGTATTTGGCCCCTTCGGGGTCGACCGTCGGCTGCAGATTCTTCTTGTTGCCGGATTTCGCCGGTTCGAACGTCGATACGTCCGCCCCCATGGCATACGCACGGTGCATGAACTCGCTGCAGATCCCGCGGGTCACGAGCGTCCAGTCGCCCCCCGCCTCCTTGCGGCAGTCGGAGAGCATGATCAGAACCATACCGTTCGTGAAGAGTCCGCCGAGTGACCCATAGCGTTCCACAAGCGCGACTCTCGCACCTGCTCTCCGTGCCGCAATCGCTGCCGCAAAACCGGCCGATCCACCGCCGACGACAACGACATCCGTCTCGTGAAAGATGGGGATCCGATGGGCCGGTTCAATCACCTCGCCATTTTCAATTCGACAACTCGGCCCGTCCGTCATCGTGGGTTCGAGCGGGAAAATATTGCGCCCGAAGCTGGGATTCTTCGGGTCGCCGATTGACCCAGGTGGCAACTTAGACTTCAAGGCGACCGGTTCATCGCCCACAGCCTTTCCAGCCGCAAGCCCGGCAACTCCGATCCCCATGCGTCTTAAAAAATCACGTTTTGTAATCACAATCGCCTCCTTATGCTGGTGCCAGAGGGGGGACTCGAACCCCCACGACGGTTTCACCCGCCTGCGGATTTTAAGTCCGCTGTGTCTGCCATTTCACCACTCTGGCTTTGGTGGTGTGACTTCGCTTAGGGAGGTGCCAACCACATGGGACGCAATGTAACATGGATGACGCGGACGCTCAATATGGAATCGATGAGAGCGATTCAACGATTCAACTTTGTTGAAGGGTTGAAGCCGCACGCCGAGGAGGAATGAGGAGTTGGGGCCATCGAAATCGCTATCGGGATCGCTGTCGCTGCCGAAGGAACGCCGAATGGCACTCGGACACGAGAGATCGGATGTCTACCGGCTGGAGATCGGCTGCGTCGCGTGGGTCTACGAGATCGCTGCGCGGCGGGAGGGCGTCCATCGCGCGGCGCGGGACCCATGGCTGCGCGCCCGCCCATCGATACCGTTGAACATCGGCCTGCGGCGGAAACCCAATCGATCCCGATCCCGATCCCGATAGCGATTGGGATGAAGACAAGCCCCGACAACGCGGTGGAGGCGACGGGATACCGCCGCCTCACCGCTGACGCTGGGAATTGGGAGTTGACTGCGAACGGCGGGGTGACAGAAAGTCGCCGGGGGTGTGACTTTCTGGCCGTCTTGGCAGCCGTCCGCCTGCGGAGGGGGTAGGTTGAGAGTTGGAGGTTGAACGTTGAGCGTTTCCTCCTTCCCGTGGTGCAGGCGTCTCGCCTGCCTCTTTCGGATATCACCGGCACTCCCGGTTCTGCCGGCACTCCCGAGCCTGGTCTCGCTGACCCCTGGACCGCTGTCTGCCGAGACGGGCTCCGTACGGGGCGCTACACCCTTTTTAGGCATGGAAAATGCGCATGCTCTGCTCTATACTAAGAATCTCTTTTTGTGGAAACGGACTTTTTTGGTGAAAGGTGAGCCGATATGGCCGGTCAGCCGGATGCATTTGCAGCCCTTGTTTTGAAAAAAACGGGACTCTTTACCGACCTCCAGATCGAGCATGTGCTGGCGGCGGACCGTTCGGACGGCACGGGCATCACGGGCGTGGTGGTGCGCCTGGGCCTGGCCCGCGAGGATGACTTTTTGCGCAAGATCGGCGAGGTGCTGGGTTTTGCCTACACCGAACTGGCGCAGGTCAGGCCGACAGACGAGGCTCTCACCAAGCTGCCCGCGCGCGCGGTGTACCAGTATAACGTGTTGCCGTTGTCGGTCGAAAATGGCGTGTTGACGGTGGTCACCTGCGACCCGTTCAACACCGGCATGACGGACGGTCTGCGGCTGGCGGCGGGTTGCCCGATCCGGGTGACGCTCAGCCCGCGCGAAGAGATCAACAAGGCGATCCAGAAGTATTACGGCGTGGGTGCCGACGCGATCGAGAAGATGATCGAGGACGGCCGTTACGCGGTGGACGCCGATCTGGCCTCCATCTCCAAAATCGATGTGAACGAGATGGGGGCCGAGGCCTCGATCGTGAAGTTCGTGAACCAGATCATCGCGGAAGCCGACCGCCAGGGCGCGACCGATATCCATGTCGAGCCGATGGAGGACGAGCTGCGCATCCGTTACCGCATCGACGGCATGCTGCACAAGGTGGATGTGCCGCCGCAACTGAACCGTCTGAAGGCGGCGATCATCTCGCGTATCAAGGTCATGGCGAATCTGGATATCGCGGAGAAGCGGCTGCCGATGGACGGCCGTATCGGTGTGCGGCTCAACAACGATGACATCGATATCCGTGTCTCCACGATGCCGACGGCTTACGGCGAGTCGATCTCGCTGCGTCTGCTGCAAAAGGCCGGCAACTTCGTCAAGCTGTGCGATCTCGGCTTTAATGATTTCGACTATGCCCACGTGGTCAAGCTGATCAACCGCCCCAACGGCATCTTCCTGGTGACCGGCCCCACCGGTTCCGGCAAATCGACCTCGCTCTACGCCTTCCTGCACGAGATCAACAAGATGCAGGTGCGTATCCTGACGGCCGAAGACCCGATCGAGTACGAGATGCCGGGCATCAACCAGGTGCTGGTGCGGCAGGACATCGGACTGACCTTCGCGCGCGCGCTGCGCGCCTTCCTGCGTCAGGACCCGGACATCATTATGGTCGGTGAAATCCGTGACGGCGAGACGGCGGAGATCGCGATCAACGCCTCGCTGACGGGCCATTTGGTGTTCAGCACGCTGCACACCAACGATGCGGCGGGTGCCTTTGCACGTCTGATCGATATGGGCGCGGAGCCGTTCCTGGTGGCGTCGGCGGTGGCCGGCGTCATGGCGCAACGTCTGGTGCGGCGGCTCTGCCCGAAGTGCAAGCGCGAGATCCCGCTGGACATGAAGTGGTATGACCTGGCCTACCCGCCTGAAAAGTCGACCGTCTGGGTGCCCGGGGGGTGCGAGGCGTGCACCAAGACCGGATACCGCGGTCGCGGCGGACTCTTTGAACTGCTGGTGGTCACGGAAGACATTGAGTCGGCGATCATCGCGCGCAAGTCCTCGACCGAGATCCGCGACATTGCGCTCACGCACGGGATGAAGACGCTGCGCGAGGATGGTTGGGCCAAGGTTTTCAAGGGCATGACGTCGGTGGAGGAGATCATGCGCGTGACGGAAGACGCTGGATAAGTTAGGATCCAAGATTTCAAATACGGAAGGACGAGTGAGGGGTTGTTCCGAGTATGATGACTCCAACTCCTAATTCCTAAATGGACACGACGGTGATGAAAGTATGGCAAGTTTCTCCTATAAGGCTCTGACCAAAGACGGGCGCAAGGTCGAGGGCGTGCTGGAGGCGGCAGACCGCCGGGCCGCGCTGGCGGCGGTCGAGAAGCTGGGGCACACGCCGATCGCCGTGGCGGAAACCAAGTCGAAGCAGGCCAAGGCTAAGGGCACGCCGATCTGGAAACTCAAGGTGGGCGGCGGCAAGGTGCGCATGAAGGCCACCGAGGTGCTGCTTTTTACGTCAGAATTGAGTGATCTGCTGGAAGCCGGCATGACCCTCGGTGCGGCGCTGAACTGTCTGGCCAATCAGGGTGAGGAGGATTCGGCGCAGAGTGTGATCGCCAGCGATCTGCGCGACCGCATCATTCGCGGCGAACAGCTTTCGGACGCGGTGACGGCGCATCCCGACACCTTCCCGCCGCTTTACGGCAACATGATCCGAGCCGGCGAGGCGTCGGGCGCGATGATCGAGGTGCTGCGCCGTCTGGTGGAGCATTATGAGCGCAACGAAAGCATGCGTTCCAAGATCACCTCCGCGATGACCTACCCGATCGTGGTGCTCATCTTCGGAGTGGTCACGGTGATCTTCGCGATGGTCAAGGTGATTCCGCAATTCGCCAAAATCTTCGACAGTATGGGCACCGCTCTGCCGTTGCCGACGCGCATTTTGGTGGGCACGAGCGATTTCGTCATCAAGTACGGTGTTTTTCTGGCGGTCGCGATCGGCATGGGGGTGGTGATGTTCCAGCGTTACATCAAGACCGATGCCGGGCGGCTCTGGTGGGATGGCCTCAAGCTGAAGGCGCCGCTGATCAAGGGCATCGTGGCTTGCGGCGCGTATTCGAGCTTGGCTTACACCATGAAAACCCTGCTCGCCAACGGCGTGAATGTCTTGCAGGCGCTGAAGATTGCCGAAGAGACCTGCGGCAACGCGCTGATCGCCAGTGCCCTGAGGACCGCGCGCCAGCGCGTGACGGACGGCACCACCATTTCCGGGCCGCTGGCGACCAGTAAGGTGTTCCCCAAAATGATGACCGATATGCTGGCCGTCGGCGAGCAGTCGGGCGATATGCCCGCATCACTGGGGCATATCGGGCGGCGGTACGAGAGCGAGATGGATCGTAACATCAAGATCTTCACGAACGCGCTGGAGCCGATTCTGATCGTGGCCATCGGCGGGGTGGTCGGTTTCGTGGCGGTCAGTATTTTGATGGCGGTGTTCAAGGTCACCTCGTCGCTCAGCCCGGGCTGAGTGGAAGGAAGAAGGAAGAGGGAAGAAGGTTACAGGTTTCGGGCTTCGGGTTTCGGGTAGTAGGTTGGGACATTGGGTTGGATGAACGACGGAGGAGGAAGGCGATGAAACGTGAGAAAAAGGAAGAGCAAGTGAGAAAGAACCGTCGCAGCGGCTTCACGCTGGTGGAGTTGCTGTTGGTGGTGTGTATTCTCGGCATTCTGGCCGCGGTGGTCATTCCGAATGTGATCGGCCATGATGAGGAGGCGCGGCGCCAGGCGACGCGCACGAGCATTCAGGCGATCGAGCAGGCGGTGCAGATCTTCGCCATGCGCCATAATGGCAAGTTGCCGGATTCGCTGGATGAACTGACCGTGGGAAGCGACGATGCGCCGGGCCTGTTGAAAGAGGGTGCGCTCAATGACTCGTGGGGCACGCCGTTCCAGTACACCAAGACCGGCAAGAAGTTCAAGATCGTCTCGGGCGGGCCGGATGGCGAAATCGGTACGGAAGACGACATCACGAACTAGTGCGGGGAAGACGACCCGAGCCGACTCGATTCGACGTGATTCGACCCGGGTCGAATCAAGTCGATTCACGTCGATTCAGGTCGTGAGGAGGCGGATGCGGCGCGGGTTTACACTGGTTGAGCTATTGGTGGTCATGGTGATCATCGGCGTGATGGCGCTGGTGATCCTGCCTTCGTTCGGAACAGGCTCAGACCTCGCGCGGGTCAAGACCGCATCGCGCGGCGTGATGCAGATGACGCGTTACGCGCGGACCATGGCGGTGCTTTACCAGACGCCGATGGATCTGGTGATCACGTCGGGTGGCGAGCTGCGTGTCGAGCGCCGCAGCGGGGCGGCAGGGGACGCGGGCTCGTCCAGATCCGCGGGAGGCGAGAACGCGCACGACGAAACGCGGCATCCGGCGGACGCCGGGCGAGGGGGCGGGCCGCCTGCCGCTTGGGGCGCCGATGAGTCTCCCGGTTCGGACGAGGGCGGGGGTGCCGGCTACATCATGGCCGAGCTGAGCGCCTCGAAGCGTTACGAACAGATCACGTTTAAGGTGACACTCGACGAGGATGCGCTGGAAGCAGACGAGGCCGAAGTGCAGATCGAGGTGATGGAGGATGAGGAGGCGGAGGACTCGGATTCGTCCGCCGATGGTGGCCTGGAGAAAGAAAAGTCCCGGATGGCGCGGATTCCGTTCGAGGCCAACGGGCGATGCTTGCCGTTCGTGGTGCGGGTAACGGCCGGCGACGAGGATGCCACGGATGCGATCACGGTGAAAGTCGACCGTTTCGGGATGCCGAGGGTGGTCGATGAGGATGAGCGGTAATGCGGCGTGACGGTTTTACGTTAATCGAAATTCTGCTGGCGACAATGATCCTGGCCGCGGGGTTGTTCAGCCTGATGGTCGGTCTGAGCAACTGCGCCCAGATGATGACGCTCTCGAAGGAGTATCAGGATGCGCAGTTTGTTTTCAGCCTGGGCGAGCGCTGCTTCCCGATCCCGCCGAACGAAGAGATCTCCGATCCCGAGGAGGACGAGCGACTGAACATCGATCCCATCGGCGCGGAGGAGATGATCGATGAGCTGCAGATGGATGTGTCGCGAGAGGTGCGGGAGGCCTACAAGGATTTCACGTTCGAGCGGTGGGTCGAGGAGAAAGAGTTGGAGACGGGAGAAGAGGACGACGGGCTGTATGTGTTGCGCACGCGCATTTCGTGGGGCAGCGGCAAAGAGGGGTACCACGAAGAACTGGTGCGGCTGATCCGGAAGGGGAAGTGAAGGCCGAGCACTGAACGCTGGACGAGTAACGTGTAACGCTCAACGTTCAACGCTCAACGCTCAAGTTATGAACGAGGCAAAGGATATCCGCTCGGGGTTCACCCTGCTTGAGCTGATGATGGCGATCATGATTCTTGCGGTCATGATGGTCATTTCGTTCTTTTGCTTTGACGCCGTGGTGCAGAGCTGGAACGCGGGCATGGAGATGTCGGACGCCATGTCGCAGGCCGATTACGTGATGAACCAGATCGAATCCGGCCTGCGCTCGGCCTACTACTCGACCAGCGTGCAGAACGCCGACGAGCGAGGCTTCCAATTCAAAGATGGTGGTGACGGGCCGGAGGCGCGCGACTCGATCGCATGGATGAAGGAGGGGCGCGCGTTCGTGGGGAACCTGAAGGCGATTGATGGCAAGGCCGAGATCGCCGACATGCCGCACCGTGTGATGCTGTATGTCGAGGATGAGGGAAAAGAAGGTGGCGGCGGACTCATGGCAAAGGCGTGGTCCAACGATTTCCAGCCCGATGATTTCGATGTTGAGGAGGACGTCAAGGCCTTCCTGATTTCGCCGCGCGTTATGGGAATGGACTGCAAAGTGCTGAAAGAGCCGCCGGAGACGAATGCCAAGGAG
>DAOTKE010000083.1:0-16098 GCA_035449085.1 Kiritimatiellia bacterium | reverse complement strand
CGATTCGCTGGCCACTAGCCTGGCACACCCCTGTCACTTTCTTGACACACACCCTTTTTGCGGGCGGTCCGAGACGTCCCGCCTTACCCCCGGCAAGACGACTCGTTGTTGCCGATAAGGACACCCGTGTTTTCGGCTCCCCGTCCTTTTTAATCCGACCATGGACGTGAAGATATGGTATAGTACCGCCATTTTGCAAAAGGGAGACGCTTATGTCCGTTCAAAAAAAACGTGTTGATCCTCGTCCGGACTGGGACACCTATTTCATGGAGATTGCCTTGGTGGTTGCGACGCGCGCCAACTGCTCCCGGCGCAAGGTCGCGGCTGTCGTCGTGTCGGAAAACCGTATCATCTCGACGGGATACAACGGTACACCGCGTGGGGTGAAGAATTGCTTTGACGACGGTTGCCCGCGGTGCGCGGGGGCGGCGCCGTCGGGCAGCAGCCTGGAAGAGTGCATCTGCGTCCACGCCGAGCAGAACGCCATCTGTCAGGCCGCTTATCACGGCATCAGCCTGGCGGGTGCGACGCTCTACGTGACGATCAGCCCCTGTCTGACGTGCGCCAAGATGATCATCAACGCCGGCATCCGAGAAGTCGTCTACGGCGGTGACTACGCCTTTACGGAGCAGACGGAACGCTTACTGAAAGAGGCGAAGGTAAAGTGCCGCCGCTTTGTGAAGCCGTAGCGGGCCACACCACCAGCCGGAAGAAACGGCGCGGATAGGTCGCCTGCTCCTCGACCGGGATTTCCAAGGTCCATAGATAGCCGTCGCCGGTGTCCTGACAGCGCAGGTAACGGCTGTCGGTGTCGTACCACTCGAGCAGATCGGCGGATTCTTTAAGCGAGGCCCAAGCGTCGGGGCGGTCGTAGGCCTGATAGTAGGAGACGCTCACGCCCGAGCCGTCTGCCGAAAAGCCCTGCATGGAGGAACGTCCGCCATCTGTGGGATCCAGCGGGTCGGCGCCGGTGTAGTATTCGACCAGGTTCGGCACGCCGTCGCCGTCCGCATCGCCGTCGAGCGAGGTGAGTCCGCGCAGTCCGAACCATTCCGAGTATCCGCCGCGTCCTGGGGTCGGGATGCCGGCCTGCCAGCGGCTGGGCGCAAAAGGCAGGAAGTCCGCCCGGTTGAGCGAGTCGCCCTCGCCGTCCGCTGAACGGGGCCACTCGCCGCGGGTGCCGTACGTGACCGTATCCAGCACGCGCCCCTGCGAATCAAGCAGTGAGACCGTTTCGCCGCTGTCGGCGAGTCCGCCGTACAGCCAGTAGGCCACAGGCGTGACCGCGCTACCGTAGCGGTGCCGGAATGCCTCCTCATGGCGGGCGATGACCGCGTGTTCGCCGGGCCTGAGAATCGGTCCATCCAGCACCAGCTCATGCGCGGGTTGGCCTTGCGGGAAACGGCAGCCCGCCAGACTGATGTCGCAACTGGAAAGGTTGACCAGTTCAACGAATTCATAGCAGCGGTCGAACCACTCCGTTGGCGGATCGTTTGCGTCCACACGCGGATGATAATGAATCTCGCTGATCAGGATGTCGCCGGGGCGGGCGCGTCGGCCGCCCAGCAGGTACTCCTCCCGTGCTGCAAGACTCCACATGTTACGCGTGGTGCTGTAGGCGCGGGCGAAGAGGGTGGCGGAGGCGGTGAGTTGCACCGACATGCCAGGGCGGCACTCGCGTGCCTGCGGAGCGGGTTGGTTGTTCCAGAGCACGGGATCGCTGCCGTCCAGCGTGTAGTAAATGCGGTCGCCTTCAGACGCTGTGAATGTCACCGTCAGTGGTTCGCCAGCCGGCAGGGCACGGCTCGTCGGATTGAGCAGCGGCGCACGCAGCAAAGAGCACTTCTGCGTGAAGTTCTGGTCGATCCACGTGGCGTGGTTGGTGGCGAACCACGTCATCCAGGCGACCTCTCCGGAGTGGGTGCGGCCGAAGACGTCATTCGTCGGCCACTGTCCCCACTTGACGTAATCGCGCGTGGCCGACGCTTCGGGGATCTGCGCGTGCAGTCGCGCGATGGTCGCGGCCAGGTTGGTGTTAGAGAGTGTGCTGCGGCGCAGCGCGAACCAGCGGTCCCAGTAGAGGCGCTGGAAGGCGGGTTGGGTGTGAAGACGGCCCCAAAAGTCGCCACGGTTGAAAGGTTCCGAGGCGAAGGTCCAGGCGTCCCAGCGTTTGACGTTGGGATAGGAGCTTTCTGCATAGCCGTACGGCCCTAGCGAACGGTCAAAATCCCAGACCGGGCCGGCCATGATTTTGCCGCTGCGATCCTTGTGGAAATAGGAACTGAGCGTGAAAATGTCCACATCCATCGAGTAGGTTTTCAAGATGTGGAAGTCGGACCACGACAACAGGTCAATGTAACGGCCGACTCCGGTCTCGGGGTGCATGGGATCGGCGCCATAAACCGTGTTTTCAAAATCGTTGAAGGCCTGGATGATGTAGAGTCCTTGCGCGGGCTGGACATCCGCGAGCTTGGGGCGGTCGAGGACCATGTAGCGATCCGTGCTGTTGGGGAAATTACGTGCGGTACGCCAATAGAACTCGTCGGGATCTCGGCGGTCCGTCTTAAACAGATAACTGCCGGTGACGGCCGGTAACGCCGTGTCACCCGGCGCCACGATGTCGTCGATCGGCAGGCGGCCGTTGCCGATGCGGATACGTTCCTCCAGGACATAGAGCCCTTGGTAATTGGCGGCGGAAAGGTTGTCGGTTTCGTTGCCGACAAAGAAAACCTCTACCCAGCGTGTGCGCGGGGCGTAACGTCCGAGCTGGCGCGAAAGGTCAAACATAAAGGCGTCGTGCATGTAGGTTCGATCATAGTTATAGCAACTGATCAGGGCAAAGTCCGATCCGTCGGGAAAACCGGCAATGCTGACCTTCTGGTCGTCGTCCTCCTCGCCCCAGAAGGTGAGCGCGTAGGGTTTCTTGGCAAAACTGGCAGACGAAGAGCCGCGCACATGGATGCCGGCACGGCGGGTCAGGGTGGCAGGTCCGGTGAGTGTGGCGCTGCCGTTGACCGGTTCGATCAGGTGGGCGGAACAGGCGGTGTAGTTCGTCGATTCGGCTGTGGGGATGCCGTTCCGGATCGGGTCGTTCTCGCGCAGCACGAGAATCGGGATGCCGCTGGAGTAGGTCAGCGTGGCAGCATCGGAGGCGTGAAAAGTGTACATGGCAGTCGTGGGATTGCCGCTGCGTCCGAGCGCGTCGAACACACGGGCACGAATATGCCGGGAAGAGGCGATCGATATCGGTGCGCTGTAAAGCTGGCTGTTGCCGAGTTCGGGTACCGCGCCGTTGGTCGTGTAGCGGATCGTTTGGCCAGGCGCGTTGCCGCTCAGGGTCAGGGTGAAGGGGGAGGAGAAGATGCCGGGCGGATGAGAAAACGCGACCGTCTGCGGCAGGCGCAGGATCGAAGCGCCGCCATTCATCCTTCCGGGCGAGGCCTCAATCAGGTAGGAGGGCTCGTTGGTTGCGTAGAGTGTGCGAATGACCGCATCCAGGGAGGGCTTGAGAAAAAGGTCACTGCTGGTCGCGTTACAGTTCATGAGGTGGACGGCCAATATGTTGACGCCACCGGTCAGCAGGTTCGTGCTGGCCGTGAGATTGACTGCCGTGGCGGTGGCCGGGTCGTTCAGGATCGACGCAGAATAGCTGGCGTATGTCAGGGACTCGGGAGTCGGTGTGTTCGCAGCGAAAGCGAATCCGCCGTTGAGGTAGAGTGCGGCCCCATCGTCGTACGTCATGGTGAGCGAGAGCGAACGGACCGCTGCGGCGTCGGCCAGTTCGAACGGGATGCGCAGGTAGACGCCGGGGCGCCCCTGGGCGATTCCTAGCAGGCTCAGGTTGACCTGCGACACCCAAGAAGGGTTTTTTGTGCCGTAACCGGCAGGCAACAGCCCCGCCAGCCATCCCGTGTCGTCAAAGGCCTGGTTGCGCCACGTGGTGCCGAGCGCGTCATTGGCGGGACAGTACGCGCGAACCGGCGAAGTGTTGGAGACCAGGCGACGTGTGGCGTCCTCCAATGAGATCGCCAGGCCGTACGAGATGTTCTCAAACTGCGGCGGGAAACTGGGACTGTAGGTGTGAACCGGCATGCGGTCAGCGTCGAAGAGGCCCAAGAATTCGCCGCTCTTACTCAGCGCGAAATTGGTGTGCAGTTCGCCCGCCGGATCGGTCTGGTCCGCATTCGAGGCCCAGATCAGAAGCGTCCCCCAAGGCGGCAACGTCACGGCCGGCAGGATCCACTTGGACGGGTTGTTCGCACTGTCGGAGAGCGACCAGCCGGCAAGATTGATCGGGTGTCCGGTGGTGTTCTGCAGCTCCAGCCAATCGGAGGCGTTCCCAAAGCCGTCGTAGATGAACCCGTTGTTATCAGCCATGAATTCGGAGATCACGACGGGCGGCGCCGCCGTGGCGACCTTCACCGCAAGTGCCGTAAACAGCCAGATACTTTGTAAACTTATGCCAGACACATAAGCAGTATAGAGGATACACCGGCCTTTAGCCAAGAAGGAGTTGAGACAGGGACTATTGCGGCAGGTTCAATCTCGCGATTTGCATGAAGCCGGTCATGGACGAGTTCGGCTGGGACAAGGCCCGTCAATCTGACTGCTCTGGCCGGAATCCCGATTTACTTCATGGAAAGCTACGGGTGGAAAATCAAGGGGGCTGGCTTCACGGCGGCCGCTTTGCCGCTCGGCATGGCGGTGGGCGCCGTGAACGGCGGGCTTCTGAGCGACAGGCTGTTCAAGGGTAAACGCTCGACTGTGATCGCCGTATCCTTGGTGCTGTGCGCCGGTTGCATGTTGGTGCTGCCCGCGATCGAGCGGATCGCGGGACTTGTGAGCGGTGTCACGGGGGAAATCAGTTATGGCAGCGGATTCGTCATCATGGCGGGTTGTGCGCTTTGCGGGTCGCTGTTGATCAAGCTGACCCGCGAGCCGGGGTGCAGAGACAGCCGATAAACTGAAAGGCGAGTTGTGCCCTTCTGGATTGCATCTGGACAGGCCGGGACGTATGGTCTAACGTGTTTTGCGTACAAGGAGGGCTGTTCATGAGACGTCTAGAGGTGCTGGGGGGAGTGGCAGTTGCGTGCATGCTGGCTGTGCGGGCGCAGGATGTGCCCCGCCCGCCGGAGGCGGAACGCGTGTTCCCGGAATGGCAGGCGATGCGTGGCGACGCCGCGGAGGTGCGGAGGCTGACAGAACCGATGGGGGGGACGCCGCCCGCAATGTGGGACGCGGCGGGCTATGTCCGATTGCCGGTCAACTTTAAGGGAACGCGCCACGAAAGGGTCAGTTGGGACATCAAGGCTCAAGTCGATCTGCGCGGCTGCCGCGGTGTCCAGTTCGATTTCTATTGCGGTGAATTGGAACCGTTCACCTCGTTCAGCCTCTATTTCCGCAGCGGCGGCGGTTGGTATCATGCCTCATTTTGCCCTGACCGTGCGGGGACATGGCAACGGATTGTGATCGATAAGGCGGATACCCGTATTGAGGGTTCGTGTGCGGGATGGGGAAAAATCGACGCGTTTCGCCTTTCAGGCTGGCGTGGCCGTGACCAGGACACGTTGTGTGCGATCGCGAATCTCGGGTTTGCCGGCGGGCCGCCACAGGTACTGGTGGTGCGGGCCGATTCGAATGTTTCCGGTAGCGGTAGCGAGGCGAAATCGTTCAGCCGATATGCCGCGACGGTGTCCACGACCTTTGACCGTCTGGGCATCGATTCGATACAGGTGGCCGATTCTGATCTGGCGCCGGAGCTGTTCACGGGAATCAAACTGGTGGTGCTGCCCTACAACCCGCGTGTCCCTGCGGCGGCGGCTGAATGGCTCCGCACTTATGTGAACGGCGGCGGCAAGCTGCTGGTCTGCTATTCGTTGCCTACGGAGATCGGTAAGCTTTTGGGGCTCCGTGCCGCAGGCAGCGTGGTGCCGGAACCGGCCCATTTTTCTGGGTTCGCGCGTACAGCGCAGGGGCTGCCCGAGCAACCTGACTTTGCTCAGCAGGCGTCGTGGCGTGCCACGCTGGCCGCTCCGCTGGAGGGACAAACGGCGCGTGTGGTGGCGGTCTGGCGTGACGGCCAGGGACGCGACACGCAGCATCCGGCGCTCACGGTGACGTCCGCAGGTGCCTTCATGGGCCATGTGTGGTTCGGTGACGGCGGTGAGTCTTCGCAGGCGCTGATGCGCGCGCTGGTGGGGGAATTGGTGCCGGACCTGTTGCGGAGATTGGCGGAGAAGGCGTTGGCGCAAATCGGCGCCATCGGCGGGGCCGCCGATTTTGCGGCCTTTCGTGCTGCCATCGAGAACGGACAACTTTCGCGCTCTGCGCGCGATGCCTTGTCCAAAGCCGATGCCGCGCACAAAGAGGCGGCGGCTCATTTGGCAGCGGGGAGGTGGCGCGAGAGTCTGGCTGCCAGCGGACAGGCGAGCGATGCCGCGCGGCGGGCGTGGTTTCTGACGCGAAAGCCGCGCGCGGGCGAGCACCGGGCCTTCTGGTGTCACAGCGCGTTCGGATTACGCGGCAAGAACTGGGATGACTCGGTCCGCTTTTTAAAAGAGCACGGCTTTAACGTGATTCTGCCTAATATGCTGTGGGGCGGGACGGCTTACTACCCGTCGAAGGTGTTGCCGACTTACGGGGGGGTAGAGGCACGTGGCGACCAGATGGAACAGTGTCTGGCGGCATGCCGTAAGTACGGTGTGGCATGCCATGTGTGGAAGGTCAACTGGAACATGTCGAACCATGCGCCGAAAGAGTTTGTTGAACGCATGGTGCGCGAAGGCCGCGTGCAGAAGCTTTTCAATGGCGAGGTCAAGGAGAGTTGGCTGTGCCCCTCGCATCCGGACAATCAAGAACTGGAGGTGGCCGCAATGTTAGAACTCGTCCGCGCGTACAAAGTGGACGGGATTCATTTCGACTACATCCGTTACCCGGAGAACAATGCCTGTTTCTGCGACGGATGCCGCGTCCGCTTTGAAGCCAAACTTGGTCGGCAGGTCGCGCAGTGGCCGCAGGATACGCGTAAGGATGAAGCTGTCCGGGATGCTTGGTTCGCGTTCCGGCGCGCCAATATCGATACAGTGGTGCGACGTGTCTCGCAGGAGGCGCATGCGATACGTCCGTCCGTCAAAGTCTCTGCGGCGGTGTTCCGCAACTGGCCGATCGATCGCGACAGTATCGGCCAGGATTGGGGCATGTGGTGCGAGCAAGGATGGCTGGACTTTGTCTGTCCGATGGATTATGTCGATTCAAGTGCCGCCTTCCGCAACGTCGTGAGTATGCAGAAAGCCTTCGTGGGCAAGGTGCCCCTCTATCCGGGGATCGGTCTTTCGTGCTGGAAAGATCCGCAGGATGCGGTGAAACTCGCCGAGCAGATCGAGATCACGCGCGAACTGGGGCTGAACGGATTTACGGTCTTCAATTACGACGCGAACGCCGAGGCGGTCCTGCCTTGGATGCGGCTCGGTATCAGCGCCGACTCATACGCTGCACTATTGCAAATTCGGACAGGACTACAGGATTAACATGATGGGATGGCTTTGTTGCAATCCGGTTAATCCTGTAATCCTGTCAAGAAAACCGTCGTTTCTTGTTTTTACGGATTGCTGGGCGCAGGGGCGGCATCCTTGGGCTCTGGCGCGGCCTCTTTCGCCTCTGGCGCGGGTTCCGGCGGCGGGTTCAAAGCGTCCCCGAAGCCCATGCTCTCGGCTGCACGCAACAGTTCTTCATCGGCCGTGGCCACAAGGCAGGTGATGTTGTGCGCGGCCTTGAGTTCGAGCAGGGTGGCGAGGTGGATGGCCTGCAACGCGCCGACCGCCGTGGGGAAGGCGTCGGCCGCGCGGCGCAGCACTCCGTCGGTGACCGGCACGATCGTGACGCTTTCGCAGACCCGCTCGATCCAGGTGCCGAGCCGCGCGCGCTGCTCGTCATCCAGTTTGCCGGAGAGGCGCAGCAGGTTGGCGGTGCGGTAACATTCCGTGCGCATTAAGGCGCTGGCGTAGGCGGCGTCCCATGCGCCCCAGCCCGCCCACGGGGTTTTAGTCCCGACCAGTTGCCGTATGACGATGGTCGAATCAAGATAAACGGTCATCTTTTTTTTCTTTCCTGAATGAGTTGCTTGACAGGGTCAGAGTCGAGGCCGAAACCACCGATCTCCTTGAGTTCAGAAGCCGGGCGGACGGGAGGCGTGAGCGGGAGCCTGCCGGTCTCGCCGTCGTCAGCCAGCAGGCGCGCGATCACGCGCTTGTGGCTGGTGATCAGCACTTCCTTGCCCTGGCGCGCAAGGCTCAGGTAGTGGCTGAGTTTTTGCTTGAGCGTAGCTGTGTTAACCGTTGTCATGGACATATAATAGACACAACGTGTCCATATTTGCAAGTGCGAATCTTCAAAAAGTCTCGTGACAATTTTTGGCGAAATGTCACAATAGTCGGCACTTTTCTTGACCCCCATCAGGAGTCTTTGGAGTACGATCCTCTTATGAAAAAAGCAGAGCAGAAAAAAACGACCGCGGCCAATGACGCGACCGCGCCGCGGATTCGCATCACTGACACCACCTTGCGTGACGCCCACCAGTCGCTTTGGGCGACCCGCATGCGCACCGACGACATCCTCGCCATAGCCGAGGAGGTGGACCGCGCGGGGTACTACTCTCTGGAGTGTTGGGGCGGCGCCACCTTTGATGTCTGCCTGCGTTTCCTGCGTGAGAATCCCTGGGAGCGTCTGCGCCAGTTGAAGTCGGTCTGCAAAAAGACGCCGCTGCAGATGCTGCTGCGCGGTCAGAACATTCTCGGCTACAAGAACTACCCGGATGACGTCCTGGAACGTTTCGTGGCGCTGGCCTGCGAGAACGGCATGGACATCTTCCGTATCTTCGACGCGCTGAATGACACGCGTAACCTCGATCGGGCCATTCAGACTGTCAAGAAGTACGGTGGCCACGCGCAGGGCACGATCTGCTACACCTTCAGCCCGGTGCACACCGTCGATAATTTTGTGGCGATCGCCCGCGATCAGGTGTCGATGGGCATCGATACGCTCTGCATCAAGGATATGGCGGGCATTCTGACCCCGGCCGCGGCCACCGAACTGATCAGCGCCCTGGTCAAGGCGGTGAAGGTGCCGGTTCAGGTGCACTCGCACATGACCAGCGGCATGGCGGTGGCCATGTACCTTTCCGCGGTCAAGGCCGGTGCCGGCGCGGTCGATACCGCCGTTTCAACCATGTCGGGCTTCTCCTCGCAGCCGCCCACCGAGACGCTGATGGCGATTTTGGAGGCCGAAGGCTATACGACCGGACTCGACCACGCCATGGTCGCGAAAGTCAACGCCCATTTCCGCTCGCTCAAGAAGGTGCGTCAGCCCTCCTCGTCCGGTGCCGTGGAGCCGGTGGACGCCGATGTGCTGGAACACCACATCCCGGGCGGCATGATTTCGAACCTGCGTTCGCAGCTTCAGCAGCAGGGCGCGCTCGATCGCCTGCCCGAGGTGCTTGAAGAGCTGCCGCGTACCCGCGCCGACATGGGATATCCGCCGCTCGTCACGCCCACCAGCCAGATCGTCGGCGTGCAGGCCGTGCTCAACGTGCTGGCCGGCAAGCGCTACGAGATGGTCACTCAGGAAACGCGCGACTATGTCAAGGGCCTCTACGGCCGCTCGCCCGCTCCGATCGCGCCTAAACTGGTCAAGCAGATCCTCGGCAACGAAAAGCCGGTGACCTGCCGCCCGGCCGATCTGCTCAAGCCCGGCCTGGCCGACGCCGCCGCGCAGATCGAGCCCAAGCTGATCGAGAAGGAGGAGGATATCCTCTCGTACTGCCTCTTCCCGGAAGTGGCGCTCGGCTACTTCAAGTGGCGCGCCAAGCCGGCTGACCAGCGCGACCCGATCCCTGCCGATCTCGAAGAGTGCGGGACCAAGAAAGCGGAGGCGGATGCGAAGACGGAAGCTCCCGCGCCTGCGGCATCGGTCGATCCCGAGACGCAGCGCTTTGCAGAGATCGGACGTTTCGTGGCGTCGCTCGCCGGATTGGTGCAGGGCGCGGGGGCGGTTGCTCTGCCGGCAGCGGCGGCTGTTCCTGCCCCGGCGCCGACCCCCGCTCCGGCCGCCGCGGCACCCGTCGCGAAGCCTGCTGAGAAAGCGGCGGATGCCGTGCCGCAGGGGCCGACCGTCCCCGCGCCGTTGAACGGCACCTTCTACCGCTCTTCCGGCCCCGGCAAGCCCGAGCTCGCCCAAGAGGGCGACAGCCTCAAGGCCGGCGATCCGCTGTGCATCGTGGAGGCCATGAAGCTGTTCAATCAGATCAAGGCCGACAAGCCGCTCAAGGTCGTGAAGTTTCTGGTCGAGCACGGTGCCGTGGTGGCGAAGGGCCAGCCTTTGGCGGTCGTCAGCTACTAAGCACTCATGCGTTATCGGATTCAACATCTCGCGGAGTATGGCGCGTTACGTATCGTGGCCGCCCTGCTCTCCGTGTTGCCGTATCGGGCGGCGCTGGCGGTGGCGTGGGGGGTGGCCGCGGTCGTCTTCCATCTGTTCCGCTTCCGGCGACGCGAGACCGCGCGGCGTATCCGCGAGGTGTTCGGTGACGCAATCCCAGCCCGCGAGGTGCGCCGCATCGCTTGGTTGTCCCTGCGGAACATGGCGTTCAACATCGTCGAGATGATGCGGGCGCCGCGCATCGGCCGGGTCTGGATCGACCGCCACATTCCGGCGTTTCGCAAACACATCGGCGAGGTCCAGGCGTTGATCGAGAAACATGGGGGTGCCGTCATCGCGGTGCCGCACATGGGCAACTGGGATCTCGCCGGCTGGGCCTGTCACCGTTACGGCATCCGGATGTTCAGCATCGCCGGCAAACAGAAGAATCCGCTGGTGAACGCTTGGATCAACCGTCAGCGCGAATCGGGCATGACCATCCTCGAGCGTGGCGGCGGCACGCTCAAGCAGATTATCAAGCTGTTGCGCGGGGGCAACGTACTGGCGATCCTGCCGGACGTGCGGGTCTATACGCCCGACCTGAAGGTGCCGTTTCTTGGCAAGACCGCCAATGTCGGGCGTGGCATGGCGGTGTTCGCCATCACGGCCCGCGTGCCGATCATTCCGGCGATTCTGTGGCGCGAGGGGTGGGCGCGCCACGGTTTCGATCACCTCCCGGCCATTTTTCCTGACCCTGCTCTTGATAAAGAAGAGGATGCCCGGCGCATGACGCAGGCGGTGCTCGCGAATGTCGAGGCCGCCATCCGGCGGGCGCCTGAGCAATGGTTTTGGTACAACAAACGCTGGGTGTTGACGCCGGTCCGCGATGACGCGCCGGCGGCACATCCGGCCCCTGATGACGTCAACGAAAGGAACGCGCACCATGATCCGAGTGAATGAGCATTACGCCAAGCTTCAGGCCTCCTATCTCTTTTCCGAAATCGCCAAACGGGTTAAGGCCTATCAGACCGAGCATCCCGCGAAAAGGGTCATCCGCCTCGGCATCGGTGATGTGACCGAGCCGTTGCCGCCGGCCTGCATTGAGGCTTTGCACAAGGCGGTGGACGAGATGGCGGCGCGCGCGAGCTTCCGCGGGTATGGCCCGGAGCAAGGTTATGATTTTCTGCGTCAGGCGATCGCCCTGAACGACTATCAGGCCCGCGGGGCGCAGATTGAGGCTGACGAAGTGTTCGTGAGTGACGGCTCGAAGTGCGACACCGCGAACATCCAGGAACTTTTCGCTGACAAGCTGACGATCGCGATTCCCGATCCCGTGTACCCGGTCTATGTCGACACCAACGTGATGGCGGGCCGCACGGGCAAGGCCAGCAAAGGCCGTTACAAGGGGCTGGTCTATCTCGACAGCACGGTCGAGAATGGCTTCGTGCCGGCGCTGCCTGCACAACCGGTCGACCTGATCTACCTCTGCTTCCCCAACAATCCCACCGGCGCGACCGCCACACGCGAACAGCTCACGGCCTGGGTCCGCTATGCGCGGGAGAACAAGGCGCTGATCCTGTTTGATGCCGCGTACGAAGCCTTCATCCGCGATCCGGCGCTGCCGCACAGCATTTATGAGATCGAAGGCTCGCGCGACGTGGCGATCGAATTCCGCAGTTTCTCCAAGACGGCCGGTTTCACCGGCACGCGCTGCGCCTTCACGGTGGTGCCGAAATCGGTGATGGCCTACACCAAGAAGGGCGAGGCGGTGGCGCTGCATCCGATGTGGAACCGTCGCCACACCACGAAGTTCAACGGCGTCTCGTATCCCATCCAGCGCGCGGCTGAGGCCGTCTATTCGCCGGAAGGTAAGGCGCAGACGCGTGCGTTGGTCGATTTCTATCTCGGTAACGCCGCGATCATCCGCAACACGTTGGCGGACCTCGGCTTTGCGATGACCGGCGGCGAGAACAGCCCGTACATCTGGGTCAACGTCGGTAAAGACTCCTGGAAGTTTTTCGACAAGCTGCTCAAGCGTGCGCAGGTGGTCACGACGCCCGGTGCGGGCTTCGGCCGTTGCGGCCAGGGCTTCATCCGCATCAGTGCCTTCAACAGCCGTGAGGCGGTCGAAGAGGCGATGCAGCGCCTGCGCAAGGTGCTGAAATAGTACGGGGGGGGGAGATCGTCAGCACCCTCCGGCCCCCTGAGCCGAAGACGAATGGGGGTTCGGAGGGGTGCCGGGTCGGAAATGGTCTCTCGCTTTTCATCCGTGTTGTCGAGGGGCCGGTCTCGGCTGCCCGATCTCGTGTCACGCATTCGTTCCTCAAGCCGTTTACCGAGGAGAGGCTCAACAGCGCGATCGGCTACCTCGCCCCGGCCGACAAACTCGCCGGGCGGGAGAAGCTGATCTGCGCGGAACGCGACCGCAAACTGGAGGAGGCGCGGAAACGCCGGGCGAAGGATCGACAGTCCGCCGTCTGAGTGCTACATTCGAGGCAATCTTGAGGCCGGGGCGGTTCCCCGGTCTCTTAACAGAACAAGGCGGTTGCCCAGTTCACGATGAACCAAAACACGTCGGGATCGTAGGCGCGGGTGACGGCCTTGCCGGAAGCGTAGACGAGGTTGGTGACCAACCCGCCCGCGTCGCGGCGGTACGTGACGTTGTAGGTGGCGTTGGAGAGGCTGGTCGCCGCCGATGTGAGCCGGTCCATCGCGTCGTAGCCGAATGTGAGGGTCGCGGTCTCGTTGGAGGCGGTCAGCAGGTTGCCGACGGGGTCGAAAGAGAAGGTTTGAGGTGTGAGGGGTGAGGTTTGGGGGACAACTTCTACCAGCCGGTCGAGCACATCGTAACTGTAGGCGATGGTGTTGCCCGCGCCGTCGGTACGGTTGGTGAGGTTGCCCGCAGGGTCGTAGCGGTTGGCGAAGACCTGCTCGTTGGCGGCGTTGGTGGCGGCGACGAGGCGGCCCAGGGCGTCGTAGGCCATCGTGTAGACGCGCACCTCGGCGTTGGTGTACGCGGTCCAGTTGCCGAGTCCGCCTGCCTGCCGCGACGCAGAGCCGTGCGGCGCAGGCAGGTCGTAGCCGAAGGTGGCGGTCGATCCTTGGTGCGGGATAGATGCAAACAGTGGCCATGACATTATTGTCAGAAAAGCCGTCAAAATTACGGTTTGCGCTCTGTTAATCGGACAGTTCATAAAGGTAATCAGTCCACGCGCGATTCATGACCCACCTACTTTGCTGGTATGTGCCACCAGGGATCAGATTTCGGAATCGTTTGCCCCGAGATGTGCCCGCTATCGTGCATTCCGGGAGCAGGATATCCTGATGATCTGACCGAGCAGATTCACTGCGACTTCTCCATCCACGGATTCTTGATCCAGAGATCTCTCGCAGGATAGTTTGAAGTAGAACGCATCGACCTCTGGATCATAGCCAAATCGCATTCCACTTGACGTTTTGCCAATAGAGTCATCCATGAGGTCGAGATATTTCTCACCCGCAGAACGCTTAAGATCAAGAATCTCAATGCCACAAATAGTGCCAAAGCGGTCAATGTCGAGCACCATCTCCAGATCCAGCACGCGGATTTCATTATCAGCCGAATCGAGTCTCAGATCGGCTCGAGTTGAGGTAACAGCAAGCTGAGGATATTGCATTAGAACTGCCCTGATCGTGGAGGTCCTTTGTGGGCACTGACGATAGACCCACCATCGCCAGTCACCACGGTAACATTGTTGAGGGGATCGTAATGAACCGTCTTGCCGCCAGATGTCGGTACGCCTCACGCTGTGTTTACGGTATTGTCCACAACGCTGCCGGGAATGTTCCGCGGTGGGCCAGTATCGGTCGCATAGTGCTTGGTGAGCGGTCGACCCTCAGGTGTTGTGCCGTATGTTGAAGAGGCGCTTTGTGGCGCAATTGCCCCCGCGCTGACGATGCTGCCGCCGACGCGGAGGCCCCCCGCCACGACGTTCAAGGCGCCTGCCTCGTAATTGCCCTCGGATATCTGTTGTGCGCCGGTTCCGATCTGATAGCCGCCCGTCGCCGCCTCGGTAACCAGAATGCCTTTGTAGGCGGCTTGGGCGACGGCGGAACCGCCTCGCGCCGCCGTTCTAATACCGAGCGTCGCGGCGGTGATCAGGGACTCGCGGGCGACTGTTGCGGTGACGCGGGAGACGGTGTTTTGGCTTCCCTCGTAGGATGCCGAATCCGTCCAGCCGAGCGTATCCGTCCCGCCGAAGGTGAACGCATTGGCTAGGACGGATGCCGATACCAAGATCAGACAGCGTGCCAGACTCCACTCAGTTACTATTGCCAAGTTGCACATATCTATGGAGTGAACGAGGGTATACCTTCGCCAAGACTACCCATCGATGGCTCGGGAGTCTGATGAACAACATGCCCACTTATCATATCCGGGAAATGAATGCGGAAGAGGGGATTACGCAGCGAATATCGACACCGCTCTAGTTCCCTGAGTTTGGATGAATCGCACCAATACTTAACCAGAATCTCGCATTCGTTCTTAGTCTGACGCTTGATATTAACAGCAGATTGGAAGCCCTGCAGTGTTCTTGTAAGTCCTCTGCTGATCAGGAAGATCAGTAACCAGCGCACCATGCTTTCCGCGCTATTCATGTCACCATCAAACCAACAACTGGAAGGTAGAAAATTCACACAGAGCATTCGCCCGTCATGAGGAATGGGCAAATACCCCGCTTCGACGCTTTCTACTGGGAATCCCTTCTTCGACCAAAAGGCCACAAGTCTTTTCTGCAATGCGTATTCCGCGCCGAAATCGGAGGTCATGGGGCACATCCTGTCACGTTTCGGATGACAACCCAAGGAACGCTGTTCTGTGATGTCATGTATTGTGGAAACCCGGCCCCAACGCGTGTGAAAGACGCAGCCGAAGGTGAGACGATAACGGTTGGGTGCTGTTCGCTTAGCTCGGTCATTCATGTTTCCTTCTAAACGTTAGGAGAATAGCACCAATCACATTAGGGAGAGAGCCGATATCCAAGAGTAGCGGTAATACTGCAAGCCAATTGGTGCCCCACGGTAAAACAAGAATCCCTATACATCCAGCAATGCCTCCTACAAAAGGAATCATTGACCCTTGTTGTCTTCGCGTCATAACGTATTTTACGGCTAGCCAAGCGTTTCCGCCCGCACAAAAAGCGAACAGCATAATCAGCAATATCCCAACTACAACCCGCAAATGGTAAAGCATGTTCAGTCTCCCCAATATGAGCGCTGCCCTAAAACCTGCTTGATTGGGCTGAACACCTTGTCGGCAACGGCATTGGCCGTTGCCGCCTTGGATGGTGCCGACAGGGCGCTCGCCGGAACAGTATAAGTCTGCCCGCTGCTGAAAGGTGCATATTCGTTGCCAAATCCAGGTTGCCACTTTCCTGATTTTATGTAGTTTGCGTCTCCTTTCATAACAAAGTCGCCCGGTTGCAGCCCCTCTCTTCCCCAGCGAGAAACCGTCACGAAATCATCGGCAAAACTGGCGGGAGGTGTGGCTGCCGCCATGTTGGCGGCACTTGTCCCGAGAGTGGCGGCAACCGATACAACGGCATTCACCGTGTTTGCCGTTTGCCGGGAAAGCCCTGCCGACTGCAGCAAGCCGGTAAGCGTCCGGCGAAACACATTGGCATGGGCGCAGGTAGCGCAGCGGATGGG
>DAOTKE010000082.1:0-16099 GCA_035449085.1 Kiritimatiellia bacterium | reverse complement strand
CCAACGATAGCCCTTACCGGTTGCCGCCCTTTGCCTATTATCAGCCGATCCTGGATCGTATGCCGTTTGGTGCGATGCCGGTTGTCGATCCTCTGGCGGCGGAAGGCCAGACGTCGGCTACCGCCACGGAAGCAGAGGCTGCGGCCGAGCAGCAAGCCCTCGCCAATAACATCACGATGTCCGCCGTGAACATCACCCCCCAGGGCCATACCGCCGTCGGGTTTACGGATCGATCGGTGAATCCGCCCGCCAGTTATTACCTGCGTGTCGGAGATCGTGCGAACGGATGGACGGTGAAAAGTGCCGATTTTGACGATGAAATCGCTACGATCGAAAAGGACGGCGTGACCATCACCCTCAAATTGGGCGAAGGCCTTGTTGAAACCCCTGCTACAGCCCACGAGCCTGTTCCTCTGGTTGCCCGCGCATCCGGCGCGCCTGTTGCCGCGACCGTACCGCCGCCCGTTGAGGGAGTCGCGCCTGCCGTCAAGCGACCGGCGCAGCGTCCTATCACGGCCCTCAAACAAGAGAGGAATGCCGTTTCGGAGCCGTCTTTTGCCGATCGGCTGCGCGAACGTACAGTGCAGAAAACCCAGGCCCAGCAGGAGGCCGAAGCGCGGATGAGAGAACAGTTTGAACGCCTTGCCCGCGAAACCGCCGCCCGTGAGATCCAGCGTCGTCAAGAAGAAGAAGCCCTCGAGGCTGAGGAACGCGCGTTGCTGGAGCAACAGCAGCAGGAACTGTGAGCCTGCCAGAAAACCGCCATCCATGTACTCACGTACCGAAAAGTTATTGGGTGTTGACGGCATCGCCCGCCTGAGCGCATCGCGCGTCGCGCTTTTCGGTGTCGGCGGCGTCGGGTCTTTTGTGGCCGAAGCTTTGGCACGTGCCGGCATTGGGCATCTCATGCTGGTAGATCGCGATGTTGTCGTCCCCAGTAATATCAACCGTCAGCTTGTCGCCCTTCACAGCACGCTGGGACGTCCCAAAGTGGAAGTCATGGCCGAACGGATCCACGACATCTCGCCGGCTATCCGCGTCGACGCGCGGCAGGCCTTCTACCTGCCGGACAATGCTGACGAATTTGATTTCCACGGCTTTGATTACATCGTTGATGCCGTCGACACCGTTGCGGCCAAGGTGGAGCTGGCGGTTCGCGCACGTGCCGCCGGCGTGCCGATTTTGAGCTGCATGGGCGCGGGCAACAAACTTGACCCCACACGCTTTGAAGTGGCGGATATCTTCGCGACTTCGAACTGTCCGCTCTGTAAGGTCATGCGTCAATCACTCAGGGCGCGCGGCGTCGAGGCGCTGACCGTGGTGTATTCACGCGAAACGCCCGCCATCCGATCCCGTCCGCCGGGCAGCGTGTCGTTTGTCCCTTCGGTCGCCGGCCTGATCATGGCCGGCGTTGTCATCCGCGCCCTCGCCGCCGGCAGGCGCGGCCAACCCCACGCCCCCCAAGGACGCTAGTACCGCATGTTGCACACTCGCACAGCCTGGCTGTTGTTTGGGCTGCTGACCGCTGTGTTCAGCGTGTTGCTGCTCTGGCCCGTGCTCACGGTGATCGGCGGCGGATTTTTTATCGACGGCCGCTTCACGGTGCGCTATCTGGCCGACGTGTTCCGTAACCCGATCTACGCCGAAGGGCTGGCCAACAGCCTGCGCCTGGCGTTGGGCGCGACCGGCCTCGCGACAGCGCTGGCCGTTCCGCTGGCCTGGCTCGCCCACGTCTATACCTTCCGCGGCCAGCGCGCGCTCACCGCACTCTTGCTGGTGCCGATGGTGCTGCCGCCCTTCGTGGGCGCGATCGGCGTGATGCAGATGCTCGGGCCCTACGGCACGCTGAACGCGTTGCTCGGCTGCGGGCCGGTCGACTGGCTCGGTCGCGCGCGCATGCTGGGCGTCGTGCTCTTGCAGGCGCTCGCCTTTTACCCGATCATTTACCTGAATGTCGCCGCCGCACTGGCCAACATCGACCCGGCGCTCGACGAGGCCGCCCAGAATCTCGGCGCGGGTGCCTGGACGCGCTTCCGGCGCATCACCTTGCCGCTGGTGATGCCCGGCCTTTTCGCCGGCTGCACACTGGTCTTTATCGCCGCCTTCACTGAACTGGGCACGCCGCTGATCCTCAATTATTCGCGCTGCGCGGCCGTGCAGGTCTACGACGAACTCAAGGAGATCAGCGCCAGTCCCTTCCCGTACGCGCTGGTCACGGTGGTGCTTGCGGCGAGCGTGACGCTCTACGCGATCACGCGCCTGCTTTTTGGCGGTCGCGCCTATGCCATGCAGGCCAAGGCCGTGATCCCCCATGCCCCCCGCCGGTTGCGCGGAGCTGCCGGCCTGCTGGCCGCGCTGCCGTTCGTGGCTGTCATCCTGCTGGCGTTGATGCCGCACATCGGTGTGATCTTGACCAGCGTCTCGGTTCCCGGCGCCTGGTACCGCACGGTGCTGCCCAGCGCATTCACCGGCGCCCATTACGCTGAGGCGTTGGGCCATGCCATGACCCTCGACGCCATCCGCAACAGCCTGCTCTTCTCCACGCTCGCTGTTGCGGCCAACGTGACGCTCGGAATCGCCGTGGCGTGGGTCGTGACGCGCTCGCGCCTGCGTGTGCGTCATGCGCTCGACGCGATGGCGATGATTCCGCTCGCCGTGCCGGGCCTGGTGATGGCCTTCGGCTTTCTCGCGGTCAGCGCGTCGCTTGCGGAATGGCCTGTCGTCAAAGCCCATCCCGCTCTGGCCACGCTGCTCGACGTGCGTGAAAATCCGACACTCTTCCTCGTGCTGGCCTACGCCGTGCGCCGTCTGCCGTTCATGGTGCGCGCCGCGGTGGCGGGCCTGCAGCAGACCTCCGTGACGCTGGAAGAGGCGGCCGCCAATCTCGGGGCCACGCCGTTTACAGCACTGCGCCGTGTGACCCTGCCGCTGATTACGGCCAACCTGATCGCCGGCGCGTTGCTGGCTTTCGCCTTCAGCATGCTGGAGGTCTCGGACAGCCTGATGCTGGCGCAGAAAATGACCTACTACCCGATCACCAAGACGATTTTCGAGCTCTTCCAGCTCGTGGGGATCGGACGCTATCTCGCGGCGGCGCTCGGTGTCTGGGCGATGCTTTTCCTGACGGTCACGCTCATTGGCAGCAGTCTTTTGCTCGGCAAGAAACTGGGTGCTCTCTTCCGCGCTTCGTGAACCTGTACGGCTGTTCACATTTGGGTCTTGCTGTTCGCATGTGAACGTCCGTCGTGCGGCACGAACGCAAAATTTCCTGCGCCACGTACGCCACTTTGCAGGTGAAACCCGCCCAACAGCCCTTCGTAGGGCGTCTTACCGTCATGCGCGTTGCCGAGTATCGGCAGGGAGTTGATGCGGCAGAGACACGCCGCCGCCGGTGCTTCGGCATTCAGCCGTCCATCCAGATACAGCGCCAGGCGCAAGCCGTCGTAAACCGCCGCAAGATGCGTCCAGCGGTCGGTTGCCAAGGCACGTGCACTCGTGATGCGTTCTTTACGCCGGGTGAAGCGCAGGCGTCCGTCCGGCATCAATTCCACGGCGACACCACACGTATCGGCGAAAAGCGTCATCATGCGATCCGTGCGCGCGGGACGGATGACGAGTTCCAGCGTGAAGGGGCCATACGGCATGGTGCGGCTGGGCAGGATGGCGCGGTCGTCGCGGCCGTCGAAAGACAGTACCTGCCGTTCGGCCTCACGACACCACGTCGGCATATGTGCCGCGTTGTGGCGCATGCCCTTGTGATCACCACCCAGCAGGAGCGGAATGTCCCAGCCGGAATGCGACGGCACGAGATGTCCGTCACCCTCTGTCAGTGGATAGGTCAGCGTGAAAAGTTCGGGAGCGGTAATCTTGACGCGTTCCACGCGTGCCGTCGCGGCATGCATGGGGCGTGGGGGATCCCACCAGCCTTCATCAAAATCAACGCCGGAGACAATCACCGGCGTCTCGATCGGTGTTGTGTCCGTCGGCACGCGCCGATCAACCGCCGGCGCGCTCCAGGCGACATCTCCGGAAAGCGTGGAGACGCGCGCAAGATAGATATCAGCCGGTGTGGCGGCTGAGGCTGGTAACGGCAGGCGGCAGGTCACCGACGGCGCACCCTTGTGCGCGAGTTCGGCCTCGGCCACCGGCCAGCCATTGCGCAGCAGCTCGACGCGCGCCGCCGTATTCCAGCGCTCGAGACGAATCGCGGCGACATGTGTCCCATCCCGTTCTTCCAGACGGAGCCGCGGTTCGGGTGCGAGGCTGTCCAGGGCGACACGGATAGTACGCAGGCTTTCCATCCGTCCTGCACGTACGACGACGGGATACAGCTCGCGCCAGTCGTCAGGCCGCCCGCCCTCAACGAAGCGCGCTTGCACGCGTAACAGACGCTTGCCCGCCATGCCGATCCGCGGGACGCGCAACGTTGTGACGGCGAGCTGATCGGACGGCAAGGTTATGGGTGCCGGTTCGAAGACGGGTGTTCCGGCGTCGTCCACCACGCGTACACTCAAAACCGCCTGCGGTGTGGTGTAGGAAAAATTGAGGATTTCCAGCGTCCAGTCATCGCCCAGAACCGCCTCCTCATGATAACTGACAAACACCTGCGGCGGACGCGGTGGCGGAAGCTCATCCCGCCAACGTGCCAGCCATTCACGGTTGATGCGCAACATGACGTCACGCCCAACTGCGGCGGGTTCGAAGTGGGTATGCTCGACGTAATCGTTCCAAGTGGTGAGACAAACCCACTGGGCACCGGAGGCGACGGCGGCCTGCCAGTTGTCACGCAGCGTACCGGTGTTGAGATACGGCCGATAGAAGCTGTTGGCGTTGCCGAGATAGCCCTGCGTGATACCGGCCACCAGCAGCCCGCCGGGACGCAGACGTTCCAGCATGCGGTGTCCACGCGTGAGACGCTGCAGCATTTGATCGGCGGAGAAGCCATTGACGCCGAAATCGTAGAAACCGTCAAAGACCGCCAGATTGTCGGCCAGGATCTGCTTTTTTTCCCATAGCGAGCCTTCGCCCATGGGTTGCACCAGCCAGTAGGCGGCTAATCCACGCGCCTGCAGATCGGTGAGGATCACGCGCCACTCATCCAGCGTGCGTGGACGACTGTTGTAAATGAAGATCACCGGACGGCCGTCGATAAGGCAGGTGTTGGGATGATGCCGCCAGCGCTCAAGGTAGGCGGCCAGCGCGCGCGTCATCAGATCGGGCGCCGGTGATGTGCCGTCGATGCAGGGCGCAACCTTGAAGGCCGTGCCTTCCGCACCGTGGTGAAAGCGTGTCATGGAGTCGGCATAGAAGGTTTCGCGAATGTCTGGACGAACCGGCAGATCCACGCAGAAACCGTCGATCCCATATTGGATGGCGGTGCGGATCTGGAGTTTGGTCGCTTCGCCGACACCCTCATCGGTCTGGGCGTGACGTCCGAGCAAACTGCGGTCGTTGAATTTCTGGAGACGCCAATGCGGATCGAATATGGCGCGGTCATAGCCGTTAACCTGGTCGAAGCCCCACGCGACATAATGTGCCCAACACATTTTCGCGGGCACTTCCAGTCCGGCGCAACGCAGGATCGCTAGACTGCCGAAAAAAATGCCGGCGGCGATCGCGTAAGCGCTGCTGCGTTTGCGGATCGCCTTCATTGAGCGGGGCCTCTGGCACCAATAAGCGCACGTTGCGTGAGGTCACCAAAAGCGTCGATACGGCGGTCTCGGAAAAACGGCCACATGCGGCGCACCGCCTCAGTGCGCGCGGGATCGACCTCGACCACCAGCGCGGCCGCCTCGTCGGTCGGCGCCTGCACGAGCAGCTCCCCCTGCGGCCCTGCGGCAAAGCTGCCCCCCCAGAACTGGATGCCGCCCGTCGCGCCCGAGGGGTCGGGCTCGAAGCCGGTGCGGTTGACGCTAATGACCGGCAGCCCGTTGGCGATGGCGTGCGCCCGTTGCGCGGTGATCCAGGCGTCGCGCTGGCGCGCTTTTTCCGCCTCGCTGTCGCTGCTCTCCCAGCCGATGGCGGTGGGGTAGATAAGCAGGTCCGCGCCGGCCAGTGCCATAAGGCGCGCGGCTTCAGGGTACCACTGATCCCAGCAGACCAGCACGCCGAGCCGTCCGACCGAGGTGTCGATCGGCGTGAACCCCAGATCGCCGGGCGTGAAGTAAAATTTCTCGTAGTAGGCGGGATCGTCGGGAATGTGCATCTTGCGGTACTTCCCTGCCAGCGTGCCGTCGTGCTCCAGCACGGCCGCCGTGTTGTGGTAAAGGCCCGCCATGCGCCGCTCGAAGAGCGAGAGCACCAGCACCACACCCAGCTCACGCGCCAGCGCGCCGAAGGTCTCGGTGCTCGGCCCCGGGATCGGCTCGGCCAGATCAAAATGGGCCGGATCTTCGGTCTGACAGAAATAGAGACTGTTGTGCAGCTCCTGCAGCACGACCAGCTCGGCGCCCTGTCGCGCGCAATCGCGGATCATCGCCTTGAGCCCCGCGACGTTGGCGCTCCGGTCCGCACTGCAGCTTCTCTGTACGATTCCAATTCGCATATGCCATATCCTCACAGAAAACCGACCGGAAACTGCATCGTCACGCAGTGCAACGAGCCGTGTTGCCGAATGAGCGGACGGCAGTCGATGCCGATGATCTCGCGGCCGGGGAACGCCGGGGCCAGCCGGGCGAGGGCCGGCGCGTCTTTCGGCGACGCATACGTCGGCACGAGAACGGCGCCGTTGAGAATCAGGAAGTTGGCGTAGGTCGCCGGCAGCCGGTGGCCGTCATCCGGGTCGCAGGCGGCGTCGGCCATGGGCAGGGGAATCAGGGTGTAAGGATGGCCGTCGGCGGTGCGGAAGGCGCGCAGCTCCTCCTCCATGCGCCGCAGCGCGCCGTCATGCTCGTCGGCAGGGTCCTCGTTCTGCACGTAGGCGATCGTGCGGGCGTCGCAGAAGCGCGCCAGCGTGTCGACATGGCTGTCGGTATCGTCGCCGGCCAGATAGCCGTGGCGCAGCCAGAGGATGCGTTCGAGGCCCAGTGCGTCTTTGAAGAACGCCTCAAGCTCTGCCTTTGAATAATGGTCGTTGCGGTTGGCCGACAGCAGGCAGGCCTCGGTGGTGAGCAGCGTGCCCTGTCCGTCCGACTCGATGGCGCCGCCCTCCAGCACGCGGTGGAGCCGGTTGCGGTAGGCGACCTGCGGCAGGAAGAGGCCGCGGCGGTGCAGCTCGCGCGTGATGAGATTGTCGCGGCCGGCCGCGAACTTCATGCCCCAGCCGTTGAAGGTGAAGTCGAGCAGGCAGGGGCACCCCTCTTCGAACACGCTGATCGGCCCGTGGTCGCGCGCCCAGGTGTCATCCGTCTCCAGCTCGCAGATCAGGAGCTGCGGATAGAGGTCGGGCAGCGCACGGCGGACCTCTTCCGCGTCGCGGCAGACGACTAGGCAGCGCTCGCGCCGGACGATCTCGCGCGCGATCGCGGCGAAGCAGGGTGTCACCGCGTCGAGCAGCGGCGCCCAGTCGGTGCCCGCGTGCGGCCATGTGAGCATCACGCCGCTTTGCGCTTCCCACTCAGCCGGCAGACGGACGCGCGGCGGCTTTGGCGTCACTGTAGCCAGAAGAGCGTTCCTTCCTTGGCGACGGTGTAGAGGAACTCGTCAGGCTCGAGCGTGCGGTCAGTCAGGCGGACCTCGTCGATCCAGCCGTCAAAGGCCCTGTCGCCGGCACCGATCTGGATGCTGCCGGAGTCGAGCCAGACCGGATTGACCGTGGTGCTCTCGAGTACCTTCACGTAGTCTTTGAAGAGCCTGACGGTTTTCGTCGGATAGTGGTAGGTCAAGGCCACATGGTGCCACTGCCCGTCCTCGATTTTTGCCGAAGATTCAAACGATTGGTTGCGGCCTGCGGTGTCCGGCGGGATTTGGGTGTCGAAGCGCGCGCGCAGATTGCCGGAGGAGTTGATGGCCAGCGACCACGCGGTGCCGTCGGAGCGCGACTTGCCGATGGTCTGCGGGAAATTGACATGGCGGTTCACGCGCACAAAGGCTTCGGCCGTGAAGTTGGTCATGCTTTGGGGCAGCACGCTGCCGGAGACGGTGACCACGCCGCCGGACGGGGAGCTCGGATTATCGGGCAGGCCCGCGTTGACGAACAAGAGCGAGCCGGCGTTCAGGTTGAGGATCGGGCCGCCCAGGCCATCGCTGATGCGCGGGGTGGTGGCGAACGGCCGCTCGCTGGAGAAGGCCGGTTTGACCGTCGCGCCGCCTGCGGTGCCGGCCGTGCCGTAGAGCATCGGCGCGTAGAAGGTGTTGGTGAGCGTCGCGGCGGGCGTGCCGGCCGGACCGTCCTCAAACATCCAGTAGCCGCGCGTGACGGTGGTCGGGATCACAGTCATGAACTGATCCGGCACCAGGACGTCGTCGGTGATGCGGATCTCGTCGATCCACCCGTCAAAGGCGCGGCCGCCCGCCCCCTGCCCGATGCGCAGTTCGTTCGCTTCATAAACCAGATTGCTGAACGAAGTGCCGTTGGCGCGCTGCACGTTGTCCACATAGAGCCTGACGGCCCTGTTGCTGTGCGCGTAGGTGAAGGCCACATGGTGCCAGCGGCCGTCCTCCACGCCCACCGTACTCGTCCAGGACTGATTCCAGCCCGAGCCGGAACTCGTGCCGACGGGATTGGAGTCGATGCGGACGCGCGGTTTGCCGGTATTGTCGAAATCGAGGTTCCAACTGGTTTTGTCCCCGCTGCGCGCCTTGCCGATCACAAGCGGCCAGTTGACGCGCCGGTCGACTTTGAGAAAGACTTCGACCGTGATGTTCGAGGCGCGCAGCAGCGCGTGGTCGGGCACGGTCACGACGCCGCCGGCATGAGAATTGGTGTCGGCCGGCAGTCCCGCGTTGACGAAGCGCAGCGAGGCGCTGTTGGCCGGGTTGAGCGGCGGGCCGCCCAGGCGGCTGTAGATCTGCGCGGCCGGCCGATCATTGTCGA
Source organism: Kiritimatiellia bacterium (assembly GCA_035449085.1). Classification (GTDB taxonomy): domain Bacteria; phylum Verrucomicrobiota; class Kiritimatiellia; order RFP12; family UBA1067; genus DUPH01. Next base: position 7,125 of record DAOTKE010000082.1, on the reverse strand, counting down.
AGGCCGGCAGGCTGGCGCTGCCGTTCACACTGGCCGTGCCGTTGAGGTCCGGCGCGTTGACTTCGGCGACCAGCGTGCCGGCGGCAGCCGGCGCGCTGCCGTCATCGAACCTCCAGTAACTGACCGTCTCAGCACCGTTGAGCGACGCGGCGCAAAGGCCGTACAAAGCGAATGTGCGTATCCAATGTGTGTGCATAGCGTACCTCCAGATGCTTAACAACAGAACGGATTCTTTTTCAATGTCCTAAGTCTAGTAAACTCAGAGAGATGTCACAAGCAGGAGTTTAGGAGTTCCACGTCTCCCCGTTTAAACTTGTTCAATGCCACATTCTCTCGTTATACTTCGAGGCGCAAAACAAGGAACACATCCTGTGAAACAGATCTTTCCGGTCCTTTTCTGTCTGTACGGCATGCTCGCCGCCGCCCAGACCGCGACGCTCGCGACCGACGCGATCCGTGTGCGCGATCCCTTTATCTTTGCTGATGCCCCCAGCCAAACCTACTACCTCTACGCGCAGGCGGCGAACCGCGCCGGCAGCGGGTATCAGGGCGTCGAGGTCTACACGAGCACGGACCTCAAAACGTGGAAGGCGCCCCGGCCCGTGCTCACCTTGCCCGCCGATAGCGGCGTCGCCATGGTCTGGTCGACTTTCATCCCGGGCAAAGAGTATTGCGTGCTGCTGGCCCGCTCTGCGTCCGGGCTCGTCGCCGGCCCCTGGACCGGCCACACGCCGCTCTATACCACCAACGGCGGACATGGCATGATCTTTAAGACGTTTGAAGGCCGACTGCGGCTGGCCCTGCATCAGCCGAACAACAGCCCGCACGAGCGACTGCACCTCTTGAACCTGACAGACGATAGCGACATACTGCGACTGGAGAACGAATGACGACACGCGGCATCCGAGACCATAACGATCCGGCCGACACCTCGGGACTGCCGGCGTTCGATGACGCCATCGGCGGCATTCTGGCGGGCGACAACATCGTCTGGCATGTGGCGTGCGTCGAGGACTACGGCGCGTTTGTGATGCCCTATGTCCAAGCCGCGGTGCGCGACCGGCGCCGGCTGATCTATTTCCGCTTTGCCCGGCATGCGCCGTTATTGCCTGAGACGATCCCCTGCGAATGGCACACGCTCAATCCCGAAGAGGGTTTCGAGGTCTTCATCCACCGCATCCATCAGGTCATCGGCGAGGCGGGCTTCGGCGCGTACTACGTGTTCGACTGCCTCTCCGATCTTGCGACCGACTGGTATTCGGACGCGATGCTCGGCAATTTCTTCATGTTGACCTGTCCCTATCTCTACCGGCTCGAAACCATCGCCTACTTTGGCCTGCTGCGCCGCCGCCATTCGCGCCACGCCACCGAGCCGGTCCAGTCGACCACCCAGCTCTTCCTCGATGTGTTCCGTGCTGACGGCGCGCTCTATGTGCGGCCGGTCAAAACGCAGTTCCGCTACACGCCGACCATCCACCTGCTGCATGTCTGGAGGGACAATGGCGCGTTCGAAGTCGTACGGTCCAGCGCGGTGATTGCGTCCGTGCTCTCCAATGCCGGCCCGGACTGGGTTGCGGACGACATCTACGGCGAGGAGACGTTGCGCCAAGCCGAAGACATGGCCGAGCACCCCGAGTCTGTCGGCCTCGTCTACACCGAAGCGGAATGTGAAGAGGTGTGGCGTCAGCTCGCACGCCGGTTCGTCACCCGCGACGATGCCATCTTGCCGTTGGCACGACGCTATCTGAGCCTCGCCGACCTGCTCGATATCCGTGCCCGAATGGTCGGCACCGGCCTGATCGGCGGCAAGACCGTCGGCATGCTGCTGGCGCGCAAGATCGCCATGCAGGACGCGGTGCATGTTCGCGAACGGCTGGAGCCGCACGACTCGTTTTATATTGGCGCGGATGTGTTTTACACCTTCCTCGTGCGTAACGGACTCTGGCCCTACCGCGAAAAGCAGCACGCGACCGACACTTTTCTGGAGGGCGTTGAAGAGGCGCGCGCACGGATCATGGCGGGGACCTTCCCGGACTATATGCTGCGTCAGTTTGAAGAGATGCTGGACTACTTCGGCCAGTATCCGGTGATCGTGCGTTCCAGCTCGTTGCTCGAGGACAACTACGGCAACTCCTTCGCGGGCAAGTACGAAAGCGTCTTCTGCGCCAATCAGGGCACCCGCGAAGCGCGTTTGGCGGCCTTCCTGAACGCGGTGCGCACCGTCTACGCCAGCACCATGAGCGTCGAGGCGCTCAACTACCGCGCCCGCCACAACCTGCTGGAACGCGACGAACAGATGGCGTTGCTCGTGATGCGCGTGACCGGTGTGCTGCAAGACCACACCTTCTATCCGCATCTTGCCGGGGTGGGCTTCTCCTACAATCCCTTCGTCTGGAGCAAGGAGATTGACCCCAAGGCCGGCGTGATCCGCCTGGTCTACGGGCTCGGCACACGCGCGGTCGACCGCGTCGATGACGACTACACGCGCGTGGTCGCGCTCAACGCGCCGCTGCGCCGTCCGGAACCGGATTTCGAAGAGGTTTGCCGCCATTCGCAACGGCGCGTCGACGTCATCGATCTCAAGGCCGACGATCTGCAGTCATGCTGGTTCGACGACCTGCTCGGCGATGTGCGGGATGCGCCGATCGACCTCTTCACCTCGCTTGACGAGCAGGCGCTGCGCCAGGGCCGCACCCACCGCATCCTGACCTTTGACCGGTTGTTGACGGAAACCGGTTTTGTGGACGACATGCGCGAAGTGTTACGCGCATTGGAGACCGCTTATGCGCGGCCGGTGGATGTGGAGTTCGCCGTCAACTTCATCGACAGCCGGCAGTACCGCATCAATCTGCTGCAGTGCCGTCCGCTGCACGTGCAGGGCACGCACACGCCCGACATGCCGCGGCTGAACATCGCGGCGGACGAGGCGCTGCTGCTGAGCCAGGGCGCGGTGGTCGGCCACAGCCGCATGACGCGCCTGGACTGGCTGCTGGTGGTCGATCCCGCGCGCTACGGCACGCTGCCGGAGAACGTCCGGCACGAGGTGGCGCGCTCGATCGGCGCGGTGAACCGCGCGCTCGGCCGGCTGGGCGGCACCGTGCTGGCGCTCGGCCCCGGCCGCTGGGGCACGCACATGGCATCGCTCGGCGTACCGGTCACCTTTTCCGAGATCAACCACATCGCCGCGCTGTGCGAGGTCGCGCAGATGCACGCCGCGCTGACGCCCGACATCTCGCTGGGCACCCACTTCTTCGGCGAGCTGGTTGAGATGAACATGCTCTACTTCGCGCTCTTTCCGGAACGCCCGGGAAACCGGCTCGACGTGGCGCGCCTCGCGTCCGGCGACGACTGCCTGCCGGACCTCGTGCCCGATCTCGCGCCGGCCGTGCGACCGGTGCTGCGCCTGCTGCGCGCCGACCGGCTCGAGCCGGCCGGACTGTGGCTCGTCGCCGACGCGCCGGAACAGCGCGTCACTGTCGGTCGGCACGGATGACCCCTGCACAGCATTGCCAACCTTATAAACCAACCGGTCTTTTTCGTTGATGCGTCGACTCCGATATCCGGACAGTCCCTTTAACGCCATGCGCCCATGGGCGATCATAGATTGACATGATGATCGCAGGGTTGTACGCTGTCACCCATAAACGGTTGAAACTTCTGTCCCGGAGTCTCGATCAAAGAGGGAGAACGAGCATGGCATCCGACACAAAACTCACCAACAACGCCGGTGCGCCCGTCGCCGACAACAACAATGTGATGACCGCCGGCAAGCGCGGCCCCCAGTTGTTGCAGGACACGTGGTTCCTCGAAAAACTCGCGCACTTCGACCGTGAAGTGATTCCGGAACGGCGCATGCACGCCAAAGGCTCGGGCGCGTACGGCACCTTTACGGTGACGAACGACATCACGGCCTACACGCGCGCGTCGATCTTTGCCGAGGTGGGCAAGAAGACCGACCTCTTTGTGCGCTTTTCAACCGTGGCGGGCGAGCGCGGCGCGGCGGACGCCGAGCGCGACATTCGCGGCTTTGCGATCAAGTTCTACACCGACCAGGGCAACTGGGACCTTGTGGGCAACAACACGCCGGTCTTCTTCCTGCGCGACCCGCTCAAGTTTCCGGACCTGAACCACGTGGTCAAACGCGACCCGCGCACCAACCTGCGCAGCGCGCTCAACAACTGGGATTTCTGGACCTTGCTGCCCGAGGCGCTGCACCAAGTGACGGTCGTGATGAGCGACCGCGGCATCCCGGCCTCCTACCGGACCATGAACGGATACGGCAGCCACACCTACAGCATGATCAACGCGCAGAACGAGCGCTTCTGGGTGAAGTTCCACTTCAAGACCCAGCAGGGCATCAAGAACCTGACCGACGAAGAGGCCGAGGCCATCATCGGCAAGTGCCGCGAGAGCCATCAGCGCGACCTCTACGGTCACATCGAAAAGGGCGACTTCCCGCGCTGGACGCTCAGCATCCAGGTGATGCCGGAGCTGGACGCCGAGAAGGTTCCTTACCATCCGTTCGATCTCACGAAGGTGTGGCCGCACAAGGACTACCCGCTGATCGAGGTGGGCGTGATGGAGCTGAACCGCAACCCCGAAAACTACTTCGCCGAGGTCGAGCAGGCGGCGTTCAATCCCGCCAACATCGTGCCCGGCATCGGCTTCTCGCCCGACAAGATGCTGCAGGGACGGCTCTTCTCGTACGGCGACGCGCAGCGCTACCGCTTGGGTGTCAACCACCATCTCATTCCGGTCAACCGGGCGCGCTGCCCCTTCCACAGCTACCACCGCGACGGCGCGATGCGCGTGGACGGAAACTACGGCAGCACGCTCGGCTACGAGCCTAACGGCTTCGGCCAGTGGCAGGAGCAGCCCGAGTTCCGCGAACCGCCGCTCAAGATCAGCGGCGACGCCGACCACTGGAACTTCCGCGAGGATGACGCCGACTACTTCAGCCAGCCCGGCAACCTCTTCCGCATCATGCCGCCGGACGAGCAGGAGCGGCTCTTCGCCAACACGGCGCGGGCCATGGGCGATATCCCCAAGGAGATCAAGCTGCGCCACATCCGGCACTGTCTCAAGGCGGATCCGAAATACGGTGCGGGCGTCGCCAAAGCGCTCAACATTCCGCTGTCTGATGTGCCTGACGCGTAAGGAGCTGTGCGCCCGCGGCTGTTTCGGCCGCGGGCGACAGACCGGGCTGAAAGACGCGCTCGACCGGCATTTTGTCGCCGAACGGGCTTGCAGGCGCCCAGAAGCCGATCGCCTGGGCGGCCAGCCAGGCGGCGCCGAAGGCGCGCGGCTCGCGTCCGTAGTAGCGCAGCACCGGCAGGCGTGAGAGATCCGCCAGGCACTGCGCCAGCGTGTCCTGTGCGTTGCGTCCGTCCACGCGGATGTCTGCGGGCGTGATGACGGCGTCGGCGGCCATGCGCTGCACAACCTCCTGCACCTGGCGCGAGAGGCCCTCGAGCGCCGCGCGCACCAGGTGGCCGCGTGTCGTGGATAGCGAGAGGCCGCTCAGGCTGGCGCGCGCGTCAGGCCGCCACAGGGGCGCGCCCAGCCCTTCAAAGGCGGGCAGAAAGGTGACGCCGCCGCTGTCGGGGACCGAGGCGAACAGCGTGTCCAGCGCGGCCGGCGGGTGCAGTTCGAACAGGGTTTCGCGCAGCCAGCGCAGGGTCGACTCGCAGGAAAAGACACACCCTTCCAGCGCATAGGTCGGCCGACCTTTGATCTCCCACGCCACGGTTGTGAAAAGGTCCGAGCGCGAACGGATTGGTTTGGGGCCGATTGTCATCATGGTGAAGCACCCCGTGCCGTACGAGCTTTTAACCATGCCCGGCTTGAGGCACTGCATGCCCAGCAGAGAGGCCTGCTGGTCCCCCAGGATGCCGGTGATGGGCACGGCCGCGGGCGAGAAGGGCGGGACGGTTTGTCCAAAAGCGCCGGCCGATGAGCAGATGCGCGGCAAGATCGAGGCCGGGATGTTGAAGAAACGCAGCAGCTCCGGATCCCACTGCCGCCGGTCGATGTTGTAGAGCAGCGTCCTCGAGGCGTTGGAGGCGTCGGTGACGTGAAGGGCGCGGCCGGTGCAGTTCCAGACCAGCCAGGTGTCGACCGTGCCGAAACAGAGTTTGCCGGCCGCGGCCAGCCTGCGGGCGTTCGGAACATGGTCCAAGATCCAGGCGATCTTGAAGGCGCTGGCGAAGGTCGTCGGCAGCAGACCGGTCTTTTGGCGGACCCATTCGGCGCGGCCGTCTGCGAAGAGGGCGTCGCACCTGGCGCGCGTGCGCAGGTCCGACCAGACGATGGCCGGGTAGATCGGCCGACCGGTTTCGCGGTGCCAGAGCAGCGTCGTTTCGCGCTGGTTGGTGATGCCGAGGGCCGCGATGTCGTATGGCTCCAGTCCGGCCGAGGCGACAGCTTCGGCGGCGACGCCGGCCTGTGTCGCCCATAGCTCCATCGGGTCCTGCTCGACCCATCCTGCGCGTGGCACAGCGTGCGAGACCGGCTTTTCGGCAAGGGCGATCAGTCGGCCCGCGTGGTCGAACATCAAGGCGCGCGAGCGCGAGAAGCCTTGGTCCAGCGCGAGCATCACCTGCTGGCGGAAGGCGCGAGGACGCGGGCCGACGGCTGCGCGCTGCGCGAGAAAGAGGCGCCGGGCCTCCTGACGGGAATGGGCCCCTAACTTTCGGTAGGCGTGCTTCACATGCACGCTGACCGTGCCCAGGCTGATGCCGAGCTTGGCGGCAATCTTCTGCCGGCTATCCCCGGCGCAGACATGGTGCAGAACTGCCTGCTCACGCTGGGTCAGAGCTGCGGATTTCTTTTCAGGGGCCATCGCTTGCCTCCTCCGGTGCGTGGCAAACTGGGCATAAAATACCCTTTTTGTTTACCAAGAGGATACATAGTAACGCATAACTAATCATTTTCACACACAAAATACCCTTTTATTTTAGTATAAAATGGCCCTGTGTGTCTGATAAAATTCAAGCATGACAGGCGGATAGTGAACAAACCCCAAAAGAAGGAGTTAAAGATGAATATCGACAGACTACCGGGACTGCGAGGCTTCGGTGTTGGGTGTGTGTGGAGCTTGTGTGTGATCGGCGGGCTTGCCGGGCA
>DAOTKE010000081.1:0-16139 GCA_035449085.1 Kiritimatiellia bacterium | reverse complement strand
CCTCAGCAACCATCCCGGCCTCACGGTGGGCGCGGCCGAGCTGAGCCTCGACTATGCTGGCACGCTGACGCCGGCGGCCGCGACCGACACCTATCTGCTCGGCGGCGGCAATCAGGTTTACGTCAGTGCGTCCAACCGCGGGCTCTCCGTGAGCAATCTGGCCGACGGCGCCGAAGCGACCGGCGTGGTCATCGGCACGCCCGGCATCGTGGAGCTGAAGAGCGGCAACACCTACTCCGGCGGCACGGTGGTGACGAACCGCGGGGTGCTCTTCATCAAAGAGGACGGACTGGGTGCCGTGCCGGCCGCGCCCGACCCGGACAATCTCTATGTGGACAACGGCGTGATCCGCAGCGGCAACGCCAACTTCACTCTGCCGGCCAACCGCGGCGTCACGGTGGGCCCGGGCGGACTCGAGCTGCATCCGTGGGGCAGCTTTGCCATGACCGTTGCCGGCAATCTGGCGGGGTCAGGGAAAATCACGGCCACCGACGGCGGCTGGGTGACCTTCGCCGGCGCGAACAACAGTTACAGCGGACTGCTCGACATCCCGTCGGGACGCAACCTGAGGATCGGCGACGGCGCAAATTTCAGTTGGTCGCCCGCCGGCACCTTCGCGGTCAACGGAACGCTTGCGCTCAACTACAACAGCGACTGGGCCCTCTCTTATCCCTTCTCCGGCGCGGGTTCGCTGCGCAAAGAGGGGAGCGGCACGCTCACGCTCTCCGGACAGAACAGCTACGGCGGCGTCACCTACATCGACGCCGGCACGTTGCGCGTGACCGCAACCAATGTCCTGCCCAGCGGGGCCGGCAAAGGGGCGGTGACGATCGCCGCCGGCGCGACGCTGGAGACCGATGGGCGCGATCTGCAAGTCGGCGGCCTGAACGGTGCCGGACAGGTCAAGGACAGCGTGGGCACCACCACGGCGCTCTATGTCGGCGCGGACAACGTGACGGCCTCGTTCGCCGGCACCACCGATCCGCAGCTCGATGTGATTAAAGTCGGCGGCGGGACGCAGAGGCTAACCCATCCGGACGGATCCTTTGCCAACGCCGAGATCCGCGCGGGCACGCTGGAGCTGTTCGGCCCCACCGCCATCACCGGCGTGGTCGAGACCGTCGGCGGCACGCTGGGCGTGGCGTTCGGCACACAAGGCCTGATCGGCGAATACTACACGCTGGCTGCAGTCCCTTCCGTGAGCGACTTCGTGTCCTACGCCGCAGTGACCAACTTCCTGAGCGGAAAGACGCCGAATGTTGTCCATAACAGCACTGGCTTTGGCGCTACCTTCAACGCGCTGAATACCGGCTCGCGCTTCCCGGCACCCTATAATGTGAAGGACACCAGCAACTTCGCCGTGTTGTGGGAGGGACTTTTCGCGGCGCAAACGAGCGGGAGCTACGGCTTTGCCACAGCCAGCGACGACGGCAGCGTGCTCTTCATCGACGGGCAGATGGTCGTCGACAACAACGCCATGCAGAGTTACACGGCGGGCGACAGCAATGTCGTGACTTACGTCGAACTGGAGGCCGGCATGCACCAGATCGCCATCGCCTTTTTCGAGGCGGGCGGCGACCAGGGGCTGACCGTGTGGTTCAAGCCGCCGGGCGCCGTGGCGCTGCGGGAGCTTCCCAACAATCTGCTCTACACCGGGACAGACTCGGGCGAGGCGCGTATCGGCACGCTGGCCGGTACGGATGGCGCGGTACGCTTCACGGACATGAGCGCGGCCACGCTGCATGTGACGGACGACGCCGACATGACCTTCGGCGGCGGCTTCCTCGGGTCGAACCGTTTGGGACGCGTCGTGAAAGAGGGCACGGGAATCCTGACGTTCGACTCCGGCAATAGCGATTACTTCGGTGTGCTGGATGTGCGCGCCGGCGGCGTGGTCCTTACCAAAGGTGCGGGTGTGCTCGGCACGCTCTCGCTGGCAAGCGGCACCGGCGCCGAGGTGTTCGGGCGCACAGGGCTTGAGATGCGCTTCTACAACCGCTCGGCTTCGGACGCCGAGTACGGCGAGTTCCAGTCGCTGGCCGCATGGTACACCTATCTGGCATCGACCTTCCCGGGCGGGCCCAACTATGTGACCAACTCGCTGATGCTCGGTACCAATTTCGACACCGGCACTGGGGGCACGGCTTGGCCGGTGCCTTATGTGCAGGGCGTGGGCGCCGAAAATGACACCTATGACTTCCATGCGTCCGGCAAGATCTTCCTCGGCCAGACCGGCACCTATGCCTTCGGCACGGCCAGCGATGACGGCAGCATGCTCTATATCAACGGCCAGTTGGTCGTGAACAACGGTTACGATCAGGGCGTGACCGCGCGCTACGGCGCGATCACGCTCACGGCGGGCTTCTACGATATTGATATCCTCTATCGTGAAAACACCGGCGGTAACGCTTTGCGCGCCTTCATTGCCTATCCGGGCGGTACGACCAATCTGATGCCGCAATCGATCCTCTTCAGCGGTGCGGCGTTGCGCGGGCTGGCGGGCGAAGCTGGCAGCGTGGTAAATCTGAGCACCGACGCGGCGGTTACGATTGAGCAGGACGCCGATACGCTCTTCGCCGGCGATTTCATCGGGACATCAGATGCGTTTGTCCAGAAAGGCGGTCCGGGCACCTTGACCTTGACCAGCGATAACGCCGCCTATAACGGCAGCTATTCGGTGATCGGCGGTACGCTGCGCGTAGGCGACGGCGGGCTGAGCGGAGCACTGGGGACGGGTGCAGGTGTGGCGATCGACGACGACGGCACGCTGGTCTTCGACCGTGGCGGTGTGGTGACGCTTGATGGACCGGTCTCGGGTAACGGCCTGATCGTGCTAGACGGACCGGGCGAAGTGCGTGTCACGTCGGTCGGTACCTTCAGCGGCACGGTGTTGGTCAACGACGGACGGTTGACTGTGGCGCCGGGGGCCACGCTCGGAGACGCGACGATCATAACGAACACCGCGACCGTTGAGATCGAGACCTCCGGCACCCCCTACCAGAGCAGTCTGATGGATACCCTCGCCGGCGACGGCGAACTCGTGGTCTCCGGCACCGGCACGCTGGTGCTGAATAACGCCAACACCTATGCGGGCACGACGCGCGTCGAGAGCGGCGCGACCGTGCGGGTCGCCTCGCCGGCCGCGCTGGGCGGCGGCGGTGAGGTCGCACTGGACGGCGGAACCCTCGCGATCCAACCGTCTGTCACGCCGGGCACCAATGAACTGGCGCATCCGTTGGATCAGGCCGAATGGACGCGCAACGGGGCGGCGACATGGGCGACACGCTACGACGCCCAGTGGCTGCAGCTTACGCCGAACACCGGCAGCCAGGCCGGCAGCGCCTACTGCAACACGCCAGTTGTGGCGCCGCACATGCCATGGTACGCCTCGTTCCGCTACGAAACCGGCGACAAGATGACAAGTCCGGCTGACGGCTTCGCCTTCATTCTGCAGAACGATGGGCGCGGCCTCACGGCGCTGGGCGCGAGCGGCGGGGCGATCGGTGCGAGCGGCATCACACCCTCGATCGGCATCTGCTTCAACATCTACAACGCCGACAGCATCGGCTGGATCGTGGACGGTGCCAAGGTGGAGGAGTCTACTGCCATCAGCGGGATCGATCTGGTGGCCGGCGTGGATGTGTCCGTCGCCTATGACGGCGCCAAGCTGATCGTGACCGTGACTCAAGGAGAAAAGGTTTACACGGCGGAGCGCACCGTCGACCTGTATGCGAAGTTCGGCGGCAGCTCCGCGTATGTCGGCTTCACCGGCGGGACCGGCGGGTCGACGGCCCAGCAGTTGGTGGGCGAGTTCGAGATGCTTGACGCGGTGTCGGCGGCAACCGACTACGCCAACACGGTTTCTGTCGCGGACGGGCAGAGCGGCGCGCTGACGCCGCTGCTCTTCGCGGAGGACGCCGCGTTCTCGTTTGGCGGGCTTGACCTCGGGGACGGCGCGACCCTCAACGTGTCGCCGGCGGCCGGATCGATGGGCAACTCCGATTATTCGATCGCGGCCAGCAACGTGACGGTCGCGGCCGGCACGGCGACGGTGAACGTGGCGGCGAACGGCACCGGTACGGGCGTGCTGGGGTTGGCGCGCCTGACGGTCGGGGCCGGCGCCAAGCTGGTGGTGACCGGTGCGGTGGCGGCTCCCGGCGGTGTGCTGACCGTGGTCGTGCCGACGCCCGTGCCGCGCGGAACCACGGTTCTGGCGGACTTCACCGGAGCGACCTGGGTGGGCGCTCAGCCAACGCTGGTGCTGGTGGATGAACTGGGCAACGTGCTGGAAGAGACCAAGTACCTCTTCCTCAGCAACGGCAAGCTCACCATCAACACGGTTCTCGGCACGGTGCTCTTCCTCAAGTGATCGTTCGTTAACTCAGTGTCATTACGAAAGGAAATGATGCTCATCATGAGGATCATCCTTTCTCAATAGGGGCTATTATCATGCAGGGTTTCACGGTTTGGGCAGTTCTGGGGCTGATGGTCGGCGGTGCGGCATGCGCACAACAGCCGGTGTCGCTGTTTGACGGCAAGTCGCTGAGCGGATGGCGGGCGGTCACCTGCGAGGCAGAGGTCGTGGATGCAGCGATTCTCATCAAGGCAGGCAACGGGTTTCTGCTGGCCGATAAGCAGTACGGCGACTTTGTGTTTGAGTGTGACTGGAAAGCGCTCAACACCAACATGTGGGACTCCGGCATCTACTTCCGTTCCGAGAAACTGCCCGAGCCCGGAGCGAAATTCCCGTGGCCCAAGCAATACCAAGTGAATCTTCGCAAAGGGGAAGAGGGCGCCATCGGCGGTGCGGACAAGGCAAAGTGTTCGGCGCTATTCAAAAAGGGCGAGTGGAACCATTTCAGGCTGACGGTCAAGGGTGCGACCGCAGAATTGCTGTTCAACGGCGAGAAAGCGTGGACAAAAAGCGGGATTACGCCATCCAAAGGGCATCTCTGTCTTCAGGCCGAGGTTCCCGGCGGCGGTCAATTTCTGTTCAAGAATCTGTCCATCACCGAGCTGCCGTGATGCGGGTCAAAGGGAGCCAAGCCGCTCGCGCAGTGAAGCCATTTCCGCCTCCAGCGCGGCGACGCGCGATTCGAGCGCTTCGAGGCGGGAAGAGGATTCTGGTTGGGGTGTCGGCGCTGGGATGAAGACTGCCGCACCGGATTCTTCCAGAGCGGGCGGCGAGTCGCCCAGCAGGTGGGCGAAACGCGCCTCCTTGTGGCCGGGCTGGCGCGGAAGCTCGGTTACGAGTGCGCCGTCCTCGCGCGCGGCAAGGCGCTGAAGCGCGGCCATAACCTCGTCCAGAGAGGCGAAGGGGTGCATGCGCGCGGCGCGGCTGCGCAGTTCGCCGGGGGTCTGGGGACCGCGCAGCAGCAGCTCGCAGAGCAGCGCGCGCTCGGCGGGGCCGAGTTCGAATTCGGCGATCAGGCGCTCGCGGTATTTGACGGTGCGCGAGGTCGCGCCGGAGAAGCACTCGGCCAACCGTTTTTCTTGAAGGCCATAAAGGCCTTGCTGCAGGGTGCGCTCATCGACAGCCATGACCGGTGCGCGGTTGTTTTTCTGGTTGCAGGCGGCAAGCAGGGCGTTCAACGTGAGCGGATAATATTCAGGCGTGGTGAGGGCCTTCTCGATCAAAGCACCGACGATGCGGGCTTCGACCGGTGTCAGCGCACGCGCGGGCATGTCGTTTTGCATGTTATGAACCATAGCGCAGAGCGGCTGCCGATGACAAGCTTCTTGTTCGTGCATGCGTGAATGCTTGGTGTTGCATCACCACTTGAGCGTTGAACGTTCTGCCGCTGTTCAGGTATCTTGCGCCAAGACATCGATCTGCTTGTCGGTGCCGAAAATGAGCAGCTTGTCGTCCGGCTGGATGATCTCGTCAGCGGTCGGGATGATAACCACACGCGGCTGTGCCGGGTCTTCAGCGAGACGCCGCACGCAGAGAACGGTCACGCCGAAATTCTTGCGTACCTCGGCCTCGGCCAGGCTCTTGTTTTGCAGCGATTCCGGCACGTCGATTTCGGCGATGCTGAAACCGTCGGAAATCTCGAAGAGATCGACGGAGCCTTTCGAAAGCAATGTGCGCGCGAGGCGGTGCGACGAATCGCGGTTCGGGTAGACCACCATGTCGGCGCCGACGCGCTTGAGAATCTTGCCGTGCAGGTCGGAGTTGGCTTTGGCCACGACGGTCGGCACGCCGAGTTCCTTGCAGTTCACGGTGGCCATGATGCTGCCTTCGAGGTTGTTGCCGATCGCCACGACCACGACATCGCACTCTTGAAAGCCGGCATCCTCCAGCGTGCGCCGGTTGGTCACGTCGCCCTCGACGGCGCGGGTGACGAATTCCGAAAACTCCTGAACGATGTCGCGATCCTGGTCAATCAGCAGAACCTCTGCGCCGTGTTCCGCGAGGCTTTCCGCGAGCGACGATCCGAAGCGTCCTGCGCCGATGATGCCGATGCGTTTCATGGTGTCTCCAAGGTTGGGGATCATTCAGCCAGGATTACAGGATTAACATGATGTAACTGCTTAATTCCAATCCTGTTAATCCAGTAATCATGGCTAGAAAAAACCGGTGTTTTTGGTTATGCAGATTACGCACCGCGCGCGGCCAGGGCCTGTTCCAGGTCGGCGATGATATCCTTCACGTCCTCGATGCCGACCGACAGGCGCACGAGATCCGGGCTGATGCCGGCGGCGGCGAGCTGCGCGTCGGTGAGCTGACGGTGGGTGGTGCTGGCGGGATGCAGCACGCCGGTGCGGGCGTCGGCGACATGCACGACGATGGCCGCGAGCTTCAGGCTGTCCATGAAGCGCACGGCGGCTTCACGTCCGCCTTTGACGCCGAAGGAGATCACGCCGCAGGCGCCGCGCGGCAGGTACTTTTTGACGAGCGCGGCATCCTTCGAGGAGGGCAGGCCGGGATAGTTGACCCAGGCGACCGCCGGATGGCGTTCGAGGAAGGCGGCGACCGCCTCCGCGTTGCGGCAGTGGCGCTCCATGCGCAGGTGCAGCGTTTCCATGCCGAGGTTGAGCAGGAAGGCGTTCATCGGGGAGGGGGCCGCGCCCAGATCGCGCATGAGCTGCACGCGGGCCTTGACGATGAAGGCGGCCGGGCCGAAGGTGTCCGTGTAGACGATGCCGTGGTAAGAGGGGTCGGGTTCGGTCAGCCCCGGGAACTTGCCGCTCGCGCGCCAGTCGAAGCGGCCGCTGTCCACGATCATGCCGCCGAGCGAGACCGCGTGTCCGTCCAGGTATTTGGAGGTGGAGTAGGTGACGATGTCCGCACCGAAGTCGATGGGGCGGCAGAGCACGGCGGTCGGGAAGGTGTTGTCGACGATCAGGGGGACACCGTTGGCGTGGGCCACACGCGCGAAACGCTCGATGTCGAGCACCGTCAGCGCGGGATTGGCGATGGTTTCGCCGAAGACCGCGCGGGTGTTCGGGCGAAAAGCCGCCTGAATCTCGTCGTCAGAGGCGTAGGGATCGACGTAGGTGACCTCAATGCCCAGCTTCTTGAGCGTGACGCTGAAGAGGTTGGTGGTGCCGCCGTAGATGGCGCCCGAGGCGATGAAGTGGTCGCCGCTGCCGCAGAGGTTGAGGATCGCGATCAGCGACGCAGACTGGCCCGAGGCGGTCATCAGCGCGCCGACGCCGCCCTCCAGCGCGGCGATCTTGTTCTCGACCGCCTCGGCGGTCGGGTTGCTGAGCCGGGTATAGAAGTGCCCGGAGACCTTCAGGTCGAAGAGGTCGCCGACATGCTCGCTGCTGTCGTACTTGAAGGTCGTGCTTTGAAAGACGGGCAGCACGCGCGGCTCGCCGTTTTTCGGCTGCCAGCCGGCCTGAACGCACAGGGTGTCTGAGTGGAAGCTCATGGTGTCAGTGAGGAATTAGGAATTAGGAGTTGAACGTTGAGCGTTGAGAGTTGAGCGTTGAGAGTTGAGCGTTAACCGACAACGATCTCCTCTTCGGGGTAACGGATACGTTGGCTCTCGTCGCGGCTGCCGATCATCAGCGCGACGGAGAGAGGGCCGAGACGCCCGACATACATGCACACGATGATAACCCAACGGCCGGCGTTCGACAATGATCCGGTGTGGTCAATTGAGAGCCCGGTGGTGCCGACCGCGGAGACGATTTCGAAAAAGAGCTTCGAGGCGTCGTCGCCCTGCTGCGGCGCTTCAACGAACAGCAGCACGCCGTAGGCCAGCGCGACGAGTGACAGCATGAGCAGGAAGATCACGACCGCCTCGCGCACGACCGCATACGGCAACGTGCGGCTGAAAAGGACCGTGTCGCGGCGGTTGCGGCACATGGCGATCGCGGTCATGATCAGGACGACCATGGTGGTGGTCTTGATGCCGCCCGCGGCGGAGCCGGGTGAGCCGCCGATCAGCATGAACAGGGCGGTGACGAACCGGGTGACCTCTTGGAGTTCGTCCATGGGTAGGACATTGAAGCCGGCGGTCCGCGCGGAGATGCCGTGGAAGAGCGCACAACTCAACTTGTCGGCAAGGGGGAGATCCTTCAGCGTGTAGGGCATCTCCAGTGCGAGTATCAGCACGCATCCGATCAGGATCAGGAGGGCGGTGGCGATCAGGACAACCCTCGTGTGCAGGGTGATGCGTCCGCGTGTCATGCGGTTGCGTCGCCAGAACTTGATGGTCACCAGATTGTAGAGCACCAGAAATCCGAGGCCTCCCGCAACCACGAGAAAATCAATGGTGCCCAAATAAAGGGGATCGTGCTGGAAAGTGATCAGGCTGTTGCGATGTAACGAGAAGCCGGCGTTGCAGAAGGCGTTGACGGCGTGGAAGGCGGCATAGTACAGGGCGGTCCATGAGTCGTAGGGAAGGGGGAGCGATGGATGCGGTCTCAGGTAGCGCGTCCAGAGTAGGAGGATGCCGATGCTTTCGAAGAACAGGGTGAAGCCGATGGTCCAGAGCAGCAGGGCGCGGATGCCTTTGACCTTTTCCACGCCATAGGCGTCCATCAGCACGAATTCGTTCTGAACGCTGAGGCGGCGGCCGACAAGCACCAGCAGAAAGGTGCCGAAGGTCGTGACGCCGAGTCCGCCGAGCTGGATCAGTGTGAGCAGTACGAGCTGGCCGAAGCGTGTGAGCTCACTGCCGACGTCAATCACCGAGAGTCCCGTGACGCAGGTGGCGCTGGTGGCGGTGAAGATGGCTGAGACCGCATCACGCCACTGGCCGTTGGTGTTGGCTGCGGGCAGCGTCAGCAGAAAGGCTCCGGTGAGGATCGCCAACAAAAAGGCGAGCGCCATGAGCACCTGCGGGCGCATGGGATGCGAAGCATTGTCGTGCCTGGCCGTTTTTCGCATGGTGGGGCGGGAACGGGCGTTAGGGAATGTCAGCCGAGGGATCGGGCTCGAGGTCGGCGGTCTCGCTGGTGCCGGCGTCGGCGCGGTCACCGAAGCGTGTGAGGGCGTCGTCGAAATCGAGCCGGACCTCGCCGGTGGGGCCGTTGCGGTGCTTGGCGACGTCGACAATGGCGAGACGCGAATCTTCAAATTCGGGATCGCCCGGGGCCTTGCAGGGGCGGCGCAACAGCAGCACGACGTCGGCATCCTGTTCGATGGCACCCGAGTCGCGCAGGTCGGAGAGTTTGGGCTTGTTGGTTTTGTCGCCGCGCTGTTCGGGGGCGCGGCTGAGCTGGCTGAGCACGATGACCGGCAGGTTCAGCTCTTTGGCCATGGCCTTGATCTGACCGGAGATCTGCGAGGTTTCGATCTGGCGCCCCTGCTTGGCGAATTCGCGGCAGTTGCAGAGCTGGAGATAGTCGATCACGATCAGCTCGATCTTGTAGCGCTTCTTCATGCGCCGCGCCCGGGCACGCATGTCCATGACATCAAGACCACCGGTGTCATCCACATAGATCGGCGCCTTGCCGAGTTCGGAGGCGGCGCGGGTGAGCTGCTGGTTGATGTTCTTGATGTTGCCGATCCCCTGGTCGATCTTGAAGCCGGGCACCCCCGCATAGCCGCAGAGCATGCGCATGGCGAGAGACTCGGTGGACATCTCAAGCGAGAACACGCCGACGGCATGGGGGCGGCTGTGGTCGCCTTTCATCGGACGTCCATAGATATCCCTACCCAGCGCGACGCACTCGGCGATGTTCATGGCCAGCGAGGTCTTGCCCATCGAGGGACGCGCGGCCAGCACGATCATCTCGCCGTTGCGCAGCCCTTTGAGTTTCTTGTCGAGGTTCTTAAACCCTGTGGGCAGGCCGGCCACGCTGCCGGGGCCGAGCGAGAAGAGCCGGTCGATGTGGCCCATCGTATTGGTGATGGCTTGGGGCCAGGTCAGGCCGGTGCCCTCACGCCGGTCGGCGATGCTGAGGAACTGCTGTTCGATCTCGCCGAGGATCAGGTCGGCGCTGACCGCTTCATTGAAACAGCGGCGTTCGGCATCGCGGGCGCAGGCGATCACGGTGCGCAGCAGGTATTTCTGCCGCACGATGTTGATGTAGTATTCCGCGTGGGCGGCGGTGGGGGTCTCGTCGATCAGCGCCTGGATGGCGGCGGAGCCGCCGATCCCGTCGAGACGGTTCAAGGCGCGTAGCCGTTCGGTCAGGGTGAGAGGATCGATCGTGAGCGCGGCGCGCGACATCTCGACCAAGGTCTCAAAGATCAGGCGATTCGCGGGGACATAGAATGATTCGGGAACGATGCCGTTCTCGGTGCAGAGGTCCAGCACACGGCTGTCGCCGGCCGCATCCAGCAGGATCGAGCCAAGGACGCCGCGTTCGGCTTCGGCGCTGTGCGGGACGGTGCGCAGGGGGGCGGAGGGTGGTGCGGGTGTCTGCATGGGGGTAAACGATTTAGGATTCAGGATCCAGGGTTCGGGAGCTATGGTAACTCCTTTCGCCTCAATCCTGAATCCTAAAATTCGTCTCAGTGACGCGGCCCGTTACGGCTTCAGCCCTCGACGACCCACACCTTGATGGTGCAGGTCAGTTCGGGATGGAGCTTCACGGGGATGTCAAAGGTGCCGGTCTCCTTGATCGGCTCTTCGAGCACAATCTGGGACTTATCGACGGTGACTTTCTGACCGGCCTCCAGCGCGGCCACGATGTCCGCGGCTTGGATCGAACCATAGAGGCGGGTGCCGTCGACCGTCTTGGCGCGCAGGGTGACCGACGCGTTATCCAGTTTCGAGGCCTTGTCTTTAGCCTCGGCGAGCTGGATGCGCATGACCTCCTCGCGTTCTTTGCGTAGTTTCTCGAGGCGACGCAACGCGTGCTTCGAGACTGGCGCCGCGAGATCCTGCGGCAGCAGGTAGTTACGGGCGTAACCGTCCGCCACTTTGACGACATCGCCGGCCTTGCCGAGTTTGTCGACATCCGACAGCAAAAGGAGTTCAGTTGACATAACGGTGCAATCCTTTCCGGTCTTAGGCCATCAGGCCCATGTTGCGGGCGCGACGAACGCCCTGTTTGATCTGGCGCTGCTGGGCAGCCGTGACGCCGGTGAGGCGCGCCGGAACGATTTTGCCGTATTCGGTGACGAAACGGCGGAGAAATTCGACATCGTTGATGTCCACGACGTCGTTCGGGTCCAGAATGCGCACACGTTTACGGGCGGGCGTCATGTCGCGTTCGCGGCTGTCCCGGTCCGGTCGGTTGTTTCTTTTTTGCATGGCCATAAGCTTGATTCCTCTTATTCAAACGTTGTCTTTAAAACGGCAAAGCCTCGTCATCCTGCGTGAGCGTTCCAGCGTCATCGCCGCCGAAAGCGGGCGGCTCAGGAGCCGTTGCGCCGGACGCGGCCGGGGCGGGGGCTACAGTACGTGTCGCGGCGGGAGCCGCTGCGCCGTCCTGTCGCGGCGGCGGTCCGCCCCAGAACAGGATGCGGTCGGCCCGCACACGCAGCTTGCTGCGCTTCTCATTGGTCTGCTTGTCCGTCCACTCATCCATCTGCAGGCGCCCCTCGACGAGCATGCCCTTGCCTTTGGAGAAGTACTGTTGGCAGAAATCCGCCTGTTTATCCCACGCCACCACATCAACAAAACAGGTCACCTCCCTGGGTTGCCCCGAGGTCTTATCGCGCCACGTCTCGGAGATTGCAAGGCGGAGATCCGCCACTTTGACGCTCCCTGCGGTACGAATATCCGGATCGCGTGTGAGATTGCCGGCGATGATCACCTTGTTGAAGGAAGCCATGGTTTACCGTCCTTTCGTCCCTGCATCCAGACGGGCTTACGCCTCGCCCGGGATGTCCTTGTTTTCGTTGGCGGCGGCCTCAGCCTCAGCGCGCGCGGCCTCGCGGGCCTTGCGCTCTTCGGCCTGCCGGGCCAGGACAGCTTCGCGGCGGTCGTCCACGGCCAGGATCTGCACGCGGAAGACATCCTCGGAAAGATGGTAGCGGCCGAGGAGCGCGGAGACCTGGCTGGGGTCCAACTCAAAGCGAATCTTCACATAGACGCCGTTGTCGCGCTTCTGCATCGGGCGCGCAAAGGTCCGTTTGCCGAGCACCTCCGTGGTCAGCACGTTGCCGGACAGGCGCGTGATTTCGCCGCGCACCTTGTCGATCTGTTTGTCCAGAACGTCATCTTTCGCCGAGCCGGCGAAGATATACAAGCCATCGTATTTTTTCATACTGTTCTCACTTGGTTTCATCCGGCAGCGCCCCGTCGGCGCGCCAGCCGTTGAACCGGTTCATCGCTTCGTTCAATCCGTTGTCGGTCAGGCACTGCACCGCGTCGGCGGCCGCCTCGATCGTTGCCCGCATCAGGCGCATGCGCTCGCCGTCCAGACGGCTCAGCACATGTTTGACCAAGTCGCCGCGCTCGTCGCGTCCCACGCCCAGCCGGACCCGCGGGAACCCTTCGGTTCCCAGCGCCTCGATAATCGAGGCCAGTCCGCGGTGTCCTCCGCTTCCCCCCGATGCCCGGATTCGCAACGTGCCCAGGGGCAAGTCCGCATCGTCCAGGATCACCGTCAAGTCGGCCGGAGAACCGCCGTAATAGCGCAGCAGAGGTGCCACGCTGGTGCCGCTCAGATTCATGAAGGTCTGAGGCTTGACCAGCAGCAGCGGGCCGCCCGCACAGGCGATGCGCGCGACGCGCGCGTGAAACCCGGAACTGTTTTTCCAACCGGTCGCCGCGCGCTCCGCCAACAGGTCGACAACCTCGAAGCCGACGTTGTGTGGCGTGTTCGCGTACTCCGCACCGGGGTTGCCCAGTCCCGCAATCATTTTCACGCGGTGGTGCCCTCCGGGTTACTTCTTGGCGGCGGGAGCGGCGTCTTCAGCCCCCTCTTCCTTCTTGCCCTTGGTGATCACTTCGGGTGCGGCTGCGGCGGTGCCAGCAGCGGCGCCGGCCGCGTCCTCTTCAGGTGCCGCAACCGTCGCGATCACGGAATCCTTGCCGGTGATGACCGTATAGGCATCGCCCAGCTTGAGGTCGCGCGCAAACATCGATTGACCCAGCTTGAGAGCGGCGACATCGACGCCGAAGGATTCGACGATCTCTGTCGGCAGGCACTCGACTTCCACCGAGCGCAGCATCTGCTGCAGAATGCCGCCGCCGATCTTGACGCCTTCCGGCTCACCCACCAGGAGCAGGGGGATCGAGACACGGATCTTCTTGCTCAGCGAAACCTCGCCGAAATCCGCGTGAATCGGACGGCCCGTCATCACGTCGTACTGCACCTCGCGCATCAGCGCGGGGATCTCTTGGCCATCGAGGTCGAGCGTCACGAGCATCTGCTCGCTCGCGTGGTGACGCAGCATGATGACAAATGCGTGCGTGTTGAGTTTCACCAGCGTCGTGCCGCCCCCGATACGGTTCACCGCGGCGGGAATGTTCCCGGCGCGGCGCAGCCGGCCCACAGCCACGGAACCCTGTTCCGTGCGCGGCTCGGCCTTCAGTTTGATCTGTTCGTTCGCCATGTTTTCCTCTGTCACTAACGCCGTGGCCGCCTGCGCAGACAGCGCGGATCAACCCGCTCCGGAACCGAACACAACCCTGGGTTCGGGGGGAACCTGATCACCGCGCCTGTCACATGCCGCTTCGGCTTTTCGTTGCTTGCCCGTGCCGCCGCTCAGTACCTGAACAGCGAGCTCACGGACTGGTCCTGGTGGATCCTGCGGATCGCCTCGCCCAGCAGCTCGGAGACGGACAGCACCGTCAGCTTCACCGGCAGCTCGTCCACGTTCAGACCGGCCCGCAAAGGGACCGTGTCCGTCACGACCAGCTCGGTGAGCCCGGCGTCCTTCCTCAAGCGTTCGACGCCCTTCTCCGTGAGGGGAATATGGGTGACCGCCGCCCGAACGGACGCGGCCCCCTTCTCCTTCAGGAGCTTGGCGGCCGCGCACAGCGTTCCGCACGTCGTGGTCATGTCATCGACCATGATCACGTCACACCCTTTCACGTCGCCAACGACGCTAAAGGCGTCCACCTCCGCATCTCCCATACGCTGCTTCGCCACAATCGCCAGGCCCGTGCCCAGCATTTGTGAGTAAGCGTAAGCCGCTTTTGCCCCTCCGGTATCGGGCGACACGACGAGCGGCTTCTTGAGCTTCATCTCGCGCAGGTACTTCACCATTACCGGCGCGGCGTGCAGGTGGTCGACGGGAATATCAAAAAATCCTTGGATTTGCTGGGCGTGCAGGTCCATCGTCAGCACGCGGTTGGCGCCGGCGGCCACCAGCAGATTGGCCACGAGCTTCGCGGTGATCGGCACGCGCGGCTGGTCTTTGCGGTCTTGCCGCGCATAGCCGTAATAAGGGAGCACCGCGGTAATGCGCGCCGCGGAGCCCCGGCGCGCGGCGTCGATCATGATCAGCAGCTCCATCAGCATCTCGTTGGGCTGCGTGCAGATCGACTGCACCATGAACACGTCCTTGCCGCGCACGTTGTCCACGATCTTGACGTGGGTCTCACCGTCCGGGAAGCGACGGATATTGATGTCGCCCAGCCGGGTGCCCAGGTAAGCCATCATCCGCTCGGCCAGCGGCAGGTTCGCTGTTCCTGAAAAAACAATCATGCTCGTTCACACTTTCCCAAACACACTGGTTGCCCGGGGTGGATTCGAACCACCTCTGAGAGAGTCAAAGTCTCTTGTGCTGCCATTACACCACCGGGCAGGTCTGTGCCACAACGTGCCACACGCCGGCCCCCAGCCGCCGGCTGATCTCCCGCCCGTGCGCCTCGTCCCTGGCCAAACCAAACACGGACGCCCCGCTGCCGGAAAGCAAAACACCCAGACAGCCCGCCTCCTGAAGCCGGACAGCCGTTTGGGCGACGCCGGGGTAACTTTCGTAAACCGCCGGTTGCAAGCCGTTATGAAGCGCCAACGCCGCTGACGAAACGTCGCTGGTACGGATAGAAGAGGCCATATTATGGAGAAGGAGGGGGTTCACAGTCAAGCCCCCTCTCCATTTCCTGAAAACCTCGGGGGTCGAGCACATGATGCCGGGGTTGGCGATGACCAGCCAGAAGCCCTTGCAGTCCGGCGGCGGCGCACTGTCAAAAAGCCCCCGCACCCGCTCGCCGCGCCCCTCCATCAGCACCGCGCCACCGTGGATCAGCGCCGGGATGTCGCTGCCCAGCTCCGCGCCCAATGCCATCAGTTCCGCGCGCGGGCGCCCCAGTTGCCAGAGACGGTCCAGCCCCACGATCACCCCGGCGGCATCCGCGCTGCCGCCGCCCAGGCCGCCGCCGATCGGGATGCGTTTGTGGATATGGATGCGCGCGCCGGCATTGACCCGGTAACGGAGCTGCATCAGGCGCGCGGCGCGCACGGCCAGATTGCGGTCCATCGAGCCGATTTTGGAGAGATCCACCCCCGGCGCGGCGGTGACCGTCATGGCGGGCTGCGCGTAGGTGGAGGTGAGCGCGACCGTGTCGGACAGCGTGACGGGCATCACGATACTGCGCAGCTCATGGTACCCGTCCGGCCGTCTGCCCAAGATTTCCAACGTCAGGTTGATCTTGGCATACGCCTCCAGTGTGATGACAGACCCTGCTCTGACCATTTGGGCGCGTATTTTGCCATAACCCGCCGCGAGCTTCAAGTGTCACAGGGCCGGAGTTTTCATGAACGGACGCTTGCTTTTGGCACCCAAACGTGCGACGATCAACCGCAGAAAGATGGTCACGATTCTGTGATCT
>DAOTKE010000080.1:0-16172 GCA_035449085.1 Kiritimatiellia bacterium | reverse complement strand
AAGTGTTTCCCTGATAAACAACGCGCGAGCCCAGTTCAAATAAAAACGCCCTGCGTCAACCTTACAGTCAGGCGGCATTGAATTGCGCCCATCAAAGCGATATGATACGGACACTTATTTGGAGGGGCAGATGGCGCAAAAGGTGAAGTGGATCAACTGGCAGCGGCCGATGCGGCATGTGCTTTACGCCTGTGCGCCAATGCTGGCTTTCGCAATCGCGCTCTTCGGCTGGCGCGTCGCGGCCCTGGCCCTGACGGTCGGTGCCGCCGCGTTTCTCGCCGAGGCGGCCTTCACCCGGCCGCGCCGCGAGCCGGTCTCTTCGGCGGTCTTCGTCTCGGCCCTGCTCTACACCTTCTCCCTGCCGCCTGGGCTGCCGTTCTGGATGGCGGTCATCGGCATCGTGTTCGGCATCGTGTTCGGCAAGATGGTCTATGGCGGCTTTGGCCGCAATGTCTTTAATCCCGCACTCACCGGCCGCGCTTTCATTTATGTCAGTTTCGGCAACGCCATGACCGCGCAGTGGACCGAACCCTTCCGGCCCTTCCCCTCCGGCCTGCTGCACTGGGGCTGGCGTGCGGCTTCCGCGCCGCCCGACGCGATTACCAGCGCCACGACAGGCCCGCTGCTCAAGCTTTCCGAAGCCGCGCTGGCCGAGCGCGGCTTCACCAGTCTGCCTTCGCTCTGGGATCTCTTTATCGGGATCTGCCCGGGCGTGATCGGCGGCACCAGCGCCGCGCTCACGATCCTGTGCGGGCTCTACATCGTCTGGAAAAAGGCCGCCAACCACCGGATCGTCATCGCAGGCTTTCTCGGCTTTTTCGCCGTGCAGACGCTCCTCTGGCTGCTGGATGCCGGCGGCGGGGCCGACCCGCTGAGGGCCGCGATGGCCGGCAGCCTGGTGATCGGCCTCTTTTTCTATGCGACCGATCCGGTGTCGGCTTCGCAGACCGATCCCGGACGCTGGATCTACGGCGCGTTCATCGGCGCGATGTCGAGCCTGATCGCCTCCTTCTCGGCCTGGCCCGCAGGCACCATGTTCGCGATCCTGCTGGCCAACATGTTCGCGCCGATCATGGATCTCGGCATCAAGGCGCTGCAGGATGCCCGGCAGAGGAGGGCCGCCGCTTGATGACGCCTGCCGTCAAAGAGGGCTTGCGCGCCGTCGGCTTCATGGCCGCGCTTTCGGCCGTGCTGATCACCTGCGTGGCCGCGCTCTCGCTGGCCACGGCTGAGCAAGTGGAGCGCAACGCCAATCTCTTTCTGCAGCGGGCGGTGATGGAGGTCGCCGGCCAGGCGGTCCCTGCCGATCCGGCGGCGGTCGCCGCATGGTACGCCGGCGCGGTGACCGAGGAACCGGCGGCATCCGGCCGCTTTCTGGTGCGCGACGCGCCGGGCGGCGCGGTGCGCACCGTGGTCTACCGGCGCCAGGCGCGCGGGCTCTGGGGCCTGATCACCGCGGTGGTCGGTGTCGATCCCGCCACCGGTGCCTTTCGTCAGCTCCGCATTCTGGACCAAAACGAAACGCCCGGCCTCGGCGCGCGCATCACCGAACCGTGGTTTCTGGCGCAGACCGAAGGACGGCGCGGCCCCTTCCGGCTGGTTCCGGAGGGCACGCGCTCGACACGGCCGGACGAGCTGGACGCCATCACCGGCGCGACCGTCACCTCGGCCGCGATCCGCGACATGCTGAACGACGTGGCCCGCGACCTGACGCGGCCCGCAGAGGAGCCAGCCCCATGATGACATCCAAACAGTGGAGCCTCTTCAAAGAGAACCTCGGCGCGCAGAATCCCGTCTTCGTGCAGGTGCTCGGCATCTGCTCGACGCTGGCGGTCACCAACGTGCTCAAGAACACATGGGTCATGTGTCTGGGTCTGATCTTCGTGACCGCGCTCTCGAACCTGACGCTCTCGCTGCTGCGCAACTGGATCCCGTCGCGGATCCGCATGATGGTGGAGGTGCTGGTCATCGCCTGCCTGGTGATGCTGGTCGATATCTATCTCAAGGCCTACGCCCCTGCGATCTCGCGCCAGCTCGGCCCCTACGTCGGCCTGATCATCACCAACTGCATTGTCATGGGACGCGCCGAAGCGGTGGTGTTGACCTCGCCGCCCAAAACCGCGCTGATCGACGGACTTTCTTCCGGCATCGGCTACGCCTACGTGTTGCTGATCATCGCGGCTGTGCGCGAACTGCTCGGCACCGGCGGCATCGGGGGCGTGCCGCTGCTCGGCGGCGGCTGGCAGAACTGGACCATCATGGTGATGGCGCCCGGCGGCTTCTTTGTGCTGGCGCTCTTCATCTGGATCGTCAAAGGGTGGATCCTGAACCCCGCCCGGAAAGCGCAGGCGTGATATGGAGCAGCTCGGCTTTTTCCCGATCCTCTTTGCGGCGGTCTTCACCAACAACATCCTGCTGACCAACTACCTGGGCATGTGCTCGTTCCTCGGGTGCTCGCGCGAGCTGAAGACCTCGACCGGGCTGGGCGTGGCGGTGGTGTTTGTCATGGCCGTCACCAGTGTGCTCAACTGGCTGGTCTACGCGTACGTGCTGGTGCCGCTCGATCTGGTCTATCTGCGCTTCATCGTCTTCATCGTGGTGATCGCCGCGTTTGTCCATCTCATCGAGATGATCATTGAACGCGTTTCTGAAACCCTTTACACCGCGCTCGGCGTCTTCCTGCCGCTGATTACGGTCAACTGCGCGATCCTCGGCGCCAGCCTCTTCATGGTGATCCGCGAGTACACCTTCTGGCAGGCGGCGGGGTACGGCCTTGGCAGCGGTCTGGGCTGGGCGCTGGCGATCCTGGCCATGGCCGGGATCCGGCAGCGTCTGGCCCAGCGCGGCCGCATCCCGCGCGGCCTGGAAGGCCCCGGCATCGCGCTGATCATCGCCGGCACCATGGCCCTCGCCTTCATGGGCTTTAACGGCATGGTGAACCTCAACTGACATGACAGCACTCCTCATAGCGGTCGGCGTTCTTTGCGCGATTAACACCGGGCTCGCGTTGCTGCTGATGCTCGCTGCGGCGACGCTCGGTCGTGTTGGCCCTTGCCGGATCACGATCAACGGCGAGAAGGAGATGACCGTGGCGGGCGGCCGCTCGCTGCTCGCGACGCTCAAGGACGAGCGCATCTTCATCCCGTCGGCCTGCGGCGGGCGCGGCTCCTGCGGCCTGTGCAAGGTCACGGTGCTGGAGGGGGCCGGGCCGCTGTTGCCAACCGAGACGCCCTGGCTGACTCCGGAAGAACAGAAGGCGAACATCCGGCTCGCCTGCCAGGTCAAGGTCCGGCGCGACCTTCAGATCCGCATCCCCGACGAGCTGTTCCAGGTCAAGCAGTACCGTGCGCGTGTCGCGGATCTCACGGACCTCACCCACGACATCAAGCAGGTCACGCTTGACCTTGAGGATCCACCGGAGATCCATTTCAAGGCCGGGCAGTACATCCAGCTCGAGGTCCCGCCGTACGCGTTGACCGACGAGCCGGTCTACCGCGCGTATTCGGTCGCCTCCGGACCCGCGGACACCCGCCGCATCGAGCTGGAGATCCGCTATGTGCCCAACGGCATCTGCACCACCTACGTGCACAAGCACCTGAGGGTCGGCGACACGGTCACGCTCAACGGCCCGTACGGCGAGTTCGGGCTGACCGACTCGGATGCCGAGATGCTCTGCATCGCCGGCGGCTCGGGCATGGCGCCGATCAAGTCGATCCTGACCGAGATGGCGCGCACTGGCAACCCGCGCCGCTGCCGCTACTTCTTCGGGGCGCGTGCCCGGCGCGACCTCTTTCTGCTTGAGTTCATGCGCGAGCTGGAGAAGACCCTGCCCGATTTCCGCTTCATCCCTGCGCTCTCGAACCCCGATCCTGCCGATCATTGGGAGGGCGAGGTTGGCCGCGTGACCGAAGTGGTCGCGCGCCACGTGCGGGACGCCTCGCAGGCCGAGGCCTTTCTCTGCGGGAGTCCGCTGATGATCGACGCTTGCATCCAGGTGTTGCGCGAAAAGGGCATGCCGGAATCGAAGATCTTCTACGACAAATTCTAGTGAGCGAGGAGCGTGCCGTGAAACAGAGCCGCCAAGACGACATCATTCAGGACCGCATGCGGCCGGGCGTCATCACGCGCGACGGGCTGCTGGGCCATGATCGCCGACCGCTGCGCGATATTCTTGAAGCTGACGACGCCGAGGTCCGCCGGCTCGGCCTCACCCATGCCGCGATCGCCGCGCGCATGCGCGCGTTGCGCGACGCCGGGGCCGAGGGGCTGGGAGAGCCGGTCACCGTGCTCGATCACTTCGAGGTGCGCGTCGACAGCGTGCGCGGCCTGCTGCCCTGTCCCTTTCCGCACGAGGGGCTCTGCCGCAAGGAGTTCGTCGATGTGCGTAACCTGCGCAGCGGCGGACAGGTGGTCTACACCGAGCTGAACATCCACCTGATCGAGGCGCACGGCTTTTACGAAGGGCTGGGGGCGCCTTTCCGGCAGGAACCCGCCATCCTCGCGCGCGTGCTGGAGATCTAAACGTGGTGTCAGGCGTTTTGGCCGACACTGGACACCGGGCTTGAGACTTCCGATGCGCCTGGGTATGGATGCCCGGCGTGACGGCGTCCGATTTCAGGTAAAAACGCACGTTCTTGACATGCGCACCGATGGTCAGCCGCTATTTTCACCCCATTCGCGATGCGTGCAGGACAACGCCCCACAGGCTTATCCGACCCGTTGCGGCGTGAAAGAGCGGTGCTGCGCGGCGCAACGGCGGCAGACGCCAACATAGACGGTCTGCACATCCGACACGATGCCGCAGGCGCTGGCCTGCGCTGGGATGGCCGCCGTCCGTTTTGACGGGCGCGGAATGTCCTGGATGGTCTCGCAGTCCGAGCACAGGAAGTGGTCGTGCGGATCGGTGTTCCCGTCAAACCGGGCGCGCCGCGTGGGAACGGCCATGCGCTGAATCACACCAGCTTCAGAAAACAGATTGAGCGTACGGTACACGGTGTCCACGGAGAGCGACGGCATGCCGTCCCTTGCCTCAGCCAACAGCGTCTCGGCATCCGGATGGTCGGTGCGGCGCAACAGCATCTCCAACAGCCCGACACGCTGCCGCGTCGTGACGATATCTGCGCGCCGTAATATCTCTGTGGCCGACTTCAAAGTAGTCCTCTTTGCATGAAACTTTGTTGCGGGCGAGGGCACCCGCGCTCCCGAATCACCTGCTCCACTTTCTTTATCATGAACGCATACACTTCGCGTAGCTCTGCCATCAATCGTTTACAACTGCAAGTAGTTTGGCATGCGGGCGGTGTGTTGGCAAGGGAAAAGGGCCCCATCCGGTAATCGGTTGGCCAGCCGCCCGGTGGGGCCGGGAACACATGATTTCGAGTGCGTGGCGAAACCCAATCTCCCGTTCCTGACTCCAGAAAGGAGTTTCCGGGGGGTATGATTTCCCGGCGTTTGCGCACAACTTTGAAGGTGTCGAGATGACGGGCGAGACGCTGCGGCTTCATCTCATTCGTAAAGGCGATGACTTCTGCTCGCCGCATCTTCAGACCGGTTCGCTGACCTTCGACATCCCCAAAGATACGAAAGGCTTCTGGCCTTTTGGTCAATATCGTAAGCCTCTTTTCATGAAGAAATACGGTTACTTCGAGGTCCGCTGCCGACAGACGAAGTATCCCGGCTGGCACTCAGCCTTCTGGCTGCAGGCACCGGGTATCGGTTCGAAGCCAGATCCTCGCGCGTGCGGTGTCGAGACCGACATCATGGAGAACTACCGCCAGTATACCCATGGCCAGATCATCGCCGGAAACGGCTGGAATGGTGACGGGAGGGACAGCAGGTGGCCGGTTATGAGAAATGACATGGAGGTGAAATATAAGGAAAACTTGTCTGTTAGCGTTGGTGGGCCTTGCCGGATTTACGGCGACGGACAAGACGGTCGCGTGGTGGCTGCCCGCGGGTGAGAATGGCGTCCGCACGACGGTTCGGGCGGCACCACTGTTCCCGCTTCCTCGGGCCTCTGGCATCATCTGGCGGTGACGGTCGAAAAGGTAGATACGGCAACCCCAATCACCATCTTCGGCGATTACAAAAGACTCGGCTCCGCGATCTGGTCCAGTAACATAGTGATTGGTGCGCGTTCGGCGGGTGTGCTATATTTCCTCAACAAATGTGAAGAGGGGTATGCTTCGTTCAAGGGGACATCAAGTGTGTATCTGGCTGGCGGCCGCGAGTGTAACGGTTGCGTCGTTGGTGCTGTATGCGGCGTCGGTCTGGTTCGGCAATCTGAATCAGGACGAGGGCTGGTATCTGTACGCTGCGCGTGCCGTGGCGGACGGACGCCTGCCGTATCGTGACTTTTTCTTTACCCAAGGGCCGGTGATGCCCTACCTCTATGGCGTGTTTGCTCCGTTCTGGTCGCCGCACGGCGTGTTGGGTGGGCGCATCTTTACCGCTGTGCTGGGCCTGTTGAGCGGGGTGCTGGCGGCGGGACTGGCGCGACGCGCCGTGCCCTCGCCGCGTGCGGCCGAAGCCGGTTTAATCGCGTTCGCGTTGACGGCCTGCAATCTCTATCACGTCTATTTTACGACGATCCCGAAAACCTACGCGCTGGCCTCGTGTCTGTTGCTCGGCGGCTTTCTGGTGCTCACGTTGAGCCTGTCGCGCCGCCGCAAGACACGTTCGCATCTCTCCTGCATGTGGGCGTTGCCGGCCGGCATGCTGGTGGCTTTCGCTGCTGGCGTGCGCCTGTCGCTGGGCGCGATGTTGCCGGTGACCGTTTTGGCGCTACTGATCTCCTATCGCAAAACCGGTGCGGCCTTCTTCTGGTTCGCGCTCGGGGGGGGCGTGGGTTTGGCGCTGGCGTTCGGCCCCACCCTGTTGGAGGCGCCCGAAGTTTTCCTGTTCAGTCAGTCATTCCATGTGGCGCGCGGCGGTCGTGATCCCTTCTTTATGGCCGGTTCGCTGGCACGTGTGGTGCAGGCCTATCTGCCTGCGGTACTGTTGCTGGCTGCTTTGACTATTTTTCGACTGTTTCGCGGCAGTGGCGTTGCGAATACGATCGCACAGGAAGAGCCGACAGGCATCCTCTACCGCGGCCAGTTCTGGCCGTGGCTTTGGTTGGCGGCGTTCCTGGCGGTCTTCGGGGTGCAGCTTGCCAGTCCGTTCCCGTATGACGACTATCAGGTTCCGGTCATGGGCCTTTTGGCCGCGGCGGTCGCAGGATGGGCCGCGAATAGTACCTCGTCGGGTTCTCTGCGCGGATGTGTCTGTTTGCTGTGGGTGACCGGCAGCCTGTTGGCGAGCTTCGGGTCACCGCTGGCGCAGTCGTGGTTCGTCGCGCGTCAGGACCGTTTCTGGGTGGTGCGTAAAGCGATGCCGGATCTGGCCGTCCTTCGCCAGACGGCGCGCGATGTGCGCGCACTGTCCGGAACGGATGACCTCCTGCTGACCCAGGATCTATATCTGGCGGTCGAGGCGGGCATGCGCGTCCCCGAGGGACTGGAGATGGGGCCCTTCAGTTATTTCCCGCAGCTCAGCGATGATGAGGCCGCCCGTTACCATGTGATGAATGATGCGCGGCTAGACGCGTTGCTGGCAGCGGCACCGGCCAGCGTCGCGGCCTACAGCGGTTACGGTTTTGCCATCCGTTCGCCGGTGATGGATGAGGTTCCCGCCGCGCGGCGCCAAGCGATCTTAAGTGTATTGGGACAGCATTACGACGGCGTGCAAGAGGTGCCCGATTTCGGGCAGAATAGCACGACACTTCAGATCATGAAGCGACGGACCCCGCTCGGCGAGCAGAAGCCCTGACGACCCTGACATGTCTGATTATTTGCAACAGATCCAATCGCCGTCTGATCTCCGGACGTTGCCGGCCGAGGCGTTGCCGGCACTGGCCGAAGAACTGCGTGCGGTGATCCTTGATACCGTCAGCAAGACGGGGGGCCACCTGGCCTCGAATCTCGGAACAGTCGAACTCACCATCGCGTTGCTGCGTGTCTTCACGCCGCCCGGCGACAAGGTCGTGTGGGACGTGGGCCACCAGAGTTATTCGTGGAAGCTCCTGACCGGACGCCGCGACCGCTTCGCCACCCTGCGTCAGCACGGTGGCCTTTCGGGGTTTCCGAAGCCTCAGGAGAGCCCATGCGATGCCTTTGTGGGCGGTCATGCCGGTACGGCGCTCTCCGCCGCGCTGGGCATGGCGGTCGCGCGCGACCGCGACGGCGGCAAGCAGCATGTTGTGGCCGTGGTGGGCGATGGCTCGTTGACCAATGGCATCACACTGGAGGCGCTCAACAGTCTGGACGATGCCAACACCAAGGTCATCGTGATCCTCAACGACAACGAGATGTCAATCTCGGAAAATGTCGGGGCGTTGTCGCGCCGGCTCGGGCGCATGCTGGTGGACGTGCGTTACAACCGCATCAAGGCGGCGGCTGAGGCGGCCGGCCACCGGCTACACATGACACCGCTGCGGCGCATCTATCATCGCATCGAGCAGGCAATCAAGAGCCTGTGGTTACGCAACGCTTTCTTCGAGGAGTTCGGCATCCGCTATGTGGGGCCGATTGACGGCCACGATTTCTGTGCGCTGGAAAACGCGTTCTGCACGGCGCGTGACGACAAGCGCTCGGTCCTGATCCATATCGCCACGCAGAAAGGGCATGGCTTCAAACCCGCAGAACGCAGTCCTTGCGACTGGCACGGCGTGGGTGCGTTCGAGCTGGAGGCCCGGCGGCCGCCGGAGGGGCGGCGCGGCTACTCCCAGGTGTTCGGCGAGACACTGACGGCACTGGCCGACCACGATCCGCGCGTGATGGCGATTACCGCAGCCATGTGTGGCGGCACGGGGCTCGAACCTTTTGCGGCGCGACATCCCGCGCGCTTTTTTGACGTCGGCATCTGCGAATCGCATGCGGTGGTCTTTGCGGCGGGTCTGGCGGCGTCCGGCTACCGGCCGGTCTTCGCGGTCTACTCGACCTTCTTGCAGCGCGCGGTGGACTGCGTGATGCACGACGTCTGCCTGCAGCGTCTGCCGGTGCTCTTCTGCCTTGACCGTGCCGGTGTGGTCGGCAGCGACGGCCCTACGCATCACGGCATTTACGATATCCCGATGCTGCGTTGCCTGCCGAATCTTACCTTGATGCAGCCCAAGGACGCCCGCGAGTTGACAGCCATGATGAAGACCGCACTGGCGCACGACGGGCCGGTCGCCATCCGTTATCCGCGCGAGCCGGGGCCGGCCGTGGATCACGATCCAGACATCGCGCCGGTGCCGATCGGGGTGGCGGAGACCGTCGTGGAACCCGAGCGTGGTGACGGCGGCGCGACGACCTGGTTCTGGGCGCTGGGCGACATGCTGCCGCTGGCCTGCGAGACTGCCGCGTTGCTGCGCGCGTCCGGCACACGGTGCGGCGTGGTTAACGCGCGTTTCATCAAGCCGCTCGACACCGAACGCCTCTGGTCGCAGGCGCGCCAGGGCGCGCGTTTCGTGACGCTGGAGAATGGCGCGGTCGCTGGTGGCTTCGGCGCGGCCGTGCGCGAGGCACTGGTGGCGGGAGGATTTGATGCGCCGGTGCGCGCTTTCGGCTGGCCGGATGAATTTGTGGGCCAGGGCACTTTGCAGCAACTGATGCAAGATCACGGACTCGTGCCGGATCGATTGGCGCAGAAGATTGCGGACGGCTAAGGATGGTTGGGCCATGAAAAAATGGATCGGATGTATCTGTGTTGCGAGTGGCATGAGCGTAGCACAGGCTGCGGAGGCCTTGGCGACGGCTGGTGCGGTGCTGGAACTCAGCGAACCGCAGTGTGAACTCGTCCCTCAGCTTTTTACGCCTGAGTGGCTCAACCAGCGGGCGACCGGTTTGCTTGATCGCACACCCGACGGCGCCTATCTCTTTTCCCTGCAGGTCAAGGATCGCGGTACAGTCCGTGGCAAGGCACGTTTTGAAGCCGCGCCGGATGGTGCGGTCAGGGCACACTATACCTTTACGCCAGAGCGCGACATCGCGCTGAACGCGCTGTTTGTCGGAGTGACGCTGCCGAGCGACAACTGGGCTGGCGGCACTTGGACGAGCGATGAACACAAGGGCACATTACCGCGTGAACGTGGCACGCTGTCCATCGTGTCGCGCACCGCGCGTGAGTTGTCGGTCACGTCCGCCGATGGCCGCGAACGCCTTGCCTTCACTTTCCCTGAACCGACTGCGGTGATGATTCAGGATGACCGCCAGTGGGGGCCGACCTTCTCGGTGCGGGCCGGCGGATTGTCCGCGCGAACCTTCAAGGCGGGCGAGCCTTTCGGCGTGCGCCTCACTCTGGCCGCGCACGCGCCGCAACGCCTGGCCTATGATGAGCCGCTGACGATCCGGGCTGGCCCCGAGTGGGTGCCGCTCGTGCAGGAAGCCGATATCCTGGCCGGTTCGGCGCTGGACTTTACGCGTCTCGGGCTGACTGACGCACCGGCCGGCCGACATGGGCGGGTCGTGGCCAAGGGGCCGCATTTCGAATTTGAGCGCAAGCCCGGCGTCCCGCAGCGCTTCTACGGCGTGAACCTCTGTTTCTCCGCCAACTATCTGGAACCGGAGGACGCCGTGCGACTGGCCGGACGTCTGGCGCGGATCGGCTACAACGCGCTCCGCTTGCACCATCACGACGGCGGTCTTGTGGAGGGGTCGGCTGACGGCACCACGCTCAACCCGCAGAATCTGGCGCGGTTGGACGCCTTAATGGCCGCCTGTATCTCCAACGGCATCTATGTGACCACGGATCTCTACGTGTCGCGTCCGGTGCCTTGGCGCAGCGTGGGCATTGAGCGCGATGGCAAGATCGCGATGAACGCCTACAAGGTGCTGGTGCCGGTGCATGAGGGCGCGTTCCAGAATCTTCTCCGCTTCTCGCGTCAGCTTCTGGGACATGTCAATCCGTACACCGGCCGGCGCTACGCCGACGAGCCGGCGCTGGCCTGGCTGGCGCTGATCAACGAGGGGAACTTCGGTAACTACCTGAACGAGATGCGCGAGATCCCCGAGTGGCAGCAGGCATGGGCTGCGTGGTTGGCCGAGCGTCAGGCACGTGAGCCGGAAGCCTTCAAGGATCTGCCTGCCACGCTGCCGGAGAGTATCTATGTGAGTAGCCGCCACACATCTGCCTTTGTGCTTTTCCTCAAGGAGATGGAAGATCGGATGGTGACGCGGCTCAAAGCCTTCCTGCGTGACGAGATGGGCTGTCGTGCGCTGGTGACCGACCGCAGTTCCTGGACCAACTTCGCCCCGGATCAGGTGCCTCGCAGTGAACGGTTTGATTTCGTGGACGACCATTTTTATGTGGACCATCCGCACTTCATCGAGCAGCCGTGGCGTCTGCCCAGCCGGTGCGAGAACGTGAACCCTCTCAAGAACGACGCGCTCGGGGCGCAGCGTGTGGTGTTCACGCGCCTGCTGGATAAGCCGTTTACGATCACCGAATACAACTACTCCGGCCCCGGCCGTTTTCGCGGCGTGGGCGGTATCGTGACCGGCACGATGGGCGCACTGCAGGATTGGGGCGGGATCTGGCGCTTTTCGTTCAGTCATGACCGTGGCGCCCTGACACGTCCTGAAGGTTCGGCCATGGGTTATTTCGATATGGCGGGTGATCCGCTCTCGCTGGCGGCGGAACGCGCGTCGATCTGCCTTTTCCTGCGCGGCGACCTCGCGCCGCTCGCCCGCACCTACGCCATGGTGCTGCCCAAGGATGAGGTGTTGCGCATGCGTGACCGTATCCCGCAAAACCACACGTCTTGGCCGTGGTTGGGCTGGTACGCGCGTCTCGGCACGTTGGTGGCCGAACGTGCGCCGGAGGGAACGACGTGGGCCGGCCGCTATCCGGAGGTCTACAAAACGGGCAGTGCGGAGATCAGAGCGCTGCTGGCGCCGGATGCCGGAGCACCGCTACCGCCGGCTGGCGATGGGGCGGTAACGATCGACCGGGCAACCGGCCAGTTCGTGCTGAAAACGCCCCGCACCTGCGGCGGTTTTGCTGAGAGCGGTATCATCGACGCCGGCGATCTGATCGCCGATGTCGGGGAAACCGCCGCCACGGTCTGGGTGAGCACGCTGGAAGGCGAGTCGGTGAGCACGTCGCGTCGGTTGCTGTTGACGCATCTGACCGATGTGCAGAATAGCGGTATCCGTTATGCGCAGCGGTCGCGCAAGACGCTGCTGGACTGGGGCGGTCTGCCGCATCTGGCGCGTAACGGCAGGGCTGATATCCGGCTGGCCGTCAAGCCGGCGGAGGCGTTCAAGGTGTATGCGCTGTCGGCCGGCGGACGGCGAATGGCCGAGATTCCCGTGCGCGTGGTCAAGGGGCGGCTCGCCTTCACCGCGGCGGTCGATGCCCGGCCGGACTCGGCGACTCTACTCTATGAAATTGTCCGCGACTGACAGGAGGAAACGTGAAAGTTGGCGCGACAGGGATGCTCATGGTGTTCGCGGCACTGGTTGTACGGGCGGACGTGACGTTCGGGCCGGTGAAGAACTATCCGAACCTGGGCTTTATGATGCCCATTCTAGAGCGCGCCCTTGCTGAACCATTGCCGATGGCGCGCGCCCGCGCTTTTCTGCTCACGGGCGGTGGGGCGCTGGCGCGCGAGGACCGCTTTGACCCGTACGAGCTGTGGTACGGCAGCCAGTGTTGTGGCCGCTGGCGCGATCAGGCCGGTAACCGCCTGATCCTCGGGTGCGTGGCGCAACGCCTGCCGGTCTTCGATGATGATCTTGTATCGCGTGAGACCTTCGGCCTGCGGATGCGTGATGCGGCGAACGAGGTGAATGTGCGCGAACGCGCGCAGGTCAACGAATGGGTGGCCACTTTTGCGGGCGTCCCGGTCTATGAGCCGGAGGCACTCAAGCTCAATCGTTTTGCGCTGGAAGAGGTGCTGGCCTACCCGTGTGGAGAGGCGGGTACGTTGGTCTACGCCTTTCGGCCGCGGCGGGTCGGCAACGCGCCGTCGCACGGCTGGTTCGCGGTGGTGTTTCACGCTGTTGGCGCGCCGGACGCGGCGGCTTTGCGCAAAACGTTCGAAGAGGGCTTCGTGGCGGCATTGGCTCAGCCGTCGAGACTGAACAAAGAGGACGGTGCGGAGGCGGCGGAAGTATCTGTCCTGCGTACGGGCGAGAAGGCGCCCGATCTGCCCAACCATCCGGTGCGCGTCGAGGCGCGTCGGAGTGTCGAGAACTACGAGGACTGGTGGTTCGCCGAGACCGATGGATACATCATTCTGTCGGATGTCCACACCGAAGTCGGCAAGTCGCTGATCAACGAATTGAAAGAGACGCTGCCGGCCCTGCGGCGCGCCTACGAGCGGTTAGTGCCGCCGTTGACGCGGGAGCCGGAGGTGGCATTGTTGCGGCTCTTCGCCGGGCGCGACGACTATGTGCGTCATGTCGGCGAGGATCACGCTTGGTCGTCAGGGATGTGGATGCCGGCGCGCCGCGAGCTGGTGCTATTCGCGCAGGCGAATCGGGAAACGATGATGCAGATCATCCGTCACGAGGCCTTCCATCAATATCTCTCCTATGCCACCTGCATGCTGGGGGCCGCACCCTGGCTGAATGAGGGGCATGCCTGTCTGTTCGAAAATGCGCAGGTTGACAAGAAGGGCCACGTGACATTGCCTGAAGATCCGGAGCGGACGTTGGTCTTGCTGGAAAACCTTGAGACGGCGGTCGCGCTGTTGCCGTTTCTGCTGCAAACGGATTACGAGGCGTTTTACGACGGGACGTCGGCCGGGCGGCGCCTGAAATACGCCATGGCCTGGGGGTTGGCGTACTATCTGCACAAGGGCGTACCGCTGGAACGCGATCCGCCGCATGCGCGGGGGCTGGACGATTACCTGGAGGCGCTGAGCGTGACTCGTGACCCGTATGCGGCCACGTCACTTGCCTTCGCGGAGGTGGAGATGGATGCCTTTCAGGCGGCGTTCCGCGACTTCTGGCTGCGGCGGCGCGATGAGGCGCAGCGGGTGGATCCGCTGGAGTGACGAGAAGGCCGGCATGACCGAGATACGGCATGCCGGCCTTCAGACCTTTTCGCTCTTCAGCAGCGTCTGCGCGCGACGCCGCTTGATCTTTTACGGCGAGTGATCCGCTCAGTTCACCTTGCGGATTTTGAAGAACGCCTTTTCCGTGTTGCGAGGAATGCGCACGGTGGTCGAGGTGCCGCCCGCCGTAAAAGGCTCAGAACCGTAGCCCTCGCCAACGGCAGTCGGGAAGTAGATCGCAGTCGCGGTCCAAGTGGGGGAGGTGAGACTCGCCGCGCTGATGACCTGATAGCTCTTGCCGGGCTCAGTATTGAAGGTGACGAGCATCACGTCAGGTTTCATCACCACGCTCTCCATCTTGACCGATTGGATGGCAACCGGATCAGCCAGTTCATGCGGGTTGCCGATTTCGTCGATGACCTTGAAAGCGTAGGATTGACCGATCTGAAGGAGACCGGGGTAGGCGAGGAATTCGTAGTGCCCCGAGCCGTCAGACTGGATCTTGCCGACTTCGACCCACTCCCCATTTATTCTGGCAAATACGGTGAACCAGCCGGATCCCTGCTCGCCGACGGGGTCAAGGATGAACAGGATGCCGTTGGCCGTCGCATAGACACTGAAACCGATTGAAGAGGAGAGCGGACTGGGATCGCCGGAGGCTGAGGCGAAGGCCTCGAGTCCGCCGGTTCCCAGCAGGCTCACGCCCGCAATGCCGTTCTTGCCTTCCATCGTCATGCTGGGTACGGTAACGGAAGCGACCTGGGTGGTCGGCGTGTCGCCGATAAAGACCTGATACCGGTTGGAGGTGTAGTTAAACACGAACGTGATGTAGTTGGTCGAGCCGTCAGTCACCGCGAACGGCGTCACGCCGTACGACTGGTAGAGCGGCACCCACTCCATCACGGGGGTGACGGTGTTGGTGGAGCCCCAGGCGTAAAACGTGCCGGTGGTGGACTCAGAGGCATCGCGCAACGCTGCGACCGCACCCTGCGCGGTGCCGACCTCATTCGATGCTGGCAGTTCGTCGAAAAGCTTGATCTGGGTCAGCAACTGCAGGGAGGCCAGCAAATAACCGTTCGTGCCTGCCGTGGCATTCACCGTGATGTCGGCGTCCAATTGCCCCTCGAAGACGATCATCGTCCCGTCCGACTCAGCCGTTCCGAGAGAGTTGGTGAATGTGACCTCACCTGACGTGTTGCCGTCCGTTAGCACATATGCGCTCTGGGCTTGCGCGGTCAAACAGCACAACATTGCACCGACGAGACAGATCCACCCGTTAACGTGTTTCATAGACACACCTCTCATTCGAAGAAAAGAATTCGCAATTGCATGTACATAATATCAGAGGGGGCAGGGGGTGTATAGCGGAAAAACAAGAAATATCGCGTTGACACCCCCCCCCGCATTTTTCTACCTTTCTAGCTCCTGCAAGCGGTGTCATGACCCATCCCATGTAAAGGTGTTGAGAGGTGCCAGATTTTTTAGTTATTGACCGTGTCACCAAGCGGTTCGGGGATCTGACGGCGGTCGACGCCGTATCGCTGAGCGTGCAGAAAGGCGAGTTTTTTTCGCTGCTCGGCCCGAGCGGGTGCGGCAAGACGACGCTTCTGCGTATGCTGGGCGGGTTCGAAACCCCGGACGCCGGACGCATCTTTCTGGACGGGCGCGACATCACCGGCCTTCCGCCCAACCTGCGGCGCGTCCACACCATCTTTCAGAATTACGCCCTGTTCCCGAACATGACGGTGTGGGACAACATCGCCTTCAGCCTGCAGGTCGCCCGTTATCCGCGGTCCGAAATCCGCAAGGCGGTCGAGGGCATGCTCGAGCTGATCAAGATGGCCGACCACGCTTTCAAGTATCCCGCGCAGATCAGCGGCGGCCAGAAGCAGCGCGTGGCGATCGCGCGCGCCCTGGTGGACCGGCCCCAGGTGCTGCTGCTGGACGAGCCGCTGGCCGCGCTCGACCTCAAGCTGCGCCAGCACATGCTGCTGGAGCTGGACATCATTCACGACCAGGTGGGCATCACCTTTGTCTACGTGACCCACGACCAGGGCGAGGCGATGAGCCTGAGCGACCGCATCGCCGTCATGAACCAGGGGCGCATCGAGCAGCTCGACCCGCCCGCCAAGATCTACGAGGCGCCCCG
>DAOTKE010000079.1:0-16339 GCA_035449085.1 Kiritimatiellia bacterium | reverse complement strand
ACCGTAACCCGTCTCCGTTATTCGCCGCTAAAGAGCAGTGTGCCGCCCGCAGTCAGGTCGGTGCGGCGGACAAACGGACGCGTCAGCTCGGGCCCGCTGCCGTTGTGCGACGCATGGATGACGACACAGCGGGCGGACGCGCCGGGTGCACGGATCGCGCGCGACGTTCCAAAAACTCCACATTGACCGGAGAGGGCTAAAGTCCCTATACTGTCTCGTTTAACCATTGGAGGCATTTTCGTGAATGTTGAACTGATTGAAAAAGCGAGGGTCCGGATCCCCAGCGTTCCGGTTCTCGTGAATCTGGTTTCCAAACGCGTCCGTCAGCTCAATATGGGCGAGAGACCTTTCGTGAAGCCGCTCTCGGCGGACGAGGACAAGGCGGACATCGCCCTGCGCGAAATTGCTGAGGGCCTGCTGATCGCGGAGGTTGATTTCAGCGCGATCGCCCGGGCCGAAGCGGCGCACTCGCGGTGGTCGGAGTAAACACCGCCCTGCGTGGCGGCTTTGGCGTAAACCGGACATGAGCGGAAAGGACAAAAAGAGAAACGGCGGCAATCTGACGGTCAACCGCAGGGCGACGCACGACTATTTTGTCCTTGAACGGTTGGAAGCGGGCATCGAGCTGGTCGGCACCGAAGTCAAGGTCGTGCGGAACGGCGAAGCGGGATTGACGGGCTCCTATGCCCAGGTGAAAAACGGCCAACTTTTCCTGAACCAGGTGACAATCCCTCCCTATGCGTTCGGCAACCGCTTTAATCATGACTCGCTGCGCACGCGCCGCCTGCTGGTTCACAAGCGCGAGATCCGCAGACTGCAGGCGCTGTCGGAACAGAAAGGCTTGTCGCTGATCCCGCTACGGCTCTACCTGTCGCCCAAGGGGCTGGTCAAGGTGGAGCTGGGCGTTTGCCGCGGCAAGGCACAAGCGGACAAACGCGAAACGATCAAGCGCCGCGAGGCCGACCTCGAGGCCAGGCGCGCGATTTCAAAACACTACAGAGGCTGAGTTTTCAAAAGGAGATGCACATGACGCTGCCACTCGGGTTCATGGGATGGAATATCGGGCCGACCGAACTGCTGGTCGTTTTGGCCATCATTCTGATACTGTTCGGCGGAAAGAAGCTGCCCGACCTGGCGCGGGCGCTGGGCCGTAGCTTGGGCGAGTTCAAGAAGGGCAAGGAAGAAGGCGAGAAACTGGCCAACGAGAAGGTCAAGGAGATCGTCGATGACATCAAGCGGGAAGAGCCCGAGAAGGTGGAAGGCCCCAAGGCCTGATCTCGGCGGCCGCGCATGACCCGCCGGCTCTCCATCCTGCCATCCACGCTCGCGCGCGCCGTGCGGCTGGTCTGGCTCAGTGACCGTCGGCTCGCGTTCTGGCACACGGCACTGATCGTGTTGCAGGCGCTTCTGCCGCTCGGCACGCTGGTGGCGTTGAAACAGGTGATCGACCGCGCCACCCGTCAATTCACCGATGCCGCCCCCATCCCTTTCACGTGGGGCGGCGTGATCGACCGCCTGTCGACCGACACCGATTTCAGATCACTGGTTCTCTGGATCGCGGCTGGCGCGTTCTGTTTGGTGCTGTCCGCCGCCGCGCGTCTGCTCATCTCTTGGGTTGCCGAATTCCATGCCATCGCGGTGACCGACCGCATCTACGACCTGTTGCACCACGCATTGCTGCGCGCCGACTATGCGTTTTTTGAGAACCCTGACGACCAGAACCGTCTCTACATGGCGCGTGAAGAGGCCCTCGACCGCCCCACGCGCCTGTTGGCAGGTTTAGGCCAACTGCTGCATAGCGTGATCGGCATCAGCGGCGTCTTCGTCATCCTGGCCAGCTTTACCTTTTGGCTGCCGTTGCTGCTCTGCCTTAGCGCCTTGCCGGTGCTCCTGTTCAAGCTCGACCGTACGCGCCGCTTCTATGAATGGCGCAAGAGCCTCACGCCACTCGACCGCCAAGCCGCTTACTTTCACGCGGTGATGACCGACAACGCCGGCGCTAAGGAGATCCGCTTGTATGGGCATGGTGACTTCTGCCGCAGGCGTTTCGCGGCTGCCCGTGCGCGATTGCGCGAGGCGCGCGTAGCCTGGCGCCGTTTCGTGTTGACGCGTGAGGCAATGGGGATTTTCGTCGGGCTTGCCGTCACCGGCATGATCCTGCTCTGGATGACCTCGCGTCTGCTGGCCGGTGCCGTCACGGTCGGTGCGTTGGTGCTTTGCGTGCAGTCGGTTCAGCGCGGCCAGCAAGCCGTGACCGCCCTGCTCAACGCGATATCGGCGCTTTTCGAGGACGCCCTGTTCCTTCAGAGCTTCGAAGCGCTGCTGCAACAGCCACGCCGCATCTGTGCCCCCGAACACCCGATGCCTGTCCCCCCGGCCATCCGGCAGGGCATCACCTTCGAAAACGTCAGCTTCACCTATCCCGGATGCGCCGAACCGGCGCTGCGCAACCTCACGTTCACGCTCCGTCCCGGCGAGCGGGTCGCGCTGGCAGGCCCGAATGGTGCCGGCAAGTCTACGCTCGTTAAACTGCTGTGCCGCCTCTATGACCCTGACAGCGGGCGTATTTGGGTCGACGGCACCGATCTCCGCGCGTTCGATCCCGATGCCTGGCGACGGTGTATCGGCGCACTTTTCCAAGACTTCAACCACTACCAGTTCACCCTGCGCGACAACATCCGCATCGGCCACCCTGCGACGCCTGAAGACTCTCCGGAGATTGAGCGCGCGGCGTGCGACGCCGGCTTGGGGCCCCTGCTCAAGAGTTGGCCGCAGGGACTCGACACGCGGCTCGGACGCTGGCTGCACGACGGCATCGAGCCCAGCATCGGCCAATGGCAAAAGATCGCGCTGGCGCGTGCCTTCCTGCGTCCCGCGCTGCTCACCATTCTCGACGAGCCGACCAGTGCGTTGGACGACGCGGCGCAACGCGAAACCTTCGAGGCCCTAGCCCGTCTCAGTCACGGGCGCATCGCCCTCTTCACGAGCCACCGTCAACTCACGCCTGGCATGGCGGACCGGTTGCTTGTTCTACGCGACGGTGAACTTGTGTCCGACTGCCCGCTGCCCGATGGGCGGCATTCCAAAACTCCCAACTCCTAGATTCTAGCTCCTCCTTGGGGATGACTCAGTTTTCACAAGACTGAATTACACC
Source organism: Kiritimatiellia bacterium (assembly GCA_035449085.1). Lineage (GTDB taxonomy): Bacteria > Verrucomicrobiota > Kiritimatiellia > RFP12 > UBA1067 > DUPH01. The sequence goes on along the minus strand of DAOTKE010000079.1, from coordinate 13,185 downwards.
CCGATTACGCTTGATTATCAACCCCGCCTTTCCTTAACATTCCCGGGCATGAAAGTTCTTGTCGTTGGCGGCGGAGGCCGCGAGCATGCAATCGCGTGGCGTCTCGCGCAAGAGACGTCCCGTCCTGATATTTTTTGTGCGCCGGGCAACGCCGGCACGGCGTCCGTCGCATGTAATCTGCCGATCCCGGCTGATGACATCCCCGCCTTGCTGGCGTGGGCGCGTGAGAACCGTCCGGATCTCACGGTGGTTGGCCCCGAAGCGCCACTCTGCCTCGGCATCACCGACGCCTTCGCCGCAGAAGGGCTGCGCGTCTTTGGCCCCAGCAAAGCTGCCGCGCAGATGGAGGGCAGCAAACGCTTTGCCAAAGAGATCATGAACGCCGCCGGCGTGCCGACCGCCCGCGCGCTGACCTTTGACAACGCCGAATCCGCCGTCGCGGCGTTGGACTCTTTCACGTTGCCGGTGGTGATCAAGGCCGACGGCCTGGCCGCAGGCAAAGGCGTGGTGATCGCCCAGACCCGCGAGGAAGCGGCCGACGCGATCCGTTCGATGCTGGTCGACGGCGCCTTTGGCTCGGCCGGTGCGCAGGTGCTGATCGAGGAGTTCCTGGAGGGCGAGGAGGCTTCAATCCTCGCCCTAGTCGATGGCGAGCACGCCGTGCTGCTGCCGCCTTCGCAGGACCACAAACGCGTCTTTAACGCCGATCAAGGCCCCAACACTGGCGGCATGGGAGCCTATTCACCGACGCCGGTCGTCACGCCTGACATGCTGCCGACCATCAAGGAGCGGATCATCCTGCCGGTCGTGCGCGAACTGAAACGGCGCGGCATCGTATACAAAGGCGTCCTCTACGCCGGGCTCATGATCGGCCCCAAAGGCATCTTCGTGCTGGAGTTCAACGCGCGTTTTGGCGACCCCGAGACTGAAGCCGTCCTGCCCCGCATCGGCGGCGACCTCCTTCCCGCGCTCGAAGCCTGCGTCGACGGCACGCTGACCGACGATCTTGTCCAGGTGCGCCCCGAGGCGGCGGCCACCGTGATTCTGGCCGCCGGAGGGTATCCTGGCAGCTACCGCAAGGGGCTGCCGATCTCAGGACTCGACCAAGTGACTGACCTGCCGGATCTGATCGTTTTCCACGCCGGCACGGCGCTGAAAGAGGGACAGGTGGTCACCGCCGGCGGACGCGTGCTGGCCGTCACCGCGCTGGGCGCGGATCTGCGCGCCGCCGTCAGCCGCGCCTACGAAGCCGTATCTAAAATCCATTTTGATGGTGTCCATTATCGGACCGACATCGCCCACCGCGCCTTTGACCGTGGGTGACGGGCGACGCTCGACAATCGACGTTCGGGAAAGGAACCCGATCGTCCTTCATTCAGGAGACCGCACACATGTCCACACCTCTCGTCGGAATCGTGATGGGAAGCGATTCGGATTGGCCGCTCGTGCAGAAGGCCGCAGACACCCTGAAATCCTTCGGCGTCGCCTTCGAGGCGCGCGTGATCTCCGCGCACCGCACGCCGGATCTCGCCTTTGACTACGCATCCAACGCCGAGGCGCGCGGCCTCAGGGTGATCATTGCCGCCGCCGGCGGCGCGGCCCACCTGGGCGGCGTGATCGCGGCGCATACCGTCCTGCCGGTGATCGGCATCCCGGTCGCGGGCGGCGCACTCAACGGTCTGGACGCGCTCTACGCCACGCTTCAGATGCCGGGCGGCATTCCCGTCGCCACCGTGACGCTCGGCAGCGCGGGCCCGGTCAACGCCGCGCTCCTGGCTGTTCAGATTCTCGGCACGGCCGACCCTGAACTGCGCAAGAAATTCCACGCCTTCAAAGAGGAACTCAAGAAAAAGGTGGCCGAGGGCGACGCCAGAGTGGCGCAGGAATTAGCGAAATAAGGGCACGATGGTCGCGGTTTTGTTGGCGGTTTGCAGGCGCGAGGCCGGTACCGTCAATCTGTCCGCGCCATCTCCCGCTTCGCCGCGCAGAACGATTTCGGACGGACGCGGCCACATGAAGAAAAGGGTCGAGACGGAGGAATCGCGCGTCAAAATGGCCGGGCCTTGGCGCATTTTGGAGGACCAGTTCAAAAAGGTGCCTCCTAGGACTTCGAGGCGTGTCCGGTCTCCGGCATAAAAGAGCCGCGTCGCATTTTCCGCCTTGAACCCGAAGATCCACGCGTCCGAACGGCGGAAAGAAAACTGCGCACCCGGCAAATGTTCCGAGTTCACCATACGCGCCCAGACCTTGACGTTTTCAACGGCAAACGCGCCATCCGTCAGATCGGCCGCAAAAAAAAGGCTGTTGTTAACGAATAAGGTTTTTTGAGGGCCGAGAGGATCAGCGTTGTGGTACAGACGCCACACCGGGACATCCTGCGCGGCGGGGCCGGGGAAAAGCATGTCCGGACGGGCCGCATAGCCGCGGCAATGGTGAAAATAGACTTCGATCTCTTCCAGGATCAGCGGCCGTTCGCCGGCGTGCTCAACAAAAACGCCGCCGGCCGTCACGGCGCTATGCAGCAAGAGCGGTGACTGCGAATGGCCCGTAACGCGGAAGATTCCGGAATTGGTATGCCCTCTGGCAACAGAACGGTAAATCGCCCCAAAAAGAAAATCCACCTCCCGCACCTCAGGAGGAATGTCCACCGTCCCATTGATCACATAATGGGCTTGTGGGAAATAGACCACAGGGCGACCCGATGACATCGCTTTCTGAACGGCCGCCGTGTCATCGGTCACGCCGTCGCCTGACGCGCCAAAGTCATCCACGTTGGCCCATTGCGTCACGTCCTGTTCCGGCAGGATGAGGGGGGTGTCGCGTACCGGCAATTGCAGCGCCAACGCGGCGCCACGGTCTTCACGTCCCAGCATCTTCACCGACGCGTATTCGTCGATCTTGCCGCCCGGCAAAAGTGATTGCCCATTCTTGTGCAAGGCAGAGGCATAGCCGGAAACCGTCAGTCCCCGCGCGTAAACGCAGGCGTCATCCGCCAAAACCATGGCGGCATCGCGTTTGTCGTTCGCGCTGAACGTACAGTCCAGCAGGACGCCCAGCGTGTTGCGCCCCAGCCGCACGGCCGTGGGCGCGTCGCGCACCGCGATTTTCCGGGCGCTGAAACTGTTCTTGCCATGTGCTCCGCCGGCCCGGATCGCGACCTCGCGCTGCCGGTTGAACGAGGCGTATTCCAACGTGATGGCGGTCTCGGCGCCGGCCGACAGATCGAGCCCGACGTCAAAACCATCGATGCGGATGTCATGCAGATACCCGGTCGCGTTGCGCCGGTTCATCAACAGGCCGACACTGCCGCTCCCCTGTCCGGCGCGAATCGCCACATTTCTGATGCCGCCGTAGTTGGATGACGACCAGGCCAGCCCGACTGCTCCCGGGTTCCCCCGGCCGGCATCCAGCGTGAGGTTACGGACGAAGTTACCGACATTCACATTGGAACCGCATTCGAGCAGGCAGAGCGCCAGGATCGGCTTGTTTTCCCCCGCCTCGAAACCCGGCGTGTCATCCGCCAGACGGATGATCGTCCCCTCTCTGCTCTGCCCGACGATCCGGATCGCCCAGTTGCACTCGCCGTACACCGTCTGCTTGCCGTCAGCATTCAGCTTTTGCTCGTGTTCAGGCGATTCGACCGTGACCGTCCGCACTTTGTCCCATCCATCACGGATATTGATGGCTTGGGCCGGCCATCCCTGACTGACCGTTCCGCTGACCCGATACACGCCGTCCGGCAGGTAGACGATCCAATCGCGATTTCTTCTCCGCGTACAATACGCATAACCGTCGCCGGCCAGACGATCATAATGTTCCCTGACAAACCGCAGCGCCGCGACCAGCGCCTCCGTATCGTCGGTCACACCGTCGCCTTTCGCGTTGAAAGGCGGTCGCGTCACATCCAGCACGCGCCCGCCCTTGCCGCTGTGATAAAACGTATCCGGCGGGAAGACTTGCCGGACGGGCGGCTGCCGGTCACCGGCCTCTCCACCTGTCGCCGCATCCGGCAGCGTCACGGTGACAACGCCCATCACGGAACAGATGGCCGCCCAAAACGAGAACGGTCGTATCATGAGCATCCTTCAGGGCGCTTTCACGAAGACACGGAAACCGCTGGAGAAACTTGATCCCGTGCCATTCGAACCCGTACGACTTGCAGACCGGCAGTAAGCGGTTGTCTCGTTCCAACAACCTCCACGGATGACCATTTGATTGTTGACAGCCGAGGGCTGGATAAATGGATCAATCCGATCATCGTCCCCCAAATTTTGGGTCCACAGATCATAACACCGTTCCCACACATTGCCGTGCATGTCAAAAAGTCCCCAGGCATTCGGCTCGTAGGAACCCACGCGCGCCGTACCTGCCGAATCGTCAAGGTTCCGATCCGGCGAGTCTGTCGGCCCGTATCCGCCCCCATTGTCACGACAGCGCATCAAACGCCGTGCAGTCGCCGATGACGGAGATGCCACATTGTCGTTGTATGGCGTTTGTGTGCCTGCGCGGCAGGCGTGTTCCCACTGCCATTCGGTCGGCAGTTCAACCTCCAGGCCGGTCAGTGCTTTCAGACGTCCCAGGAAAGAGTCCGGATTAAGCGTGAAACGGGCGACATTGGATCCGCGAATGCTCTGATACGACACTAACTCGACCGGTCGTGTATCACGCGCCAACGCGTTAGTGAAGTAAGAAGGCCATTCATTCATCAGCTTCGCCCACTGATACTGCGTGACTTCGAAAACGCCAAGGTAATAATCTTCCGTCAATGTGGTGCGATGAAGATCTTCCCGATCCAGACGGTTAAGCTCGTTGGTCGGCCGAACCATGCCAGTACGTGCCGGCAGGAATATGTTTGAGCACGAGTTTCTCGGTCATATACTCGACCTGGTTGGTGATGTCCAGCCACGGCGTATCCCAGTCATACCGGAACTCCTGCGACCCGTCGTTCAGATCCACAATCATGTAGGAGGGACTGAGGGCGGGCGTGATCTCGACATAGAACTGCGTCAACGCCTGGTTTGTGTAGGCGCTCTTCATCGGATCCCAGACGATGCGCCGCATGCCCTGCGCCACCTGCTGCAGGTCGCCGGACAGAGACTCCGGACTTAACGTGAGCTGTGCGCCGCCATTGTATGCCGTAATCGTGATGTCGCAGCGGTTAGAGCTGTCGCACGTCAAGACATAGTCGATATTGACCAGCCGGCTCCACGGCCACCGTTGTCTCACGACCACATCGCTCACCGTCGGCTCGACCGCGTATGCGCCAAACGACAGGCATCCGACCAGAACCGTCATCACCAAGTTACGTGTCTTTTTCATACCCGCCTCCATTTCTGTTTCGGAATCCGTTTGACCTCATCTCACGACAATCATCATGCCTTCCGGCCAGCGCGTCAGCCTCGCGGTGCGCATATCCAACGGCGTCTCCGGGAAGGACAATTCGACATCGAACGTGCCGTACCCCCACGCGGAACCGGTTAACTTCCAGCCGTAATAGCCGACCGCGTCATCAAGGCGGTTGGTCTGAACGGAACCGCCCAATTTGGAGATCACAAGCTGAGCACTATCCGCCGCGGAGTCCGCCGCGCCCACATCGCCCGGCGCGTAGGGCACGACGACGTCCTGTTTGAGGGCCACCCAGGCTTTGTCCGAGGTGTTCGCGTCGATCCGGACGGGGCCGAATGCGCCGTGGACGACGGCCAGACGCGCAGTCTGCACGGCGCAGACCTCCGAACCATCCGTGCGGAAAGTCATTCGCAGTTCGTACACATCTTCTGTCGTGGGGGTCGTACCGTCAAAGAGCGCCCAAAGAAATTCGGACTCTCCTCTTTGGAAAGTCACACTCTTGCTCTCTTCGGCCATTCCGTCAATTTCCAATACGGCGTCGGCCGCGTTTTCCGGCCAATCCCACCGCAACAACACGGCGTTGGTAAAGACCGTCGCCCAATGGACGCTCGCAGGATGTGCATCCACCAGAACGGGCGGCGAGAAACTGGCCCGCGCCGCGACCGCACACCCCAGCAACCATCCCATAACTAACCGGTTCTTCCATTTTGTCGCCATAGCGTTAGATCTCCCACCTGAAGCCATCTTTCAGCCGTGGTATTAGTTTAATTTCAGACCCGATTCATTGCCATACCGCTTTGCGCATAATCGTCCTTCTTTTTTGCGCAAAGAACCGATTGGTCGGAAGCACCCGGAATATGATATCCTAAGTATCGCCGTGCCGAAGTTTTTCCATAAGATTCCGCGTGTGTTGGTTGTCTTGACCCCCGTTCAGAAGGCGCATCACGACAAGCTTCAAGGCATCTTGAAATATGCCCGCCAGCACGGGCCTTGGGACGTGCAGACCTTGGAGGGCCGGACTTACATCTCTCAGCTGGGGGTCTTGAAGACGTGGCGTCCGGACGGAATCATCACGCGCGATGCGGAACGGACTCGCGAACTCTTGCGCATGTCCCATCTGCGGACACCACCGATGGTTGTCTTGGACAGTATCGCCGATGCCCCGCGGCACCGCTTCGTTGTCGCGCATGATCCCCAATCGGTTGGCGAACCTGTAGCCGATTTCTACATGCGCCAGGGGTTACGGCATTTTGCCTTTGTCGATGCGGTGCCCCCGATGCCCTGGTCATCAGCGCGCGCGGTATCGTTTGAGGCGCGGCTCGCGCAAAACGGCTATGCTTGTGCACGTTATGTGCCCGTCAGCGTAGACGATCTTGGACAGGAACAGGCGCACATGCGGAGATGGTTGTTGGCCTTGCCCAAGCCATGCGGTTTGCTGGCGGCGCTCGATCTGCAGGCCAAGCAAATCCTTGACACCTGCCTCAGCGCCGGGATACGTGTCCCGGATGAGATCGCCGTCATCGGCGTGGACAATGACGAACTGTTATGTGAAAACACCACCCCTACCCTCTCCAGTGTTCTGCCGGATTTCGAGGGCGGCGGCTATCTCGCGGCCGAACTGCTCGCCCGGCTCATGCAAGGACAACGTCTCGATCCGACAACGCTCACCTATGGGCTCAGGCGCATCGTGCACCGTCAATCCTCACAATACACCCCCCGCGTACTGACCCGGCTGGCTCTGAATGCCGCCGAATTCATCCGCATCCATGCCTGCGCCGGAATTGGCGTATCGGACGTGGCGCAGCATCTTCGGGTTTCGCGACGGTTGGCCGAGCTTCGCTTCCGCGAAGCGTTCGGGCGCTCGATCCTTGAAGAGATCCAAGCCCGCCGCCTCGAACGCGTCTGCACCCTGTTGCGTGAGACCGCGCTGCCCATCGGGGAAATCGGACGACTGTGCGGTTATCAGGCAGAAACATACTTGAAGGTACTCTTCAAGAAACGGTTCGGCACGACCATGACCGAATTCCGCCGCAACGGCTGTTCACAATGACGCCAACAGTTCGCGGATCGCCCGTTCGCGCGCCTCGATCGACTCGCACAGACGGAACTGGACGCGCGCACGGTTGAGGTTCTGCTCTGGCTGGCGGACTTTGAAATAGACGCTGCCGGCCAGATAGTCCTGGAAAAAACGCAACCCCAACTCGAACGTGATCAGCCGGATCGCGTCGTACAAATAGTGGCGATCCGCCTCGGTCAAAAACGCGCGGGCGTGATCCATATAGCCCTTGCAGAACGCGGCGCACAGATCGAGATCGAACACCACCTTGCTGAGATTTTGCTCCTCTTCGCCAGCAGGGTTGCAGATCGAGCGCAGGGCGTCACCGAAGTCGTAATGGATCAGGCCCGGGCTCACCGTGTCAAGGTCGATGATCGCGGTTCCCTTGCCGGTGTAGTCGTCGATCATGATATTGTTGACCTTGGGATCGCCGTGCATCAGCCGTAAGACCAGCTCGCTCCTCTGCAGCGCGTTTTGGAGCGCCGCGGCAAAACCGCGCCGTTCTTCGATGAACATCGCCATGCGGCGCGCTTCCATCGACGCATTGAGCCGCTCGCGGGCCATCGGCACTCGCTCAAGTGTTTCGTCGTATTTCGCGAGATATGTCGGCGTGATGTGAAACCCCGGCAACGGATCGATCATGCTGGCGGGATCCAAGTCCGAAACCAGCCAGTGGAAATGCCCCAGCACGGCGCCGCATTCCGCCGCATGTTCGGCATTCTGCGCCTCGTCAAAGGCCGTGGCCGACGCGATCTTGGTGATCACGCGCCAAGTGTCGCCATTATCATCCACGAAAAAATCTTCACCTGTGCGCGTCCTGACGATACGCGGCATCTGCCACACGCGGTCGGCCTGATCGGCCTCGGCCTCCAGTTTGGCATGCACATGCGCCGTCAGGCGGTGGAGGTTTTGCATGATCACATCTGGCTGCGGAAACACATTCCGGTTGACCCGCTGCAGGATCACCTGCTCCTCCGCAAAGGTATTGCGGAAGATGCCCAGAAAGGTGTCGTTGACATTCCCGTTACCTGTCGGATTGATGGTTACCAGTCGCCCCGACACTTCAAACTCACGCATTAACAGTGACAATTCCATACACATCTCTTCTCTAGCATACGGCTGGGAACGGCCCATCGGCCGCTCGACACCCCGCTCCCGATGGGGAGGGGGCCCACCCTGAACATCAGGCGGCCTTTTTCTTCTTGAGCATGATCAACCCGACGATACACGCTGCGGCGAGAACGATCAGTGCGATGGACAGTATCGGGCGGAAGAAAAACCACGCCACGGCGACCACCAGTAGCGAGCCAATGGCCGCAACCAGAAACGCGATCAGGCCCACGCCCATCGAAACGATTGTCCGCACAACAGGGATCACGTCCACCAGCACAGAGAACGGGGCAAGGATCATGCGTACGCCGACAAGCATCACGACGAAACCGATGAGGCGAAGCACCCAGGTCATGAGCTTGTTAGCTCTCTGGGCACTCGCGAACATCGCCGCGGCGTCCACAATGCCATCTTCCTGCAGCGAGAAGGTCTTCCCGTTGCTCGCCGTCCAGGGCGAGAACGTGTCGCCGGTCTGTTTTTCACAGAGCGAGATGTCGTGAGGCTCTACCATACTGAAGCGGATGCGCAGATCGCCGATCTGCGGATTCGTGGCAACCTGGCGCACATCGTTCGTGGCGAGGGAGGACGCAATGAAGATATCGCCATTCAGGTACTGCCCACCCGGCAGTGTCGCGGGCAGCCTGAAGTCCTGCGGAAACGGGAAAGGCTTAGCACCACCGATCTTCTTCACGTGCCGTTCGGTGAGGCGGAAGGCGCCGAGCTTGACGTCCTTCGCCACCTGTTCCTGGCTGGAGAACGGCATCGCCACCGGCGGATTGTCATGGCCGGACTCCTTAAATCCACTCGAGTCGACGGGCTGGCCGCACCACTCAGTCTTATAGGTGTAGGTCGTCGTCTCGATCGTCTTGTCGCCCTTCTTCTCTCGTTTGACGTCCTTGTGCTCGACCCACTGGTAAATCTCGACGGAGCGGTTAAGCCGGAGGGCCGTCGCGGCGACGCCGAAAGTCTCGTCCGACAACGTCTCATCAGTCTCGGCCCTGCCGGAGACGTGTACCAACCGGCCCTCGTTCGTGGCATCGACCGCGTCGATGCCGATATCCACCACCGCACTGGCCCCCTCCGAGAGCCCCTTCGCGGTTTTCACCGCGCGGCCTTCGTTCCAGAACAGGATCGGAAACGCGACTAGAAAGAGTACCGCGCCCACGAGCACGCCCTTGATGGACGACCCCATGCGCGACAGCCAATTTGGGTTTTGAACCTCTGTCGTCTCGATGTATGCCATATTCGTGCTCTCCTTACGGTGCAACGTAACAAAGGTCATGACCAACGTCAATCCAATTTGTAATGTTTATGATCCGCATCAATCTCGCGCTTAACTCGTACATCGTCATGCCGCTATCCCGATTATAAAACGCCCAACCGCGCACTTGTTTGAGTGGCGTGAAGCCTGTATAATCAAAACGCATGATTCCCCAACAGACAGTGAAAGGCCGGGTGGTCGCGATTGTCGGACGCCCCAATGTCGGCAAATCCGCAGTGTTCAACCGCATCGCGGGCCGCCGGATTGCGATCGTGCACGATGAGAGCGGCGTCACCCGTGACCGGCTGGTGCGCGAGGTGGATTGGGAAGATCAGCGTTTCCAACTGATGGATACCGGCGGCGTGGTGACGCTGGACGCCGAGGGACGCAAGAACACCATCGAGTCCGGTATTCGCGCTCAGGTGGACGCGGCGCTCGCCGACGCCGCCGTGGCGATCCTGGTGGTGGACGTGCAACAGGGTGTGCATCCGCTGGACGAAGAAGTCGCCAAGATCGTTCGCAAGAGCGGCGTGCCGTGTGTGGTTGCGGTCAACAAGTGCGACCAGCCGCAGCATGAGGCTGGGGTCGAAGAATTTGCCCGTCTCGGTTTCGCGTTCTTTCCCGTGGCGGCGCAACACAACCGCGGCATGGGCGAGTTGATGGAGGCGGTTTTGCCCCATCTGCCTGAAGTTGAGAACGAGACGACCGTTAAACCGTTGCGTGTCGCGATCGTCGGGCGCCCCAACGCCGGCAAATCGTCGTACATCAACCGCCTGTTGCGCGCGGAGCGCGTGATCGTGTCAGAGGTCGCCGGCACCACGCGCGACTCGATCGACGTGCCCTTCACGATCGGCAGCGGGGATCAGGCGCGCCACTACATTTTGGTCGACACGGCCGGCATGCGTAACCGGCACCGCATCGACAACGCGGTGGAACGCTTCAGTCTTTTCCGTGCCGAAGAAAGCATCAAAGACGCCGACGTCGTCGTGCTGGTGATGGATCCGGAACTGGGGCCCACCGTTCAGGACAAGCACATCGCGTCCCTGATCCAGAAAAACAAAAAGGGCTGCGTGATGCTGATGAACAAATGGGACCTGGCGGAGGAGAAGGGTATGACGCAGACCAAGACCGAGCCGGTGCTGCGCCAGATCATGCCGTTCATGAATTACGTGCCGCTGGTGTTCATCTCGGCCAAGACCGGCTACAACGTACGTCGCAGCATCGAGGTGATCGACGCGGTGGCCGCCCAGACGCGGGTCAAGCTGCCGACCGGCATGCTGAACCGTACGCTGACCGAAGCGACGCGCCGGGTGGTCGCCCCTTCGCGCGGCGGCAAGCGTCTGCGCGTCTACTATGCGGTGCAGCTCGGCGTGGCGCCCATCACGATCCGCATGTTCGTGAACGACCCCAAGGTGGCGACCAAACCCTACACCGACTTCATGGCGCGCGCGTTGCGCGAGCGTTTCGGACTCGAGGGTGCGCCGATCGAAATCCTCTACCGCGCACGCTCGCGTCCCGAGCCCGGTGCGCGTGCCGCGGCAAAGGGTGAACCGGACGTCCGTGGACAGGATGCCGAGTTAGAGGACGATGTTTCGTAAAATCTCCATTCAATGGTGGCGCTTCTGGATGGCCGGCGAGGGATTGTCGATCAAGACCGGCCGCGCGCTGTTACTCTGCGCCCTGACTGGTCTTGCGGCCGGTCTGGCCGCATCAGGGTTCTATTGGCTGCTGGAGAGCGCGCGGCACTACCTGATGGAGGGATTAGCGCATTACACACCGTCATTCGCGCCGGGCGAGAGCGCGCTTTACCCAATCATCCATCACACGGAACGCCTGCGTTGGGTTCTCCTGGTGCTGCCTGCCCTGGGTGCCGTGGCCGGCGCATGGCTGGTCAAGTTTTTCGCGCCGACCGCCGGCGGGCACGGTACCGACGCCGCGATTTACGCTTACCATCGTGAAGAGGGGCGGATCCCTTTTGCCGTGATCCCCGTCAAGGCGATCTCCTCGGCACTGGTGATCGGCTCGGGCGGCTCGGCCGGTTGCGAAGGGCCGGTCACGCAGATCGGCGCGGGGTGCGGCTCGGCCCTTGCCAGCCTGCTCAATCTCGATGCGACCGAGCGCCGTATTCTGATGGCGGCCGGTCTGGCGGCGGGAGTCGGCGCACTCTTCCGCGCACCGCTGGCGGGCGCGATTTTCGCTGCGGAAATCTTTTACAGCGGTCTCGACATCGAGTATGAAATTTTGATGCCTTCGCTCGTGGCCTCGACCGTCGCCTTCACGGTCTTCGCCCTCTTTTTCGGTTGGCAACCGCTTTTCATCATGCCGGAGTATACCTTCGATGACCCTCGCAAGCTGCTCCCGTACCTCTTTCTCGCGCTGGTCGTCGCATTCGGCGCAAAGTTCTACATCCTGGTTTTCCGGCAAGTTGAATCCGCCTGTCGTGCCTGGCAAGTCCCGACCTGGGTCAAGCCTGGAATTGGCGGCCTTTTGACCGGTTTGATCGGCTTCTTCTTGCCTCAGATTTTGGGTGCCGGTTACGGCATCATCCAGCAGGCGCTCGCGGTCAGCAGCCCGCTTGCCGAGCGCTTCGGCGAACTCTCGCTCGGCATGTTGATTCTGATCTTTTTCGGCAAGGTTTTCGCCACCGTCTTCACGGTCGCCAGCGGCGGCAGCGGCGGCGTGTTCGGCCCGGCGCTGGTGTCGGGCGCGGCGCTCGGGGCGGCCACCGGCGTGGCGCTGACACGTCTGTTCCCGGGCCTCGACCTCAATGCCGGCGCCTTCGCACTCGTCGGCATGGCCGGATTTCTGGCCACCTCCGTACGCGTGCCGATCGCGGCGATCATCATGGTCAGCGAGATCACAGGCAACCACAGCCTGCTGCTGCCCAGCATGTGGGTATGCGGCGTGGCCTATTGGCTGGGCAACGGCTGGACCATCTATCGCAGTCAAGTCCGCACGCGCGACTGTTCCCCCGCACACAGGGGGGCGTAATCCACGCCCGCAACGTGTATTGAACGTTAAGATCGAAACACACGTTGACTTGTCCTCTACCGGTGAAGTCCGTTTCCGACCTTGGAGCCGGGTGCTGAAAACCGTGAGCCAGAGATGTAAGCCAGCCGGTCAGATCAACGGCCGTTCGTTCATCAGCGCGCGACACGTCAGCCAACCGATCATCTCACTTCTCATGACAAGTGTATATTTCTCGGTGCAGTGAATCGTCAACCATTGAAACGTTGAACGTTTTCCGATCAATGATCTGCTGTGCAGCCGTGCAGCAGGTTTATCTGTCAGTCCCCGAAGGACGATTAACATAAGACGATATACGCTTGCCGCACGGTGATGAAGCGCTTATGCTTACCCCAATGAGTGTTGTCAGGGCACTATCTCATGAAATCTCTCTCATGGCTCTGAC
>DAOTKE010000078.1:0-16446 GCA_035449085.1 Kiritimatiellia bacterium | reverse complement strand
CCCTCCCCCCTCGCGCTTCCCAGCATCTCGACCCCCTTGATTTGGAACCGCCGCGCGGTTGACTTCCGCCGCGAGCTTTGCAATAATGAGCTTTGAACTCTGGGGCGCGCTGGTAATCATCCCAGTCTTGAACGCGCTCTGGAGTTTTTCTTTTTTCTCGACCTCGTGCAGGTAGATGTGCCAGCCGCCTGCTTTTGTCCTCTCCCTGACGATGACTTCCGCGATATATTCGGTGTCGCCGATCTCGACGGGGGCGGCGATCACGGCTGTCCTGTAACCGCGTCCCTTCCAATCTGTGCGCCGGTCGATCTCAATGCCTCGCAAGACGATGTCGGGCACGGCGGCGAACGCGGCGGCCTTGGCACGCCCGATGCCGTGCGCAATGCTCGATCTGACGCCGACCCGTGTGAACCTGACATTGCCGATGCCGGGGCGGTCGACGCCCTCCGGGAAGCGGGACTGGAGGAAACCGGTCACCTGCGTGACGAGGTCGATGTCCGACTTGGCGAACGTCCCTGCGGCGACGCGGGCGACGGGCGGCATGTCAAGGAGATGGCGTGCGGTTGCCTCCAGCGCGTAGCGGGTCTCCGCAACGGTTACCGGTGCGTCGGCTTTGAGCGGCATAATTCTCTGATCGCGGGCGGCTGTCGAACACGCCCATCCGTCTTGGGCGTAAAGGGTATCGAGGATACGGATGCCCATCGTCTCGCCTGCAACGTCAGCGCGGGCGCGGAACGCCTGCGCCGCGTCCGGCGTGATGGCGTCCGCCGTGAGATCGAGAATCACGCCAGCAGTCGGCTGGCCGGCGGCCAGCCGGAAGATTTCACGTAGCAGCCCGTCTGTGTCGGGCTTGGCCGGATCGAACGGGATGCGCTTGACGGCGGTGATGCGGTTCTTGGTGTCGAGCGCGATCGCGTGGATCACATTGTCGGCGCCCTGCCTGAGCGCGCGCGCGAGTGCGCCCGCATGTTCGTACGACCTGATCTGCGGCGTGGTGCCACCTGCGACAGCCTCCCAATCAGCCTTGCCGTCGGGGGCGAATTCCTCCATCCGGTCATGACGTAGCGAGTAGAAGCGCTTCCCGTTCGTGACGATATGATCGACGTATTCAACACCGATCTGGCGACCGGCTTCCTCCAGCCGCAGAGTGACGGCTCTATCCGCATTGCTGGGCGTGGGGTCGCCGGACGGGTGGTTGTGCGAGAGGATGATGCCGTCGGCGTTCCATTGCACGGCACGGCGGAAAACCTCGCGTGGGTGAACCACTGAGGAGTCGAGCAGTCCGATCGTGCAGATCTCGCCGGCAACTACGCGATGGCGGCGCTTGCCCACCTTCACGTAGATCGCCTTCATGCTCTCTTGCCACGGATTGCGTAGCGGCATCAAGATTGCGGCGGCGTCGCGTGGTGTGCGGAGGCTCATGCCTCTTAGATCGCGACCGTTGAACATGCCGGGGAAATAATGCTTCCCACCTAGCCCGAACTCGCCTCTGTAGCCAGCGTTTTCCACGTAGAACTCATGCACGATGCGCGACACGGTGTTATCCGGCGATGCGCGAAATGCGGCACTCCATGCCTCGGGGTCGTCTGGATGGGCCAGCGCACGCGCCGCCAGTTCGCGGCGCGATGCGGCGTCGGCAGTGTCTGCGAAGAGAAACTCAAGTTGCCGCCGTGTCAGCTCCTCGCCTTCCTGCGGCATACCGGTCGCCAGCGCGTAGCGGCGCACGGCCAGCGCGATCGCGTAGCGCGGACCGGCGGGGGCGTTGACCTCGGTGTCGGCGGCTGCCTTGCGCAGGAGGTCGGCGGCAGGCGTTGGCGGCTCGCCGAACATATCGTCGGTGGCCGTGTCGATCTTCGCGGCTAATTCGGCGTAGCGCCGGAACGCTTCGGCGATTCCCTCGGCAGGGCGCGAGGAATCCAGCAGGCGCAAGGCCTCGGCTGCGGCGGGCGGCATGGCGTCCAACATGTCGCCTTGCCCGATGAACGCGTCGACCGTGACGGCCTTCCCGCCTTTGCGCTCGCGTGCCAGCATCAGCAGGTCGGCGGCGGCGCGTGAGATTTCATCGGCCAGCGCGTACTCCGGTTTACTTTCGCCGAGTGCGGTCAGCGTTCCGGCGGACATAAGTAGCGCATCGCGCTGACGCTCAAGTCCGAGCGACTCGGCCTGCTCAGTGAACGTCATGACGGTCTCTTTACCGCGCTTGCCGCGCCCTACCGCGAGCGCAAGCATGGCGCGCCGCGCACGGGCACGGGCGGCATCAGTCGGGCGACCACGCGAATCCAGTAGCGAAGCGTCACCGGCGGCGCGAACAAACCACGCGAAAAACTCGTCACTACCTGAACGCGACGGCATCCCATCCTTGTTGGCCGCGAAGAGTCCAGCGGTCCCGTCGCGCTCAATGAGCGCCGCATCGGAATAGGCGCGCTCGGCGTCGGTCATTTGCAACACGGTGTTCTGGTTCGAGAGTTCGGCCAGCCTCTGGAGCGTCACGCCCTGCGGCAGTCTCTCCACATCGAGCACGCGCACAAGGCGCGGACGCGCCTCTGCCGTCATGTGCGCGGCGTCGTAGGGGATGCCGCGCTCGTCTGCGAAAGCCCGCACCGGCGCACGGTAGAGATCGCCGCGGTGATCGGCGTCGAGCGCATCGAGCGCACGGAAGCGTCCGTTGCCCGAGAGCACCATGTAATACTCTTTGCCGTCGCGCGTCACGGGCACGGCGACCGGCGCTCCTGCGGCGGTGTCCGGCGCGTCTAACAAGCGCAACGCGTCGAAATTGGCCACGATGGAGGCCACCTGCTCGGAACTGCCGAGCGCGGCATCGCGGCTACGGTTCTGCAAAGAGAAGTCATAGCGCGGATCGGTGTCGGAAATAAAGCGGTCGCGCGGCAGCAGCACCCAGCGGCCACCCACGCGGATGTTTCCATGCGGCGTGGCGGCGCTCCAGATGTTGCCGTCAGGTTTCTCCGGCGCGTGCTGGGCGGGCTTCTCCTTGCCGTCCGCGACCGGCTTGCCCTCTTCGCCCTCTGCCTGTGCTTCACCTTTGGCTTCGGACGCGGTGGACGCGCCCGCGAGCGGCGAGTCTTTGCCGGCCTTGCCGTCAATGCTGGCGGCGGGCACGGCGGCAAAGTCGCCGACGCCCTCGAAGGGGCGCCCGTAGACGATGTTCTCGAAGATCGCCTGCCGCGCGCCGGAAGCCGCCGCCCGGCGCGATTCCTCGGCGCGCGCGACACCGGCGAAGCGGCGCACAGCGGACACGAAGCGGCGCGCGAGCGGGAAGCGTCCGCCGTGCAGGGACTCATCATAGTCGGTCTCCGCGCCGATCTCCTGTATATCCTCGGCGAGTTTCTCCTCGTTGAACCATGCGGGGTCGGTCGGGCTGGGGCCGTAGGCCTCGCGCAGGCGCGCCACATCGGCGTCGGTCAGCTTTCCCGCGCGGCGGAAGGCGGCGAGCCACGCGTGAGCCGCCTCATGGTACAGCGTGGCTGACGGCGCGTCAGGGGCAAGGTCGATCTGGCCCGTGAGGAGGTCGGCCTGCGCCCCCGTCGCCTCCACTGACGGATCGGCGGGATCGGAGACAGTGAACCCGCCCGCCGCGATAAAACCGTGCTCATGTGTCTTTTGTGTGCGCTCCTCTGGCGTGAGCGCTCGCCAGTCAGCGGCGGTGATGAGTCCGCCCGTGAACTGTTCGACCGCTTCAGCGGCGTAGGTACTCTCGGGGTCGAACGCCACGGCGGAATCAGGGCGGAAGAGAATCTCGCCGCGCTTTTGGCCGTCTTTATCGCGCAGGGTGAGGAGCGCTGCTCCCGCCCCGTGCTCCGGCGCGGGAGCGGCCTCGAAGCCGGTCATGCGCCTCAACCTCTCGGCGGGCGAGAGACTGCGGTCACCGCTTAAGTACGCCGCCTTCCACGCGCTCGCGGCCATCGGAGAGGTGGCGTGCCTTCGCTCTTCGTCGAACACGTCGGCCAGATCATTGGCCTGCTTCTCCGTAAACTTCATCATCTTGCGGAACGCCTTGGCCGCCGCGTCGCGCGTCCCCGCGCGCTGGTAGATGGTGCGCAGGGGCTGGAGGTCTTTCATGGCGCGGATGGCGCGTGCCTGCTTCTCTTCGCGGTGCGGGTCGGCGTCGGTGTCGCGCGCGAGACTGTCGCGGATGTCGGCAAGGACGCGGATCTGGCGGCGCTTCAGCACCTCCTCCTGCCGCAGATACCCTGCCACGCGCGCGGAGCCCGCCTCGGTGAACCCATTCTCGACAAGGCGCGACTCGGCGTCCGCGCCGGACTCGGCCACGACCTGGCGCGTTCCCTCCCAGTCCAGCTCGCGGTAGGGCGTTTTCTCTTTCTCGGCCTCGGTCTTGACCACCATGTCGCGACCGACGATGAGGGCATCGACCTCCCTCTCCTCCCGCTCGGCGGCGAAAACGTGGTCGAGCACGGCGGCCTGTTCCTCTGAGATGTCAGTGCGCTTCATGAGCGCGTCCAGCCCGCCGTCCTCCCACGTCTGGCGGTAGCCGCCCATGACATGCGCGGCGGCGCCCCACGAATCCTCGACCGCCTGCTTGGTGCCGCGCCCGGCGTAGGGGTTGTCCGAAAGCAGAAACCCCGCCTTGCGTAGTGCGGCGGCGGTGTAATCGGCTAGATCGGCGCGTCCTCTAGGGGAAACCGCTCGGAATCCCTGTCGCGCAGTGCCAAAACCCGAGACCAAAGCCATCGTGCCGAAGGTCTCGCCGAACTCCCTGACGCCCGCGCCGAACGCCTCCGCCCAACCGCTACCGCGGTCAAGGCCGACGCTCTTGGCGTGGCTCTCGACCACCGCCTGAGAAGCTTCTTCCAGCGTCTCGGCAAGCGTCTGCTTGCCGACGTGCGCGGCCAACTGTGCGACCACCTCGTCGTCGATTTTCGACGCCAGCCGCATGAACATCGTCTTGGCGGCGATATCCCCCGCATCGCGCCAGACCGGCAGCGCGGAGACCCGCTCGACACCCGCATACACGGCACCGTACAAAAGCTTGCGCGCCTGCCACTCCGTGCCGCGTCCGTAGATATCGCCGCCCTCAGCGGCAACCTCATCGTCAAGCCGCTGCATGAAATCGCCCATGACGGCGGCGAAGCCCACACCGCCCGCCGAAGCATAGGCCATGTAGGGGAGCGTCGAGACCGCGCCGATCAGCGAACGCACGATATAGCTGTGCTCCGCTCCGCTCGGGTTGATGCCCGCCGGATCGTCCAGCGCCTCGCGCAGGAGTTGCTCCGTCCGTGCGCGGCGGTTCATCTCGGCGTTATCGACCAGTCCCGCGTCCTTGCCGAAGACCGCCTGATCGATCGATGTCGTGAGCGTGTCGATCTGCCGCCCGACGTTCAAGGGAAGCTGGATAACGCCGTTCAGGAAGCCGATGCCCGCATCGCCGAGCGTATTCCAGAACGTCCCTGCCTTGGGGTTCCGCGAGAGCCGCGCCAACCGTGCGACCGCCCGCTGGTCATCCTCCGGTAGCCGCTGGAAGTCAGCGATATCCGCACCGCGCAATTTGCCGTCGCGGAACACGCCCGCCGCGATCTCCCTGGCGCGTGGCGAGAGCGCGGGCGAGAGCGAGAGCCACGCCACCGCGGGATTCTCACGCATGAGCTTGTCATAGTGCGCCGCGACCAGCTCGTCATCCAGCCGCTTCTGCCGCCACGCCTTCATGGTGGCACGGTCATCAGCCGCACCCTCGCGCTCCTTCGGCGGCGGAGCGTCAGGGACACCTTCAAGGGACGGGAAGCGAAAATCGGCAAAGCGATTTCGTGCCTCGGCATCCTCGCGCAGCCGCGCATTGGCGGCCAGCACATCGTCCGGTGCGCCGCGCAATTCAGGCGCGCCGTCGGCGAACCCGACACCCTCTGGAAATCCACGCTTGACCGCTTCGGCGGCGCGGTCAATCTTCCCCAACGCGTCGCGGGCGATCTTCACGCGCCCTGCGTCATCGGCGGCCTCGAACGCTTTCAGTTCGTCGGTCGCGACATACTCCCAGATGTCGGCGGCTTTCTCGAAGCCGCGCATGTAGTCGAGATACTCAGCGCCGGTCGTAAAGGGCTTGCCCTTGTTCCAGATGCGCTCGTCGTCCACGCCGATCGCATACGACACGCGCCGTGCGGCGGCGCGCTTCATCTCGTCCGGCGCGGTGTCGGGCGTGGCCAGGTCAAAAGGCATCATCGCGAGCGGATCGCGCGGCGTTCCGCCGTACGCGTGCTCCGGCTGGACGGAAAGGACACTAGGGTCAATCGTCTGCATCGTCATCATCCTCGCTCTCTTCTTCATCAGGCGCACCCGCGCCGTAGCCGCGCACGGACGCACGCAGGATCGTTTCCGCCTCGTCGAGCGACCGCTCAGAGCGGCGCCGCGCCAGCGCGTCATAGACCGCCTCTGCCTGCGCGTCCAGATCGACAGCGAGCTGACGCGCCTTCAGGTCGGCCAGCAGCTTGAGCTTGTAGCGCCGCGCGTCGAGCTTCTCGTTCGGTGTGGCC
Source organism: Kiritimatiellia bacterium (assembly GCA_035449085.1). Lineage (GTDB taxonomy): Bacteria > Verrucomicrobiota > Kiritimatiellia > RFP12 > UBA1067 > DUPH01. The sequence continues at coordinate 9,949 of DAOTKE010000078.1, read as the reverse complement.
GGGTTGCCGTCAAGGTCGGCCATCAGCCCGTCCGCGTCATCCGCCGCGACCAGCAAATCAATCAGCTTCGGCACATCACGCGCCAGCAGCTCGCGCTTGCGCGTGACGGGCGTCTCCACAACCCGCGTCTCGCCGGTGAGCCTGGGCCTCCGCCAGCCCGCCGCCGAGCCGCCAGCGGGCGATGTCCCCCAGGCGTGCAGGCCGGGGAGAGGATTGCGGAAGTCGTAGACGGGATACTCCTTCTTCTCGACATCCGCGACCTTGATTTTGGCGACGACGCGGTCCGCGTCCTTGTCCTGCGAGAGCCGCGCGCCGCCAGCCGCCCAGACGGTTCCGATCGTCTCGCCCAGCGCGTCGGCGACCTCGGCGGCGGCGCGCTCGTAGCGCGCCTTTTTGCCCGAAGCCTCGATCTGGTCGAGCCGTTTCTTCTGGGCGATGTAGTGGGAGAGGCCGATATGCCCCGCCTCAAGCTGCGCGACCAGCAGGTCGCGCCCATCGTCCAGCGTGACGTGGCGGACGCGGCCCTCGGGGTCAGTCCAGATGCCCGCCCCCATCATCGCGCCGAAAAACCGCGCGGTCTCGCTCTGCGCCTTGCTCTCTTTCTCAGCGAGACGCTTCTCGTGTAACGGCTTAGCGAATGCCAACGCGTTCACCCGGCGCGGGTTGTCCCCCGGCTCATACTCCTGCCCCTCTATCAGCGCGGCCAGCGCGATGCTGTTCTCCTCATCCTGAGCGCGGTCACGGATGCGCGCGGCGTCTTCCGCGACCGCACCCAAAAGCCTGCCGCCCGCGCCGTAGGTCTTGGCCGCGTCCTCGGCGAGCGCGGCGAGCCGTTCGCGCTTGTCGAGATCAGTCTCGGCACGCGCCAGCCCCAGCATCCCGTCGAGGCGCTTGCCGATCGCCGACTCCAGCGCCGCGAGTGCATCGGCCTTGAGCGCGGGCGGCAGCATCTCCGCCACGCCCCGGGCTGCGGCAATCCGCTCGGCGGCCTGCGCCTCGTCCTCGGCGGTGCCCGCCGACTTGACCAGCGTCAGCGCGCGCGTATGGTTGAGGCGGTCCTTCTCCCCGGCGTAGGCGGCGCGGTAAAGTTTTTCGGCGTCCTCGCTTGTGAACGCCAGCCGCTCCGGGTCGGTCTCGTCAGGGTTCACAAGAAAGCGCCCGGCCTTGAGGCGTGCGGCGGCATCAGCGGCATCGGCGGCGGCACCCTCGAAAAGCGCGTCATCGTGCGCGTACAGCGCGGCATTACGTGTGCCGGTCGCAAGCGTCGCTTCGGCGGCGGTGCGGCGGCGCGACTCCGCCGAAGCCAAATCCTTCTGCGCGGCCAGCGAGAATATGCGCCCTGTTTCAAAGAGCAATCGACGGTCGGCGCGTTGACGCGCTTCGGCGGACGCCTTCATATAGGGGCCTTCGGGGTCGTCGCGCCACGTCAGCCACGTCTCGCGCATCGCGTCGACCGCGCTCCCGTCGTTCTCGCCCCAGTCACGGATACCGCGTACGGGGTCGGCTCCGGGCGTGTCACTGGGTCGCCCTTCCCAAGCGCCTGCCTGCGTTGAGCGCCATGAGTTCACGAGCGCGGCTTCTTCCTCCTGAACGTCGCGCTCGTGTGCTCGCGCCGCGATGTCAGCGATCCCCGACGCCGCGCGCCCCGCGTCCGCCAGCCCGTGCGCAAGGATGCTCCGCCCCCGCGCGAGCGGCGCGGCGGAAACGCTCATGACGCCGGGCAACTGCACGCCGTTCCAATCATCCAGCCTGACCATCGGCACTTTAGGCATATCCCTCTCCTCTCGAATCCCTATGCGTTCATGACGGTCGAGCCGCCGCCGTGCGTGCCGGACACTCCGGCGTAGTTGGCCGAGATTTTGCTACCGCCGCCCTGTCCGGCCTTCCACTCTTTGTGCGAGTCGTAGCCCTTCGCGGCGTAGCCCGCCACCTGCCCCAAGCCGGAAAGCCCCGCGCCCCACATCTCCATCGTCGCGCCGCGACGCGCCATGCTGCCCTGCGCGGTCAGCATCGAGGCGTTCACGTTATGCCCCCACGCCTCATACATCGCCTGATCGCGAAGCTCCTCCATGCGCCACGCGGTCTCAGCGGCCATATCCTGTTCCCAGACATTCGGTGCGCTGTTCGCCTCGCCGTCGATGAGCATCCCGTTCTTCGCGAACTCCGTCATGCCCGCCGCGACCTCCAGCCGCCGTTGTTGTTGCAAGCGTCCGGCCTGAATCTCAGCATTCTTCTCGGCCAGACTTGCCCGCTGGCGATCCAGCGCGGACTGGTAGTTCATCATGTCTTTTTGAAACTTCCCTTGCTGGTGTGCGCCGTAAACAGACATGCCCGTTCCGGCGAGCGTCCCGGCTGCGGCGACTCCAGCGAGCGCGATTGCTACATCACACATGGGCATCCTCCCTCTGAATGACGAAAAGCTGAAACAGGTCGCCCGTCCACGGCGACAAATACGCGCCCTCGACCGAGAACCACGCGCCCAGCCACTCCAGCCACGAACGCGGGCGACCGATGGTCGTCAACGTATGGTTATAGAACGCCTCGATCTCGGGGTACGCCTCCAGCATGACGCACAGCGCACGGCGCGACCAACGGCAGAACGAGACCGGACGCGCCTGTGCGTCATCCGTGGCCAGCATCCAGATACGTGCGGTACGCGCCGTAGCGGAATCCGGCACTACGCCGAAGAGCGCCAAGGCTTGCGCCCCTTCCATGACCGCCCACGTGCGGCCACCTGACGCGGACACGTCGGCGATCTCACGCGCAAGGTGCGCCGCGACCCCGCCACGCGGCGTGCCGGTCGCGCCCAGCACCTCCATCAAATCAAAGGCGCGCATCCGCCGTGCGAAACTCGCGAGGAAATGCGGATCAGGTAGCCCGATCTCCGATATGCGCGTCTCCGTCCGCACGTCTACCGCCCTCCTTCAAACTCAATGTCAACAACCACGCCGAGGATCTCCGCGCGTCCGGGCGCGTGCCCCTCAAGGCGCACGCGCCCATCCCAGTCCCAGCCGCCGCGCACCGGTAGCTTGATGTCATGCGCCGCGTCCGCCGACGGCGCCCCCTCCACCTGATCGAGCGGCATTCCCGGCTCTCCTGCGAAAAATTCCCCTGTCGCGAGTGTGCGCACAGTCGCCTGAACCGCACGCCGCCTAAACCCGTGCGTCGCGCGATCGGGGAACTCCGGCCTCAGCGTCTCAAGCGCCCAGCCGACCGGCACACCGTACTCATACGTGCCCGGCCCCGTAAATGTGACTACCCCGCCGGTGCCGCGCTGCCACGCGCCGCCGTTCTTGCGCCACACGGCTTCCGCCGATAGTGTGACCTGCCGCGACGCGCCATCGGCGAGGTTCACCGACTGCCGCCAGTCCAACCGGTCGACACGCCCCGACCCCTCGCGGGCGAAGCGTAGCGCAAAGACTTCCGCGCCACGGCGACCAATGAGACAGACGGCAGTCGTCGGTTCATCGCCCGCGCGTTCCGGCGCAAGCACAGACCCCGGCACAACGATATCTACAAGCTCGAACGGCTCGCCGTCAGGATGCCGGATTTCATGGCGCGACCAACCGAAGACCTCATGCTCGGGGAGATAGGTAAAGGATATGAGCGCCCCGTCATCCAATAGCATCCACAGCACGCCGTCCGGGTGCGGCTGCCACGCCGCCGCACGGACACGCGCCGTACGCGTCAGGTGGCGCGAGAGCACACTGCGATCAACCGTCATGTGCGCGTCGTCGGCAAACGAGTAGCGCATCTCTAAAAGCGTCGCGTCGTCATCCGAGAAAAAGAGCACCGCCGAACCCGTATCCAGCGGCTCAGCACGTCCGACTCCCGCCGGATTGACTTTCTCTGCGGTGCACGTTCTTGCACAGAACCCCTCACCATTGGAATGCACGGCATAGATACCATCCTCGGTCAAGAGTAGCAACCGCCGCCCCGTGCCCAGATGCCGGACCGTCGAGCTACGCATTACCGGTAGCGTAACCCTAAAAGGATCCATATCATCGCTAGGCCGGTTGGCCATCCACGTATAGAGATCCCCGAGCCGCGAAAACCAGAGCGACCACGGCGCGTTCAGATTGCCAGCGTATACCTGCCTCTGCTGATAGAATCCCACGATGCCATAGCCGCCCCCATCATCACCGTCGCGGATATTGCGCTGGGCAGACGTGTAAGTGTCCGGTACGATGTTGTCATCTACAAACATGAGCACGCTCCCGCCGCTATCCGCGGCGGCTAGGTTCTCCTGCGTGATCTCGAACGACGCAATCTCGCCGTAGCCCCCACCATGACGCTTGCAAAGGATCCATGTATGCCCAAGAGCTGCATCGGGCACGCTCGCCCGCGGGATTTTGAAATTAACCACCGCCCCCGCTGACCACGGAGAGCCGACAGGTACGCTTTTCCCTTCGAATAGCCGCTTGCGCCGTCCGTCCTCATCGCGTGCCCAGAGTCCGTAATACACGGTCTTGGTGTTTTCGTAATCATCCCATCCTTGCAATGACGCCGAGAACGATGCTTTGGAGACGGTATAGGCGGGCGGTCCCGCAATCTCCTCTGGACGAACCGTCCACGTGATTGTATCCCCGATGAGCTGGTAGACAATCCGCACGGGCACGCGCCCCGGCGAGGAAACAAAAAGCGTGTCCCCCACCTGCACCGCACGGATATTCCCAGAATCCGCCGCCGTCCATCCTGCTGGCGCAAATGTGAACACCCCACCGAAGGCGACTTGTGACCCAGACTGATCGTAAATGCCAAAATATCGTTGCAAATCAAACCATCGCGCCGTCCCCACGGCCAAGCAGAGTACGTACGCCAGCGTATGGTCATAATAAAACGGCACCACCGAAAACGCACCACCCGACCCCTGCCAACTCCCCAACCGTACCGCGTCCGTTCCCGGACGTTGCAACGCCGACCCCGTGCGGCGCGGATACATGTTCATCATGTGAGCCGCACCTTTTTGATACGCGCCCAAATCTGAGCGCATATGCAGCTCAGGTGCCAGCTCACCACTCGCAAAACTCTGCCGTACCGATCTGATCACAGCCACGCCTCCCCGCGCCGTGCCGCGACATAGCGGTTCACCACCTCGCCATGACGCCGCGTCAGATTGGCCGCTTCAGCCCGCGCACGCGCCAGCGCATCGAGCACCCGCACGCGGGCATCCTGCGCCGCGCCGCGCTGACCGGTCAGCGCATAAGCGATCAACGCGCCCAACTCCGCCGCCACCGCTTCGCGCACACACGGCGGCCATTCATCCGGCTGTTCGTTGTCATGAACGTAACGGAAACGCGCACGCGGTAGCGAGAGCAGGAGCGATCCGCGCTCGACCGCCGCGATATCCGCAGGGGCGCCGTCCACCGCCATCGCCTCTAGGCGTAGCGCATGGCCGCACGGTGCCGGATAGCGAAAAAAGCCGCCCTCCGGCTCACCGTCCATCTCCGGCGTGACACGCGTGAGACGCGGCCACCACGCCGCGCCGAGCACCGACTGACGCGCCTGATCGCACCAGACCTTGCAGAGCGACGCCTCCTTCCCCGACGCATCGAGCGTCGTGATCGCCCGCTCGTGGCCAAGTCCCGACAGCGCCATATTGCAAATATCAATCGTCGTCACGCGTCACCTCTTTGATTACTTCACATTGAGCTGGTACGCATCCGCCGTGATCGCCACCGGTAGCGGTGCGGTCTTCCCTGTGTAGCCCCTCGCACGTAGCGCCGCCCACATCGCTTGCATGTTGGCGGGCTGACTGATATCAATCATTTTCTCGTCAGGGCGTGCCGCAACCCACGCACGGCACCGTGGGCACGAAGGACACCCGTAGACTCCCTCGCCATCCGCGCCTGGTGCGCCATCATAACCAGCCGTCGAGTAGGTCTTGGTGGCCGGGATGTATTCGACACCCTCGATGCTGTCCGCTGCCACATCGGCATCCGCCGCCGTAGAAGTCGAGATACTGACACCTTGGGCAGCCGCCATGAACTTAGCCATGCCCGTCATAAGAGCGCCGAGACCGTTCAGAGTGCCGTCGATCCCGGTACTCTGCTGGCTCGCGTTGGCTTTCTTCACGCCCGCGCCGAGGTCTGCGTCCGTCCCGTCGGCGAACAGTCCTTCCGCCGCAACAGACGAGACCTTGTCTCCGGTCCCGACCACCGACACCTTCGACTCCGTGACCGTACCGTCAGGAGCTGTCTTCTTTGTGTAAGCCGTCGCGCTCGTGAAACAGCCTGCCGTCATTCCCGTCAATGCGGCCAACGCCGCAAACATCATCATCGTCGTATTCATGCGTTCACCCTTTCGTTATTCCCAATCGAGAAATTCCATGCGGATTTGCTTTGTGCGTGAGCGCGGGATGAACTCCCCGCCGCCTACGGGTTTCAGCCATGCGGCCTTCAACCTCGCCGCCTTCCCGTCGCGGATGCGTCTGGCCGTCACGTAACCGGGTTCGTCCGCTTTGATTTCGATTGTGTACTTATCCATGCTTTAGCCTCCAAGGATGCGCTGCAATGTTGCCGCAAGTTCCGCCCGCGCCGCCGCGATCTCGGCTGCGGAAGGTGCCTTACCCTCGAACAGGTTGTACTGGTCGGCAAACTCGGACAGCGACTTGGCGATGATCTTGTTGTACGTCCCGCTCACGACACCGGCCTGGCCCAACGCGTGCTGCACCTCCGCGATGAACGCCGCCACAATCGGCTGGAGATAACACCAGTTCGACTCGACCAATGACCCCTTGGTTTTAGCCTTAAGCCACACCACCAGCGCGTTCAAACCGACAACGATGATCGTTATCAGCGCGGTCTGCACCGCCTCGTTCTGCAACAGTTGATTCATACCATTCTCCTTTTACCTCTCCTTTTACCCGGCGGCATGCCGGAAATCATTTGAATGCCGAAATGATCAGCGTCACGATGTCGCCCGCGAACGGCGAGAAGCACACTAAGGCCAGCGGCCAACGCCACGGCGTCAGAAGCACAATCAATTTCTCGGTGCGTTTTACAGGTTTATTCACGTCAAACAGGACGGCGCATTTCGACGCATGCGCATCGATGGCCCGGATCGTCCTGTCATGCGCCAACAGTTCGCGGCGGATTCCAGATATCACGATGCGCTTGATGCCGCGCAACGCCGCGTCGCCGGTGCCGTTGATCTCCTGCGCGTAACGCAGGTCGTCGGCCAGTGCGTCTTTCGTCTGCCCGTCAAGCCCGCTTTCGGCAATAGCGTCTTTAAGCAGATCCAACCTTACGTCGTCGCTCATTTGTCATTGTCCTTCTCTTTCTCGGCGTTCGCGGCCTTCTCTTTCTCGGCGTTCGCGGCCTTCTCTTTCTCGGCTTTGGCTTTTTGCGCACGGCTGGCGATGTCAAACATCAACGGAAACTCCCGCGTCTCGATCACTTCCTGCTTGCCGCCCTTGCCGTTATCCTTCTGCTTCTTCACATCAGCCCTGATCTTCGCCTTCTCCACGCGCACCTTCTCAGGCTTCGCCGCCACCGAGAACGCGATCAAAACAGCCACTATAAAAATTGCGCTTCTCATTGCCCAAACCCTCCAAACGCCACCTCAGGCGTGATGTTGATGCCATTCTCAAACACATTCGTCATGCCGCCTATGACGTGGTTCGTGGTCGCGCCAACCCACACGTCGTCTCCGTCGTCGATGACCAGCGTCCCGTGCAGGTCGAAGCCTTTCCCGCTACCAGCCGGGCTGCCGAACAAGGCTTCCCCGATCCAGTCACGCACATCACCGACAAATGCGGAAGGCACTGCGCAACGGAACCAGTAGCAGGTGTGAGAGCCGCTCTGCATCTCCAGCACCACCGTGTCGGGATAGCTGTTCGTCACTACTTCACTCGTATACCTCTCCACCGAGCCGTCATCTCGCGTCCTCGCGTACTCGATCAAAATCACCGCCGGATTGGTGGACGCATGGTCGTTGAATTCCACATAGTGGTCTTCATAGAGGGTGCCGCCGATGTTCGTCTGTGCAACCCACGGTGTCCAAGCCAGCACATTCTGCCGCTCGTGGTATGGCAAGCGGTCATGCGCGTCCCAGTTGAAGCTGATCGTGTAGTTGTCCGCGCTGTCCGTCGCCTCTTCGATGTAATCGAGGTCTTCCTGCGCCTTATCGACAGCCTCTTCTGCGCCGTTTATCATCTCGCTCGCGTTGCTCAGCACCCACGGCTGGCAGGGATCCCAGAACAGGACGCGGAACACGCGCTGGATCATCGTCGGCCCCTCTTTCGTTACGGCAGTGTCTGCGCACACAACGACAAGCGAGATCATCAGCGCGGTCACCACACGCCCGTTCTCACGGATGAACGTAGAAAACGGCCCAGTCCACCCCGTGCGCTCGTGCACCAACACGCAGAACCACAGGACAAACAGACCTATGATGCCTATCGCCGCAGCAGCCATGACCCTTACAGCCCTCCCAGCGGGGTCGGCTCGACAAGCACCCCCCCCTTGAACACCATGACCGTCCCGCCGCCTGCGTCCAACGTGCCGCTGTACCCCATCTTGCCGTCAACGCAGATGCCGCCAAAAACCACCCACCACAAACCGCTTCCGGACGCTCCGGAGCTGTTATCCACCACACGGAAAAACGCAGACCTTCCCGCGTCTCCGGACGGCTTGGGAAGCGAGAACTCATACGCCTTGGCCGTGTCCGTCCACTCCGGCTGTATGGGTATCTCCTGAACCGTCGCCGTGCATTTCTCCCACTCCCCGCCAGTGAGCTGCATCCGCCAGTCGAGCACCGGCACCTGCAAAGGTGTTTGCTTCACTGTCGCCTGAATCTTGATCGTCGATGAGTCCGTGCTGATGCTCCGTATGATGATCGTCTGGTTGCTCGGATTATAGGCAACACCGCCGATTGACTGCACGTAGACGGTCGAGGTCACCACGTAATTCGTGCTGTACGTCCGCACACGGTCGGCGTAGGATGCCGTCCGCTCCGCCAGATTGGCGGACGCCGTGTAGATATTGCCCGCCACGCCCTCGAGGGTGTCCACCTGACTGGGCGTGGCAATCGTGTTCGGCGGGAGGGTGTTGCCAGCGTCGTCCACCTGCACCACCCAGTTGGTGGTGGCCGCCTGAACAGCCAGACACGCCACCCCGCAAAGAAAGATTGTCAGTTGTCGCTTCATTGGATTTCTCCTATCGCCATAATCCAGTCGTTTGTTGTGACTAGCCGGACGGCAAGGTTTGTGGTGGTGTTCAGTTGCGGGAGATACGGGCTAGGCTCCGGTATCGCCGCAATCCGCTCGTTGACGTATTCCTCCGTCGCCAGTCCGCCCGTCGCTTCTGCCACAGCCTGCGGCACTATTTCCGACACCTTCGCATCGACATCCCCTTGCCAGTCCCCCCACAGCGGCAACGTAACCGTCTCGGATGTGTAGTTGGTGGTCACGGCAAAAGGTCGCATGGCAGCGTGAACTGGTGTGTAGCCTAATCCATCGGCATTCTCCGCCACATACAAAGCCGCCGCATTCGCAACGATAGGTCCCGTGGCGGAGACAGGACGCGGCGTTGCCCGCCACGATATCCCGTCGGCAGATACATAAAAGTTGGTACCTAGCTCAGCGCCCCACATCTCATCGACGTAAAAAAATCGGTACGGTTCACGGACTCTGCTCGCCGGAAGATCGGTGTCCTGCCAGACGCTGAGATCGCTTGAAACCCGCGTAACTATCGGAGTGTCAGGAGAGGGCGAACTAGGGGTATAGCACCCTGAATACGGCATACCGAAAAACAAGCCGCCCGCCGCACGAATATCTACCATGTCTTCCGGCAAAATCGCGTAGTCACTCCAGTTAGTGCCAGAAAGCTTGCGGACAATATTTGTCGAACGGAATAGATCGTTTTCCTCTTCCCACTCATCCATGGGGGTAGAGTGATGAGTGCGCCAAGCAAAGCGTGCGATATGCAGTCGGTTAAAGTCCGACACA
>DAOTKE010000077.1:0-16597 GCA_035449085.1 Kiritimatiellia bacterium | reverse complement strand
TGCAGTTTGACAACATCGACGACGATCCCAAGGTCGAGGAGATCCGGCTGAGCTGGTTTTCCGGCGACGAGAAGGTGCTGCGCGTCAGCCACGAGAAATTCGGCGACGCAGCGGAAGAGGTCGGTCTCGTCAAACTGCCCGACGGCCGGCTTTTCGGCATCATGCGCACCAGCGCGGGCTATCCTTTCTGGACGCAAAGCCGTGACGACGGTGTGACCTGGTCGCAGCCCCGGCCGCTCTTGGACCGCGACGGCGGCACGCCCTATCTGCACCCGCGTTCGCCCTGTCCGATTTATGACTGGAAAGGGTGTGAGGCCGCCAGCGGCTTCTACTTCGCCCTCGTCCACAACACCTTCGATTTCGACGGCAAGCGCGAGTACCAGCGGCGCGGGCCGCTCTACCTGATCGCGGGCCGGTTCAATCCTGCGGCCGAGCAGCCGGTCGAGTTCGCCCCGCCGAAACTCTTCGCCGAGCGCGAGAACGGCAATTCGTTCTACACGAGCTACACGGTCGTGGACGGCAAGGGCATTCTCTGGTTTCCTGACCACAAGTTTTACCTGCTGGGGCGCGAGATCGGGGAGGAGTGGTTCAAATGAGCCTGGATAGAAACGAAGACACGTGGGTCGGGAGCGCGGGCGTCCCCGCCCGCAACACCGTTTCATGCAAATGGCTGATTGATCGTTCATTGAATGCCACACCGCGCGTCTGAATCGCGCACGGTCTTTCACATAGCGGGCGGGGACGCCCGCGCTCCCGACTGTGCTCCGCAAAAACAAGAACTGAACTCGTGAACCCCTTCCGCAAACCGAATACTCAAATGAAGGAGAAAAACACCATGAAAATACGACTCTGTGTTGTGTGTATTTCTGCTGTTTCAGTTTTCCACACGTGCGCCGAGACCGTGGCCTTGTGGAAGCTGGATTATGATGCCAACGGCAGCGCCTTGAACACGCGCTGCCTGCTGGAGCCGGCGCACGATCTGTTGCCCTCCGGGACGTTTGCGGAGGGGGCCGCCGCGGACGGGTGGACCACGCTGCCGCCGAATCCCGACACGGCCGGCGGTTATCTTGCCAATCCCACGAACCAGAGTGCGGTCTGGTTCTATTCAAACAACGGAGCGCTCACGAACCGCGCGATGAGCGCGCGCGTCAACATCACCAACAGCTTCACGGTCGAGGGCTGGGTCTTCCGCGCGGCAAACCCGGCCGGCACCGGCTGGCACTACCTCGTCGGCAACCACATGGGCGGCGCGGGCCGCTGGATCCTCTCGCTGCGCAACGGCGGCACGAACTGGATCCTGTACGTCGACGGCCAGATCGGCGACAAACCTTTCCCCGTGCAGAACGACCCGGCCTCGACCAATGTCTGGCTGCATATCGCGCTCGCCTATGACCGCGAGGCCGGCACCGCGCAGCAGGGCGTGTGGAGCCTTTACGTCGACGGCCAATCCTGCGGCGCGTTGACAAACAGCAGCCGGCCGAACGCGCTCGCGACCTCGGACGCGATCTTCTCGCTGGGCGGTCGGCACACGGGGAGCAACACCGGCCTGATCAAGCTCGACTACTGGCGCGTCTCGGACGCGGCCTTGAGTCCCGAAGCGTTTCTCAACGCCGGCACGGCCGCGCCCGAGCCGGAGGTTCTGCCGCGCACGGTCGCGTACTGGCGGCTGGACACGGACACGGCAGGCGCGTTGGACACGCGCGATTTTATCGGCAGCGCCCGCCTGGCGAGCGGTCTTGATGTGACTGCGCATACGACGGCCCTGCTGGCCGGACGCAGTCAGGCGTTCAGCGGCCAGCCGCCGAACAGTGCGCTGGTCCTGCCGGACGGCAACGTCGGTTCAGTGTATGCGCAGGGTATAGGTGCCTGCCTGCGCGTCGCCGATCTGGGTCGTCACTTGGAAATCACCAACAGCTTCACGGCCGAGGGCTGGATCGCCCCGCACCGGCAAGATTACGACACCGACATCCAGTACATCGCGAACACGCGCATCTCCACCAAGGGGTGGGCCTTGGGGCTCAAACGCATGGCGGACGGCACGCGCAGGCTCGTCATCTACGCAGAAGACGACGGTGGCGTTCAGGTCGGTGACGCGCCGCTTTCCGGCGACCTGTCGGCGTGGGCGGACACGTGGCGGCATGTGGCGCTGGTCTACGACGCGGCGACCGGCGATCAGGCGCAGGGCGTCTGGCGCTGCTATCTGGACGGCGAGCTGCACGGTGCGGCGACCAACGGGCACGCGCGTTCCGGCACCACCGCCTCCGAATACTTCCATCTGGCCGGACGTGTCGGCAACGGCAGCACCTTCTGCGGGTATCTGGACTGTTGGCGCGTAAGCCAGGCCGCGCTTGCGCCCCACCAATTTCTTAACGCGACCGAAGGAGCGGCCGCCGCGACCGACGTGCTCGCGCTCTGGCCGCTGAACTCTGCGGACGGACTCTACCTCGACGCCACGGACGTGACCGGGGCTTGGTCGTTCGGCACGTCGCTGACGGCTCTGCACAAGGTCGCCGCCAGTGTGTCGCAGGCCGCTGCGCCGATCCCCAACCCGGATGCTTCGGCCGCGTTTCGTGGCGATCCCGCCGTCAACGCGGGCAGCTTGGTATTCAACACGCCGGCAGCCATCGCCAAGCGCGCGTATCTTGCTTCCGGCGAATACGGCGTGCGCGACACGCTTTGCTACACCAACAGCTTCACGCTGGAGGGCTGGTTCTACCGGACGCAGAATCCGGGCGGCTGGCAGCTTCTCTTTGCGTCGGGCACGGCGCCTTCGTTCAGCACGGGCGGCATGTCGCTCAACTTCACCTATCGGACAACCGGCTACGTGCTTTACGCGGGCGCGGCGACCCTTGTGAACGATGTGGCGTTCGGTAGCGGGTCGATCGACACCGAGCTGAATGTCTGGCGGCACGTGGCGCTGGTCTACGATGTGACCGTCGGCAAGGGGACCTGGTCGCTCTATGTGGACGGCACGCTCAAAGGCAGCATCGAAAACAACACAGTGCCGACCCGTTCCGTACCGGCTTACTTCTATATCGGCGGGCGCCCGTGGTCGGACAACGCGTTCAACGGCGCGATCGATACCGTGCGCCTGACGCGCGGCGTGCTCGCGCCGTCGCAGTTCCTCAATGCTGCAGGCGCGCCGCCGCCCGCTCCGCCCGCGCCCGCGACGGTCGCCTATTGGAAGCTGGATGACGACGGCGCCGCGCTCGATGCCGCCAGCCAGGTGGAGCCGCGCTACGGCTTCGCGCTGGATGCGTTCGCGCCCGCCGCTTCGGCGGCGCAGTTCAAGCGCTTGGTCCCGGTGCCGGACACGACGGTCGGCTTCATCGGCGACCCGCGCGCCAACGCCGGCTCGGCCGCCTGTGACGGCGCCGGTTACCTGTGCGTGCAGAATCTGGGCAACCGGGTCGAACTGGACCGCGCCTTCACGATCGAGGGCTGGATGTTCTGGAGCAACCAGACCGCCCACGCGGTGCAGACGATCGCGGGAACGCGCTTCGACGCGACGTACGGCTGGCGATTGGCGCTTGAGAAAAACGGTGCCTCGGCCGCCTTCCGTCTCTTCTGCCGCACGCCGACCCAGACGCCGCTGGCCGATGCGGTTTTTGCCTATGACGCCGCCGGCCTGGCCGGTGCGTGGCACCATCTGGCGCTGATCTTCACGCCCCGCCGCAACGACACTGGCACCTGGGAACTCTTCATCGACGGCGTATCGGCCGGTACGGTTAAAAACGCCTTTTATCCCGCCGTGCTTCACCAGAGCCACTGGCTCGCGCTGGGCGGGCAGGCCGGCGGTGGCGAGGCGTTCGACGGGCTGCTCGACTGCTGGCGCGTCTCGGAGGGCGCGCGGACGCCGGACACCTTCCTGTACCTGGGGTATGGCAAAGGGACGCTGCTGACGATTCAGTAAAAAAGGGATGACACATGAGAGGATTGACGACCATCGCGGCCGTGGCGGTCACGCTGCTCGGCCCGGCGCTGCTTCACGCGCAATCGCGCGATACGCCCCTGCCGGGGCCCGGTGCCGCGCTCATCGTACAGGGGCTTTACGAGACAGACTCGTTCAACGAAGGCGCGCGCCTTTTTTCGGACCGCGTGTACACGGTGGCAGAGTCGCCCGACTGGCTGCGCGGGCTGCCCTTCCTGCGCGCGAGCATCGAGGGCGGCCTTGCGGTGACGGTTGCGCGGGCCGGCGTGCTGACGGTGATCACTGCCGATCCGGCCGATCCGCTTGCCAAACATTCGCACAGCGCGCGTCTGGAGGCGTTGGGGTTCGTCTGGGTCAAGGCGCCGGCCGCCTTCCAGCTTTTCGGCACGTCACCTTTTGATGTCAGCCGCACCTATCAGAAACAGGTCGCGCAGGACGAGGCCTTCAGCTTTTCCAAGTGGACGGTGCTGGCCGGTTTCTCTGAAGCCGCCGGGCCGCCGCCGCCGTTCGACCTCCTGCCCGGACGCGGCGAGCGGCTTTACAATGGAATCGAACTCTCGACCAATTGGCCGCCGCGCACCGTGGATACGGCGGACTGGGCGCCGATGGCGGTGCCGTATCTGACCGCGCCGCCGGAAGTGATTCCCATCGATGTGGGCCGGCAGTTGTTCGTGGATGATTTCCTGATCGCGACCAGCACATTGCAGCGCGTCTTCGGCATGCCCGAGAAATATGCCGGGAACCCGGTGCTGCGCCCGGAGACCGAGCTGGAACTGAACGGCAGCCGGAACGCCGCAGCCGTGCCGAAGGGCGGCGGGCTCTGGTGGGATCCCTATGAACGGCTGTTCAAGCTCTGGTACGAGGCCGGCTGGATCCACACCATCTGCTACGCCACCAGCACCAACGGTCTGGATTGGGAGCGGCCGGAGCTGGATGTGGTGCCAGGCACCAATCAGGTGCTGCCGCCGGATTTGACGCCCGACTCGTGGACCGTGGTGCCCGATTGGGAGGCGGCCGATCCGCAGCAGCGCTACAAGATGTTCATGCGCGGGCCGGGCGGGACAATCCCCGGCGTAAGCATGACCTCGGCGGACGGCATCCACTGGATCAATCGCGTGATCACCGGCGGCACCGGCGACCGCAGTTCGATGTTCTACAATCCTTTTCGTCGTAAATGGGTTTACAGCCTGCGGGCCGGTTGGCGCGGACGGTCGCGCGACTACCGCGAGTGCGACAATTTCCTGCGCGGTGCCTCCTGGCGCGCGGCGGACACCGTGCGCTGGCTGGCGGTGGATGAAGAGGATCCCAAAGACCCGGTGATCCAGCGCGTGCCGCAGCTCTACAACTTCGACGCGGTCGCCTACGAGAGCCTCATGCTGGGCGCGTTCGAGATTCATCACGGGCCGGAGAACGGCGACTGCATGAAGGTCGGCTTGCCGAAGATCACGGAGCTGAATTTCGCCTACAGCCGCGACGGTTTCCACTGGTCGCGGCCCGACCGTCGCGCGCACATCCGCGCGGAGCGCTGGGGCAGCGGCAAGTGGGACACCGGCTATGTGCAGTCGCTTGGCAATCTCTGCACCGTCCAGAAGGACCGCCTCTGGTTCTATTATTCCGGATTTCAGGGCGACACCAACCGCCTCAGCGGCGATTGGCTGAAGAACGGTATGTACCACAACGGGGCGATGGGGATCGCCTTCCTGCGGCGCGACGGCTTCGCGGCCATGACGGCAACGGACGGCGGCGGCGAACTCGTCACGCGGCCGCTGCTCTTCAGCGGCGCGTGCCTGTTCGTGAATGTGGCATGTCCGCAGGGCGAGCTGCGCGTGGAGCTGCAGGACGCGGAAAGCGGGACGGCACTTCCTGGATTTGAGTTGGCCAAGTGTCTTCCGGTCGCTGTCGATAGCACCTTGCACCGTATCGTGTGGCAGGACGTGGACGCCGTCAAGGCCCTGCGCGGTCGGCCGGTACGATTCCGCTTCACGTTGTCCAACGGCGCACTGTATGCCTTCTGGGTCAGTCGCGATGGCTCGGGGCGCAGCGATGGTTATGTGGCAGGCGGAGGCCCCGGGTACACGGGGCCGACCGACACCGTTGGGCGTGCCGCGTTGTCGGACTGAACGTATCGTTCAAGAAAGAAAAAATGAAACAAAGTTTACAAGAGACGCGGGCGCGTCTGAAACGGGGAGAGGTCCTGACGGGCGTCTTCTGCAAAACCACTGCGCCGGAGCTGATCGAGGTGATCGGGCATGCGGGCTTCGATTTCTGCATTCTCGACATGGAGCACGGGCCGGCCAATCTGGAGACGCTCCAGCACCTGATCCGCGCGGCGGAGGTGGCGGGCACGCTGCCGATCGTGCGTACGCGCGGCGCGTCGCCCGACACGGTGGCGCAGTCGCTCGATCTCGGCGCAGCCGGCATCCAGGTGCCGCAGATGGCTTCGGAGGCCGAGGCCGAGGCGGTCATCGACGCCTGCAAGTTCGCGCCGCTGGGACACCGCGGCGTCTGCCGGTTCGTGCGCGCCGCGCAGTTTTCAGCGCTCGACCGCGCGGCCTATTTCGAACAGGCCAACCAGGCGCTGGTGATCCTGCAGCTTGAAGGCACCTGTCTCGACGAATATGAGAAGATTGCCGAGGTGCCGGGCGTCGACATCCTCTTCATCGGGCCGTACGATTTGTCGCAGGCGCTCGGGATACCGGGGAAGATCGAAGATCCGCGCGTGCTGGCGAAGATGCGGGAGATCATCGCCGTGGCCCGCCGCAAGGGCAAGACGATCGGGGTCTTCGCCGACACGCTGCCGCAGGCCCGCCGCTGGATCGAGGCGGGCGTGCAGTACATTGCCTACTCGGTCGACCTGGGCCTCTTCACCACCGTCTGCCGCGATACCGTCGTCGCTCTGCGCGACATCGCAACCACGACAACGGAGATACGGACGTAGGTGAATTGATTTCATGAGGTTTCATGTGTTTCATGGTTAAAATGATGAGAACAATCAAGCAACTCCTTGCGGTCCTCGGGCCGGGGATCTTCGCGATCGGCTACACGATCGGCACCGGCAGCGTCACCTCGATGGCCAAAGCCGGCAGCCAGTACGGCCTGCAGCTCGTCTGGGTCCTTTTCCTGAGCTGCCTGTTTTCAGGCGTGCTGATGGAGGCGTACGGACGCATGGCGGCGGTGACCGGCGACACCGCGCTGCACGCCGTGAAGCGCCATCTGCCGTTCGGCCGCACGCTGGCCATTCTGGTTCTGATCGGCGTGGTGACGGCGCAGTACACCTGTCTGGGCGGGATCTTGACACTGTCGTCCGGCGCGATCTACGAGACGTTTGGTCTGTTCGTGCCCTCGTTGCCTAAAGAAAACTATGTCGCGACGCTGGGCATCGCCGTGGCCCTGATCGCGCTGATGTACGGCCTGCTCATGATCGGTCGCTACAGTTTCTTCGAGAAGGTGCTGGCCTTCTTCGTCATGCTCATGGGCCTGACGTTCATCATTTCCATGTTCGTGGTCTGGCCGTCGCCGGCGATTCTGCGGCAGGCGGTGATCCCTTCGATCCCCGATGAACCGGGCGCGCTGCTGATGATCGCGGCGTTTGTGGGCACCACGATGGCGGCACCGACGTTCGTGACGCGGCCGCTGCTGTTGAAGGAAAAAGGCGTGGGTGTGGCCGACCTCAAGCAGCAAACGCTCGACTCTGTGGTTTCCGCGTCGCTGATGTTCGTGATCAGCGGCTCGATCATGGTCGTCGCTGCCGGCGCGCTCTACGCGCATGGCAAAGACATCGTCAAGATCCTCGACATGGTCCACACGCTCGAGCCCGTGGCAGGCAAGTTCGCGGTCGCCCTCTTCATGGCCGGCACGCTCAGCGCGGGCCTCTCTTCGATCTTCCCGATTCTGATGGTGGGCCCGCTGCTGATCTCCGATTATCGCGTGGGCCGCATGGAGCCGCGCAGCAGGGCTTTCCGGCAGCTCTGCCTGGCGGCGGCGGGCTTCGGCCTGATCGTGCCGGCGCTGGGCGGCCGCAATCCGGTGGCGGTCACGGTCATGGCGCAGATCTCCAACGTCTTCGTACTGCCGCTGGCGGTCGCCGTGATCATCGCGCTGGTGAACCGGCGCGCGCTCATGGGCGAGCACCGCGCCGGTCCGCTGTTGAACACCGGTCTGGCGCTGGCCGGCCTCTTCGCCTGCATCATCGCCGCGACCGGCCTGCGCGCCCTGCTGGAGGCGTGGCTGGGTTAGCGCGCCCTGTTCAGAGCAGCGCGTTGACCTTGGCCATCACCTCGAAGGCGTCGGCCACGTAGAGCACGTCGGCCTTGCCCTGCGCCCAGCCGCAGTTCGGATCCAGATTGACCGCACGGCGCTCGTTGATGAAGCGCCAGCCGACCGCGTGCGGCTCTTCGCCGTGGCAGCAGGTCGCGATGCCTTTGGGGTGGCGCGGCGTCGAGCCGGTCTGTCCCACCTGGTTCATGTGCGACATGAAGGTCAAGGTCTCCTGGCCATCGCCCTGGATGTCGACCAGCGATTTGCTGCTGCCGAGCGAAGCCTGGGCCTTGCCGAGGAAGTCGAGGATCAGCGCACCGGCCTCGCCGATGTGGAACTGGCCGTCCTTCTGCTTCTTGGTCCAGCCCGCGCCCGCCACGAAGAGCAGCTTCGCGTCCGGCCGGATCGTCTGCGCGTCGGCGGCCGGTTTCTGCACGCCGGTCACGGCGGTGCGCCGGTCGTCGTCGGGAAAAGCGACGGACACGGCTTGCGCGCCGGCCGAGCCGGCCGCGCCCTGCCAGGGGGCGAACACGCCGGTGTCGAGCAGCAGCAGCCAGGGACGCGCCGCGCGGCTGAAGGCGCCGAGGATACGCTGCCGGTAGAACCAGCGCTGCGCGCGCACGGCACCGCCCTCGGCGCTCAGGGCCACGATGTGGGTGTCGATCTGTGCGCCGACGCGGTGCGCGGCGCCGGGCAGGCTGCGCGCGAAACGCGAAGTTCCGGGGGCCAGCACGAGTTCCGCGCCGGAGGTTTGGATCAGCGCGGCGGCGGCGGCGGCGTCCGTCGCATAGCGCGGCTGCGCGACCGCCGGATCATCCACCGTGTGGAATGCGGCCGCGCCGCAGCCTTGGACCGTGTCGGCCGCAGCCGACGCGCCGGCGCCGAGGATCGCCACGTCGAAGGGCTGGCCCAGCGAGGCGGCGGCGGTGAGGGTTTCAAGGGCGGCCTTAGGCAGCGAGCCGTCGGCCTGTGTGTGCAAGAGTGCGAGTGTTTTCGACATGGAGCGCGTCCTTACTCAAAATCGTAAATCAGTTGTTGATCCACTCGACGATCTCTTTCGCGATCTCGTCGGTCGAGGCATCCTTGACGATGCGGGTCTGGCGTTTCTGGGGCGGGATCTCGGTCGTTTCGTAAGCGATGCCGCCGACGCCGGCCGGGGTCGGTTTGGCTTTCATCAGCGATGGCATCACGCCGCGCATGTTCGCCATGCCGACCTGCGGGTTGTTGGGCGGTTCGGGCAGGTTGCCCGTGGCCCAGGCGAGCACGGCAGGCGCGCCCTTGCAGGTGGAGGCGAGGTATTCGCCGCCCTCGATACGCTCCAGCACCGAGAACGAGCCATCTTCAGCCACTTGGATCTCATCCACGCCCGCAAAGAAGTCACGGATGCCGAGGCGTTCGCAGACGATCTGCATGGTCACGCCGGCGTCGCGCGAGGCCGAGGCGCAACCGCCGAAGACCAGCAGGCGGCTCTTGTCGAGCCCCGGGATCGCGGCGATGGCATCGGCCAGAGCGGCCGCTACGCCGTGCGCGTCGGTAAAACCGCTGGCGCTACCGTCCAGAGCAACCAACTCAAAGGGCACCTTCTGAGCCACGGTCATCATGAGCTGCTGCAGCTTGGCTTTGGGGCCAAGGCTCACGAGATAGACCTTGCTGCCCGACGCCTGTTTGGCGAGGTTGGCCGCCTCATACAACGCGTGGGCCGACCACGGGTCGAGCACCGACGGCAACATGGTCTCGTTCTTGAGCCCGGGGCCTTGCGGGGTCGTCACCGGCTCGAGTGTCTGCAACGGGTCAGGCACCAGGCTGCCGCACACGACGATCTGAAATCCATTCATCACGAGTTCTCCTTGTAAGATCTAAAACGCCGCCATGATAGCAAAGGACATGGCCGGCTGTGAACCCGTTTTGATGCCGACAAGCGAGGCGAATAAGCAGGTTGTTTCACTGGCGTTTTAGGTGATAACATGCGTTTTGGTGTTCGAGAAAAGAATAGGCCCACGAATGGGGATGAAACGATGATGGATAACCTGAAAGCCATGAGTTGCTTTGCCCACTTTCTAATTGTCGCAGGTATAATCACGGCAGGTAACGTGAATGGGGCTCCCGGCCGCGGTCTCTCGCATCGGGTGGATATGATGGTTGGTGTCGT
This sequence comes from Kiritimatiellia bacterium, assembly GCA_035449085.1. GTDB lineage: Bacteria > Verrucomicrobiota > Kiritimatiellia > RFP12 > UBA1067 > DUPH01. The sequence continues at coordinate 6,260 of DAOTKE010000077.1, read as the reverse complement.
AGGTCATGGTGCCTGTATGCCGGGGCCTTGTCTGCCGCATGCCTCGGTCTATCCCAGTCCCGACACGCTCAAGCCGAGAACCTCCGGCTTTGTCTTCGGTGACGATGTGGTGGGGTTTTCGCAGTTGCATACTCAGGGCACGGGGGGGACGCCGACCTACGGTAACTTTCTGGTTTCGCCGCGCCTCGGCCCTGGGATCCAGGAAAAGGATCATGCCTCGCCGTTGGCGGCTGTGGTTGCGGCTCCCTTTGCCTATCGGGCGCGCCTGACGCGCTGGGATACGCATTGTACGGTTGTGCCTGCGGCGCATAGCGCTCTCTACCGTTTTGAATTTCCCGCGGATGAGGACGCTCGGATCGTTCTGAATGTCGCACGCAAGATCGGTAAAGGTACGGCGCTGACGGAGGGGGCGGTAAGTATTGATCCGGCCGAGGGCATCATCACTGGCGGCGGCATCTTCGACGGCAATTGGAATCCTGCGCCTTACCGGCTTTTCTTCGCGGCCAAGGTGGATGTCGCGCCTGCCGGAGTGGGGGTCTGGTACGGCGATAAGATCGAGGAAGGACGTAAGGATGCCCGGATCGAGAAGCGTGAGCCGCTCGGCGCATGGCTGCGCTTCGATACCCGCTCGAAGCGCGTGATCCATATGAAGATCGCGGTCTCCTTCTCTTCGGTGGAGCATGCACGTGCATGGCTGGATCGCGAGATCCCGGCCTGGGACTTGGAGACGTTACAGGCACATGCCGAACGCGCGTGGGATAAAGCGCTGGCCGCCGTGGCCGTTGATGGTCTGTCTGATGAGGAACAGCGCCTTTTTTACAGTCATCTTTTTCACACCATGGTGCAACCGCGTGACCGTACGGGCGATGCGTACGAATGGCCGGCGGATGCCAGTTGCTGGGACGATCACTATACGCTTTGGGATACCTGGAAAACGCTCTTCCCGCTGATGGCGATCATCCAGCCCGACGTCGTCGCCGGTAACGTCCGTTCGTTTGTCGAGCGGGTACGTCGCAACGGACAGTGTGCAGCCGCTTTTATTCAGGGTAAAGAATATCGCGTCGGGCAGGGGGGAGATGAGGCTGACAACGTGATCGGTGACGCCTTTGCCAAGCAGATTCCCGGGATCGACTGGCAGGCCGCATGGGAAGTCTTGGCGGCCAACGCGAACCGCCGCACGGAAGATTACCGCACACGCGGTTGGGTGGCGCACAAGGGGAAACATGACTACTGTTGGCGCATGAAGTCGGGCTCCGGAACTTTGGGTTTCGCGTACAATGACTGGTGTGCCGCGCAAGTGGCCGCCGGACTCGGCAAGGTGGAGGAGTCGCAACGTCTGCTCGCGCGTTCGCGCAACTGGCGCAATGTCTGGGATGATACGCTGACGGACAGCGGCTTTTCCGGATTTATTCGCGCCCGTAACGCAGACGGCTCTTTCTGCAAGACGCAGGCCCGCGCAGGCTACAACACCGATTTTTATGAAGGTACCTGCTGGCAATATTCCTACGTGATTCCCCATGATGTTCCGGGCATGATCGAAAAGATGGGCGGACGCATGCGGTTTATCGAGCGGCTGCAGTTCGCGCTCGAAAATGACCTGATCGACTTTGGCAACGAGCCCTCCTTCATGACCGTCTGGCTATTCTGTCACGTGCAGCGTCCTTATCTGGCCTCCTATTGGGCCGATAAACTGCGCGGGCTCTTCACAAAGGAGGGGCCGCCCGGCGATGACGACTCCGGCGCGATGGGCTCGCTCTATGTTTTTTTGAATGCGGGTTTCTTCCCGTTTGCCGGACAGGACACGTATTATCTGCACGGGCCGCGCGCGTCGCGTTTTGAATTCCGTCAGCCGAATGGCAAGACGTTCACCATCACCGCTGAAAACGCGGGCGGCAACCGCATCTATATCCAGTCCGCCACACTCAACGGTCGGCCGCTCGATACGCCGGTCATCCATCATCGCGATATCGTGTCAGGCGGCACGCTGGCATTTGTGATGGGGGATACGCCTTCGGCTTGGGGATGCGGCGGTGAATTTGATCCTGAGACTGCCCGTCGTCAGACGAAGTGATTGCTGAACCGATGTCATCGGTATCGTCGGGGTCGGGGACGTTCTTGTTGTCGAGGAGGCGAACACGATGCGTACGCCAACCGGGCGCAGATTGTTTGTGGCGGTTGCTGTTGCCGCCTGTGTCTTGATGCTTGGGGTGCCTTCGTCGTTATGGCTCCGGTCCTTCGGACGGCCTGAGCCCGTTGTGACCATGCCGCCGGAAACCCGTTCTGTGGGGCGCGTCCTTTTCGTCATGGCGCATTCCGATGACGAATTCGGCATCATGGGACGCATGCTGCAACTGCGGGATCTTGACGCTGAAATCTGGTGCGTGTGGACGGCCTGCGGACAGGGACGCGCCCGTGAGGCGAGGAACGCGATGCGTGAGATCGGCGTATCTGAAGACCGCCTCCGTTTCCTCAGTCTGGGCGGTCTTGGGGATGTGGCTTCGCTACGTCGGAACATTGCGGCACTGCGAGAAATGTTGTCGGCCCGCCCATTCGACGAAGTCTATGTGCCCGCTTATGAAGGCGGACATTATCAGCATGATTTGACGCATTTTGCCGCTCTTCAGGCCGTGCGTGAGGTCTCTCCCGGTGCCCCGGTCTTTGAATACCCGCTTTACAATCTGGCCGGCGGACGCGTCAATCCGTTTCGACTCATCCCATTGCCAGGGCCGGTCTGCGGATTGGATTTATCCCGTCAACAGGTCAACTTGATCCGCGGTTCGACGCGCCATTATCCCAGTCAGCGGCGGCTCATGACGGGGTTCAAGTATCTGATGCCGTCCGCGCGGCAGTGCCGTCCGCGCTGGCGTCCGGTACCGGCATGGGACTATTCCAAACCGCCGCACCGCGGCCTCCTGTGGCACGATCTCAACCCGCGGACCAGAAGACGACCTTACAGAGAAGCAGTGACGGCGGTGATCGGACAATATCGTGTTGAAGCTGGCACCGATTGACACCGAATAGCTTAACGGCTCCGTTGACTGATTATGCGCGCTGAGCGGCTTCAGCCAGCAGACTGAAGGCTTTGTCCGGTCCCGCATCGAGCAGCCGCGCGGCGTCCGCTTCGGTCAGGGCCGGCAGGGCGCCGACTGCCGCATAGAAGGCGTTGCGCCGTGCGACGTTCGGAAACTCCGCAGCGGCACGCGCACCGAGATAGGGAGCGTCCGCATAGCGGGCCAACACGCTCTGGCCGACCATGATCTGCATGCCCTGCACAAAGACAGAGGCATAGCGGCTGAGCACCGGACCTGCCAGATCGTCAACGAACGGCAACCCGCCTTTGTTCATCTCGGTACCGATGTTGATCGGCAGGCCGCGCGCGGCGCAACCCGCGATGATCTCGGCGAGCTTGGCCTGCTTGGCGGCCGCCTCGTCAGGTTTTTTGAGATTCCAGTTCCGGTCGGGAATGATGTTGAGCGCGGCACAACCCTTGGCGGTCATGAGATCCAGCAACCGGTTGGCGTCGGCCTCACCACCGCTGGTGCCGTCCAGCCAGGCGATGGTGGGGATGGCGTCGCACGCCTTCACCCATCGCGTAAAGTCATCTGCCAGCGGGAAGGTCTTTGCATCCGGCTGAATGTAGCCGATGCCGCCGCGCTTGGCGAGCGCGTTGCGGATCAGGTCCTCGAGTTTCGGCAAGGCCGTCTCAAGCGCGGGATACGCGGCGACATCGCAGGCGAGCAACGGCGCCCAGAAGGCCGCGCGCGCCGCGGCGTCGGCAAACACCTTTTCGGCCTGGACGCGGTAGGCGCGCACAATGTGGCGTTCGGTCGCGACGCCCTTGGGAGTCAGCGGCAGCACGTCGCGCGAGTAGTCGATCGCGATCGCGGGCAGTGCGGCATTGACGCGGGCGATCAGCGCGAGATTGCGGTCTTGCGCGCCCTGCCGGAGCGCGGCCAGCGTCGCGGCCTGCGGCGTACCGGCCGCCGGTTCGCGGGCGAAGCCGCACCCCATGATGTAGGTCACGCCCGGCTCGCCCGGCGAACTGATGTCGCAGCCGGCCAGCTCCGGCACGTAGGCGCGGGTCTCCAGATGCACGGCGGTGCGCAATCCCAGCAGGCGGCCGGCGGCGAGAAACTCCTCAAGCCCGTCGAGCACGTCGAAGTCGCACAGCGCCGCGGCGCACAGACCGCGCGACCGGCATTCGTACGCCACGCGCGACGGCGACCAGCCGTCGGCGTTGTACGAAAAGAACGAGTGGCAGTGCATGTTGAAGTTCGTGCCGGGTTCGGGGAACGGGCCGGCGGCGAGCGCGTTGAGCGCGGCAGCGCGCGCCTCAGGTGCAAAGCTGTCCAGCGCGGCGATTTTTTCAGCGGTCATAGGGCTCCTTCAACAGGCCTGCCTGCAGGTGACTTACGTTACGCCGTGCGGGCGCGATCATTGTACTCGCCGGTCCGCGTGTCGATGCGGATCACGTCGCCTTCGTTGATGAAAAGCGGGACGGCCAGCTCGTATCCGCCCTCGACGGTGGCGGGCTTGGTGACCTTGCCGGCGGCGGTATTGCCTTTGGCGCCCACATCGCACTTGATCACGGTGCGCTCGACCAGATTCGGCAGCTCGACGTCGATCACCTTGTCATTGAAGAAAAGGGCGTCGACCGGCATGTCGTCCATCAGGAAATACTTGCTGCGACCGAGCACCTCTTCACTGATGATCAGCTCTTCATAGTTCTCGTCCTGGAACACATATTGGCCGCCATTTTCGTACGAGAAGCGCACCTGCTTCTGGATCAGTTCCGGCTTCTCGAACTTGTCGTTCGAACGGAAGCTCTTGCTCATGGTCGTGCCGGTCAGCATGTTCTTCAGCTTACAGTTGTAAATGGCCTGTCCTTTGCCGGGCTTGCTGAAGTCAAATTCCGTAACAAGCCACGGCTGACCGTCTTCTAACTGAATTTTCGCGCCTTTGCGCAGATCGGATACGTCAAGCATAGTCATCCTCTTGGGTTTGAATAGGATTCATGTTACAGAGATGCCTTGCTGCCTGTCAAGTTGAGCGACACAGCCCTGCGTCAGAAAACACGGCTTTTTCTTTAGATGGGGCAAGAGCCTCACTGATTTGACTATTGCCAAGAAAGGGGCGGCAATGGCAAGCGGCGGGACACGTAACAAAAAGAAGCACCTTGTGTTTTTTATCGCGACGGCATGCCTGTCCACAGGTGCTGTTTTGGCATCAAGACATGCGTGGGCACAGGAGGACGCGGAGCAGGCGGATGCGCACGCCTCCCCCCCGCTTTCGTTTACAAGACGCCCGCCACACCGCTGGAGATGGCGTTGAAGCTGGAACGCGAGCTGGCGCGGGGCGCGGGCATGCTGATGCCGGATCCGGAGCGGCGGGTCAGGCTGGAGGGCGGCGCCATCCCCCTGGACGCCGCGGCGCCGGGGTTCCCTCCCGAGTTCCTGGCGGGGCTCGTGCCGGAGGAGATTCACGGCGTCGAGGCGTGGCGCGCGGTTTTATGCGCGGATGACCTTACCGGCGACATGCTCTTTTACAACGCGGCCGGCGAACCCTTCTGGTCGGTCGCCGCCGACCCCGGCGTCTGGTCGGCGGACTGGATCGCCCGGCTCCACAGCGCCGACGGCACGGCTGCAGACTTCTTCGACACCGAAGAGCGTTACCATGAATTGCTGGCGCGGCCCTCGCGCCGCATGCGGACGCCGGACCGGATCATTTACCGTTCGGCATGGCTGTCCACGCGGCAGTATTTCCTGCCCTCGCACGTCGAGATGGCATTCACCTTCCTCCTCCGGGAGGATCTCGGCGTCTACCGCGCCGGCGGGACGGCGGGGACGCGGAGCGCGGCCGGCGCGCCGTCGCGCTCGCCCGCCGCGCTGACCGGGCTGGCCTTCACCGGCATTTCATCCGATACGAACGGCGTCGCGCTCTCCGCCGCGTGGCCGGCGGGCACGGCGCTCGCGGGCGGCGTGCTGGACATCTTCTTCACCCCCACCCTGGTTCCGCCCGCGTGGACGAACCCGTGGCGGGTCGCGCTTGATCCCGATGATGCCGGGGTCGACCTGCTCATCCCCCGCGCCGACCTGCCCCCGCCGCCGGAGGCCCCGGCCCCCGCGTGCGTCACGAACATGGCGCCGTCCGCCTACGATCCAAACGTCATCCACACCAACGTCATCTGCACCAACGCCGTCCGGCTGGCGGACACCGGCTTCTTCCGCCTCGCCGACGCCGCCGACACCGACGGCGACGGG
>DAOTKE010000076.1:0-16658 GCA_035449085.1 Kiritimatiellia bacterium | reverse complement strand
GAAGAACTCCCGTCAGACTGCCGTTATCCCATCATCTATCTTGAATCCCACCCATCTCAAAACCGCACTTGCGTCACGTGTGGCAAAACGTTACCTTTACCACAGTACTGGGGTTTGAAAAAGGCTTTCCGGGGTAATCCACCCGAAAGCAGAATAAGGGAGAAGAGTATGCCAATATCTTTTAGCCGTAGGACCTTCCTGAAACGGGCAGGTGCCGCGTCGGCATTCACGATCGTTCCCGCCCACATCCTGCGGTCCGAGACCGCGCCCAGCAACCAGCTCACGCGCGCGCTGCTCGGTTTCGGCGGCATCGCCCGCTCGGGCAATCATCTGGGGTACAAGGCGACGCGACTGGTCGCGTTGTGCGATCCCGACGCCAAGCGGGTCGAGGAAGGGATTGCGCAGGCCGAGAAGAACGGCTACGGCAAAATCTTCGCCTGCCGCGATTTCCGCGAAATCCTCGCGCGTCCGGATGTCGACATCGTCCACATCTGTACCCCGCCCCACTGGCACGGCCTGATGTCCGTGATGGCCGCCGAAGCCGGCAAGGACATCTGGTGTGAAAAGCCCATGACGCGCACCATCGGTGAGGGTCGCCGCGTGCAGGAGGCCGTCAAGGCCAACGGGCGTATCTTCCGCCTGAACACCTGGTTCCGCTTCATGGCCGGTTTCTACGGCTTCGGCACCGAGGTCAAGCCGCTGAAAAAAATCATGGAGAACCGTGTCCTCGGCTGGCCGGTCAAGGCGGTGGTCGGCAGTGTCACCGGCTTTTCCCTCAAGTTCGGCTGGAGCGGCCTGGTCAACCTCAAGCCCGAACCGGTGCCCTCGACGTTTGACTACGACCTCTGGCTGGGGCCCGCCCCGTACAAGCCGTACCACCCGCACCGTACTCACGGCACCTTCCGCGGCTACTGGGACTATGACGGCGGCGGACTCGGCGATATGGGCCAGCACTATCTGGATCCAGTCCAGTATCTGCTGGAAAAGGATGAGACCAGCCCCATCAAGGTCGAGGTCGACTGCCCGCCGCAGCACCCCGATGCGGTCGGCTCATTCCGCCGCATCACCTATACCTACGCCGACGGCTGCCAGATCATTCTGGACGGCGACGACTCCATGAAAGGCGCACCGTTCTTGGAGGGGCCTAAAGGCAGGATTTGGCCGAAGATGAAGTCCGACATCCCGAATCTGGAGTCGATCCTCGCCGAGCTTCCCGAGCCCGCGCCGCAACAGACCGACTTCGTGGAATCGGTCAAGCTGCGCCGTCCCTTCGCGCTCAACGAAAGCAACGGCTTCCGGTCGGCCACGATCGTCAACCTGGGCATCGTCGCGATGCGTCTCGGACGCGGCTTCGCCTTTGACCCGGTCAAGCTGACCGCCGTCAACGACCCGGCCGCCGACCGCTTCATCTACCAGCAGATGCGCGCACCGTGGCAGATGTGAGCACGTCATGTCCCGTTCTTTTTCAGCATGAATAAAGGATTGCCCATGAAACACACTTTTATGAACGCAACATTCGCGATCGGCCTGTTCATCGCCGCCGCGGCCGTCTCGGCCCAGGACACCGCCGCCCAGTGGGCCGGCAAGCAGCATGCCGCGCTCGCGGCTATCAGCGATGCCACGCTCGCCGATCTTCTCAAGCAGGGCACCCCGGCACTGGACGCCCTGTTCGCCGAGGTCAAAACCGGCTACGCCTCTGATCCGGTGGCCCTCACGCGTATCGCCGCGCTGACTCAATACATCATGCGACCGGCGGGTGCCGCTCATCGCGCGACATATGCCAATGCTCTGTTGGCGGCGGCGCAGCGTGCCGGTGATGCCGACGTCATCTGCTTCTTCCTCGACCAGCTCCGTTGGTGCGGCCTGCCGCAGCAGGCGGCCGCGATCCGGGCGTTTGAAAAGTCCGACAAGCCGGGCGTCGCCACGCTGGCCGCCATGACCGTTCAGGCTGTGACCGATGACCGGGCCCCCAAGGCCGCGCCGGTCAAGCCCACACGTTACGCCGCGTTGAACGCCGAACTCGCCGCCATGCCGGCTGCGAAACGCACCCCTCGCCTGCTGGCGGCGTTTGATGATCCCGACCCCGCTTATGCGGGCGTGGCGCTGGCGCATGCCCGCACCACCGGCGGGGCCGCCGAAACCCGCCTTTGGGCCGGCAAACTCGCAGCCGCCACGGATCCCGTCCGCAAGACGATGCTGCTCGACCTGCTGGGCGACCGCGGCGACAAAAGCGCCTGCGCGGCCGTCGCCCCCTTCATCGAGGACGCCGACGACACCGTGGCATTCGCGGCGCGCCAGGCGCTGATCCGCCTGGATCCGGCCGCCTTTGCCGCACGGCTGCCCGCGCTGCTGAAGGCCCTGCCGCCGAACCGGCTGGCGCTGATCCGCGACGGCGCGCGCCAGCTCAAGACGGAACAGCTCAAGGACGCCGTGACCCGTTCGTACGACAGCTTTAGCGACACCGGCAAGAAGGTCGCCCTTGAGCTGATCAAAGAGCGCCGCATCACCGAGGCCGCGCGTCTCGGTCTGGCTGCGCTGAACGCGAAGGATGAAGAAGCCGTCATCGCCGGTTTCCGCCTGCTGCGCGAGATCGCCGGCAATGACGTGGCCGACGTGCTGGTTGCCAAAACGCTCGCTTCAAGCGGCCGCGTCACGCCTGAAGCTCAGAACGCCCTGGCCGCGGCCGCACGCCGCGACAAATCGGGCGCGTATGCCGCCGCCCTCGCCAAGGCCTTGGCCGCCGCGCCGGATGCGCAGAAGCCTGTCGCGCTGGAGAGCGCCGCGCGCATCGGGGGCACCGAGCTGCTGAAAGCGGTTGAAGCGGCGCTGACGGCACCGCAGGCCGATGTCGCCACCGCCGCCGTGCGCGCGCTCTCCGCCTGGCCGGACGCCGCTGCCCTGCCGGTCCTGCTGCGTGTCGCTGCCAAAGATCCCGACGCGCGTCGCCAGACGCTCGCCGCGCGCGGTGTGGCCAAACTCTTCAACACCCAACAGGTGGACAAGCAAGCACTCCTGCCGGTGTGGCGTGCACTCCGTGCCGACATGAAAAACGACGAAAATCGCGCGTTGATCGATGATCTGTTCAGGCAGGAGATCAATGTCGCGTTGGGCAAGCCGGTCAAGACCGACGCGCCGACCGAAGGCAACAACGTGCCGGCCAACCTGGTCGACGGCACGCTCGAAAAGGCCTGGCACGCCGGACGTTCGCCGGCGCAGGCCGTGATCGACCTTGGCGCGACCGAGACACTTGGCGCCATGCACATCACCTTCTATCATGCTGACGGGCGCACCTACACCTTCAAGCTGGAGCTGTCCACTGACGGCAAAGCGTGGAAAGAGGTTGCCGGCAACCTCAATGACGCCAAGCCCGCCACGGCCGAAGGCTTGCGCCTGAATTTCGAACCGACCGCCGCGCGCTATGCGCGTCTGACCGTCGTCAAAAACAGCGCCAACTTCGCGGTGCATGTTCAGGAACTGAAACTCTTTGCGGTGTCGGCTTTGTAGCACGACCATGCACCTGGTACGCTGCATGGCTGGGAAAAACCGGCGTTTTTGACTTTCAGCGCACTAGCGTTTCAGACCGCTGAGATCCGGGGCCAAGGCCGGTCGCTCGGCCAACAACGCCTCCAGCGTGATCCGGTCGCGCCGCGCCGCCGCCTCACGTCCAAGGATGGCCGTGAGGTTGCTTTCCACCGCCCGTGCCGCCTGCTCATTCGAATAGTCGCCGACGTCGATCGCCTGGCGGAACTCGTCGATATTGGTGCGCACGCTTGCCTCCGGGTTCGGCACGCCACCGCTGAAGTGCCGCGGGCCGCCGCGCACGTAGGATTTGCCGGCGTATGACAGGCAGGCTGTGCCTTGCGTGCCCTGCAGCGAGGCCGTCAAACGGCCGGTCTTGATCCAGTCGTGGTAGGCGCCGAGAATGCCCTGATGGCACCACATCGTGCCGTCGTCGAACAGATAGATCACCAAGCTCGAATCCCGCGCGTCGCCGTGAACGGAGGGCCGGAATGCGGCCGACGCCCCAAGCGCGGCCACCGGCGTCTTGCCCAGCGCCCAGACCACCGCATCCAGGATGTGGACGTCGTAATGCACGATGTAGTCACCGCCCAAGGCGATGTCATTGCACCACACGAGATCCTTCAAACGGTTTTCGGCAGTACCCTCCAAGGGCGGGTCTTGGTAGCCGTTGCCACCGGCCCAGCCGGATGAAAAGATCGTTTGCAGCCGGCCGAGTGCGCCGGCACGGATGCGCTTGGCCACTTCGACGTTCACGGGATCGCGCGGCAACTGGTAATCCGCCTGAAACACGCGTTTTTCGGCTTTGGCACGCTCGACCAGACGCTTGATCGTCAAGGTTCCCGGGATGTCGACCGCCACAGGCTTGGCCATGTAGATGTGAAGACCTGCGTCCAGCGCGGCGGCCGCATGCTGCGGGAAAAAGTACGGGGGGGTCTGCAGCACCACAGCCTCGATCCCAGACGCCATCAGACGCCGATAGCCATCCAGACCGGAAAAACAGCATGCGGGAGGCACGCCAAGCTGCGCCCCTGTTCGCGTTGCGCGCTCCGCAAAATAATCGGCGACCGCGCCGAACGTAAACCCGCCGTGCGCCGTGAACAGGCTGCTGATCCACGAGCCGCGTCCACCGCATCCGATCAGGCCCAACTTGATTTTGCGTCCGTACGTGCGCGGAGCAGCGCCAACCCCTGCCGACCCTGTTCCCCCCGGCTCAAGTCCCTGCGCCATGCCTGAAAACGGCAACACCGCCATACCGGCATGCGCCAAGCGCAGAAAATCGCGCCGCCCGAAATCCATGCTGTCCGGCCTCATCCATTCCTCCTCTGCCTGCTACCGGGCGTTATCACGCTGGTAGCCCAGCCACCGGGCCACCGCCGCATTCTTTGAGCGGACATGCAGCTTCTTATAGATGCGAAGCACGTAGGTGTGGACCGTGGCGAACGCGACATTCAGTCTGTCAGCGATCTCCTTGTACGAAAAGCCCTGAGCGAGCAGATCCAGCACTTCCTCTTCGCGCGGTGCCAATTCGCCCGACTCGCCACCGCCTGTCGCCATGCCGGTCGTCGTCCCCGTCGGCGCGGCCGCCGGTGACGATGCATTCGGCACCTGCGCACGGAAGGCATCCACCACCTTGCGCGCCAGCGCGCTGGTCATCGGCGCCCCGCCGCGGTGAATGTCGCCAATGGCCGCCAACAGATCACGGGCGCGGGCCGGCTTGACCAGATACCCGTGGGCACCGGCCGCCAAGGCGCGGAAAAGGTTGTCGGTGTCCTGATAAACCGTGAGCATCACAATCTGCAAGTCAGGCAGCCTTTCAGAAAGCAGACGCACACACTCGATCCCGTCCATGCCGGGCAGATTGATGTCCATGACCGCCACCTGCGGCTTGAGCGCGGGCGCCTTTTCAACCGCCTCCTCGCCCGAACCGAACGCGCCGACACACACACAGAGGGGATCACTGTTGACAATCTCCACCAGTCCGGCGCGCAACCGGCTGTCGTCTTCGACGATAATCACATCAATGGCCATTTTTGCTCCCCACCCGCTCAGTCGGGCGATTACTTCCTCACAATAACGTGAACGCACACCGAAGGCAATGCGAAAGGTAAGCGGGCGGGAAAGGAGATGGGGGAGAAAACGCTCAACGTTCAAGTGGATGTCAAAATCGGGAATACCGGAAATGCGCTCGCACGCGATGATGATTGGCGGTCGATGACGGCGTGTGATAAAATGTCGTCATGATTATGAGAAACTATCTGAAGGCTTGTCTTACCGCCGTCATCCTGCTGGGATCGGGATGCGTCACATCGCGCACGCTGGAAGACACACGCGTGCCAGAGATATCCGTCGACAGTTACGGCGCCATCACCTTTGACAACGAGCGTGTCGAACTGAAGCGCCTTGCCAATAAAGTGCGTGCCGCGGGCATCACGCGCGAACAAGAGGTCAATATCCTCGTGCCGGAGAATTTTGACCGTTCGTTGCGGAACCAGATCTACTCCGAGATGATCCGCAGAGGTTACACGCGCACGATTTTTGTGACGCAACGCAAGGCCACTTCTTTTGTGACTTCCGAGAAGCGATAATGTCCGCATCGCCCCATAGGCCCCGTACGATCGGCTTGGCGCTGGGTAGTGGCGGCGCGCGCGGCTGGGCGCACCTCGGCGTGTTGTCGCGTCTGCGCGAACTCGGCGTGCCCATCCATTGCATCGCCGGCACCAGCATCGGATCTATCGTTGGCGCGGTCTACGCCGCGAACGGCCTGGACACGTTGCATGAGTTAGCGACGCGGCTGGATTGGCGACGCGTGGCCCGCCTTTTCCTGGAGGTCAATCTGCCACGCTCGGGTCTGCTCAGCGGCAAGAATGTCATGAGTCTGCTGAAGGATATCATCCCGGCCCGCCAGTTCAGCGACCTCTCCCTGCCGTTACGTATCGTGGCCACCGACCTGCTGCGCGAGGAAGAGGTCGTCTTTGACACCGGCAACCTGTTTGACGCGATCCGTGCCAGTATCGCGATCCCGGGTATCCTGACGCCGCATCGGTTGCAAGGACGCAACCTGGTTGACGGCGGACTAGTGAATCCGCTCCCGGTCTCGGTCTGCCGCGCCATGGGCGCGGACATCGTGATCGCGGTGGACATCAACTTGCGCGCCCCCGATCAACCGCGCAAACCGGAACGGCGCTCCGTGACACGCGCACGCCGTGCAGGACGAGCCGAAGAGGCAATGGATCCACTCTTCGCGCGCCTAAGCGCCATGATGCCCAAGCTCCAGGCACCGCTGGAGGCCACCTTCAAGCGCTGGTATACCCCGCAGAAAAAAGAGGAAGATCCGCTCTCCATTTTTGATGTGCTGACCCGCTCGTTCCGTCTGGTCGAGAATCAGCTCACCCGCGACGGCCTTGCGCTGACGCCGCCCGACATCCTGATTCAGCCTGCGGTCGGCGACATCATGACGCTCGAATTCCACCGCGGCCCCGAAGCCATCACCGCCGGCATGAGTGCCGTCGACGAAGTCCTTCCGCAACTCACCTCCCTAACTCCTAACTCCTAATTCCTAACTCCTAACTCCTCCTCCCCGCATGTCTCTCGAACGCCTAAACGAACTGCGCGAGGCGATCCGACGCCATGACCGCCTCTATTATGTCGAAGCGCGCCCGGAAATCGGCGATGCCGACTATGACGCGCTCTACCGTGAACTGGAGGCGCTGGAACGCGCGCATCCCGAATGGGTCACGCCCGACTCGCCCACACAGCGTGTCGGGGGAGCCCCCCTCTCCGCCTTCCGCCAAGTCCGTCACGATCCGCCGATGATGAGTCTGGACAAGACCCATTCCCGTGCGGACCTGATCGACTTCGACACCTTCCTGCGCCGCCAGATTCCGGACGATGTCTGGGACTATGTGGTCGAACCGAAAGTCGATGGTGTCGCCTTCTCGCTGCTTTACGAACAGGGCTTACTCGCGCGCGCCGCAACGCGCGGCAACGGCGAGATCGGCGATGACATCACCGCCAACATCAGGACGATCCGCTCCATCCCGCTGCGACTCGCAGACGCGCCGCCGCTGCTGGAAATCCGCGGTGAGGTCTATATGAGCCGCGACGGCTTCGCCGAACTCAACCGCCGCGAAGAGGAGGCAGGACGCGAGCCCTTCATGAACCCGCGCAATGCGGCCGCCGGCTCGCTCAAGCAACTCGACCCGCGCGAAGTCGCCCGGCGTCCGCTGGATGCCGTGCTCTACGCGGTCGGTGCCGTCAGAGGCACCGCGTTCCCCACGCACAGCGGTCTCTTGCAACGGCTGGCCGGCTGGGGGTTCCGCACACCTCCGTGGCTGCGCCTGTGCGTGGATATACAGGCCGTGCTCGCCGCGATCGATGAGCTCGAAACGCTGCGACACACCTTTCCCTTCGAAATCGACGGCGCGGTCGTGAAGGTCAACCGCCGCGATCTCTACGACCGTCTGGGCAGCACTGCCAAGTCGCCGCGCTGGGCACGCGCCTTCAAATACGAGCCTGAACGGGCCGAAACCCGCATCTGGAAGATCACCGTGCAGGTGGGGCGCACCGGCGTGCTCACACCGGTCGCCGAGCTGGAGCCTGTGGTGCTCGCCGGCTCGGAGATCGCGCGCGCCACGCTGCATAATGCCGACGAGATCGCACGCAAAGACATCCGCGTGGGCGACCACGTCTGGGTCGTCAAGGCCGGCGACGTGATCCCCGCCATCGAAAGCGTGCTGACTGAGAAGCGGACCGGCGAAGAGGCCGTCTTCACCATGCCCGAGGCCTGTCCCGAGTGCGGCGGTCCGGTGACGCGCCAAGCGGATGAAGTCGCCCACCGCTGTATCAATCCGGCCTGTCCCGCGCAACGCGTCTGCCGCCTGGAACACTTTGCCTCACGCGACGCGCTCGACATCCGCGCCATCGGCGGCAAGGTCGCCGAGGCACTCGTGGCGCAGGAACTGGTGCAGGATCCGCTCGATCTCTTTACGCTGACCCTGCCTCAGCTTGAGTCCTTCCGTATCGGCGACGAAACCTCCGGCACGCGCAAGTTCGGCAAGAACGCTCAGACCGCATTAGAGGCCCTTGAGGCGGCACGTGCCCTGCCGTTAGACCGTTGGCTCTTTGCGACCGGCATCCCCAACATCGGCGTGACGGTGGCCGAACAGATCGCCGCCGCGCACACCCGGTTTTCCGAACTCGCCGAGTCGCCGGTCCTGCGCGCGGTACTGCGACTGGCCGAGTTGTACGACGAAGCGGCGGCGGTCAATCCGCGCTCCACGCTCAACCGTCCCAAAGACGATGCGGAACGCGACGAGCGCCAAGCGCGCTTCAACCGTATCTGTGGCGAAATCGGCGTGACTGGCGACCGGCTTGTCGCAGCGGGTGTCGCCACGAAAACGCCTGGCACCGCCCTGCCGCCGCTCTACAGCAGCGTGATCAAGACCGAGGCCGCACGCTCGGTGCTGAACTACTTTGCCAGCGGCTACGGGCAGCGCTATTTGGCACGGTTGCGCGAGCTGGGCATCGACCCAGAGGCCAAAGCACGCCCGCAACCCGCCGCCGGCGCGCCGCTCGCGGGCCTCACCTTTGTGCTGACCGGCACCTTGACTCAGCCGCGCGCGAAAATCGCCGAGCAGATCAAGGCCGCCGGTGGGATCGTGCAGGATGCGGTCACCCGGCAGACGCGCTACCTGGTGGCGGGGGAGCATGTCGGCGCGACCAAGATCAACAAGGCACGGGGCTTGGGCACGACGGTGATCGACGAAGCCGGTCTGTTCGCCATGCTTGCGGGCAAGGCATCCGCCCCGAGCATGCCGAGCGCGCCACGCGCCGCGCCAATGGCCGCCGCCGCGCCAAAAGCCACGGACGCGCCGCCAGCCACGCCTTATCAGCAACAGGAACTTTTCTGATCCGCTGGCGGGGTAACAGGTTCATCACCTTGCCTACCTCCTGAGGTCGAGGCAATAAAGCCGCGTGCTGTCACGCAAGAAGAGGCGGCCGTTAACCAGAATCATCGGACCCCAAGCGTCACGGCCTTTGTTCCCCATGAGTGCATGCCGCGCTAACATACGGAAACCTTCCGGACCGACGCGCGCGAGCGTGAGTGTGCCGACATCGTCCAGCAACACGGCGAGTCCGTCCGCCGTCAGCAAATACGGCCCCAAACCGAAAGTGTGCGACGGACCGCTGGCCCACAGACGCTCGCCTTCCGGCGTCATGCAGACAAATTGCTGGCGTTCCCCGCCGCCGTCGCCGGGCAGCACCGTGTAGAGCCGCCCGCCGTGAAAGACGGGCGTCTGCTGCTCGCTGGCGAAGTGCTTGCGGTCGGTCTTGAAAAGGAGTTCGGCACGCCACTCAGCACCGGTGCGTGACACGCGGAACATCGCACCGCCCGAACCGTATCCGGCCGTCATGAAAAAGCGGCCGTCACCCAACGGCACCGGCGAAGGCGCGACAACACGTGGACTGAAAGCCGTCGTGTGCCACAGCAAACGGCCGCGCTCCTCGCCGTCCGCAGCCACCCCCACGATGCCTCCCAGCGCCGCATAAACATACTGACGCACCCCCTCCGCCGTCAGGACCATGACCGAAGCGTGCGACATGGCGAGGCCGCCGGGATTGGGCGTTTCGAAAACGGTCTCTCCGCTTTTGAGATCAACGCCGACCAGCAACGCGTTCGTACCGGCCGGTGCCAAAATCGCCAATCCGCCATCGATCAATGGGCACTGACCGGTGTACCAGAGCGGAACCTTCGTGCCGTAACGCTGGGTCAGCGTGATCCCCCAGCGGTAACGCCCGTCGCGCGCGTCCAGACAAAGCACATGACACTGCGGCCCGATCGAAACGACAGCATCCCCATCCGTGGCCACCACAGTCCGCGAAATGCCGTGGTTGCGTTTGGTTTTGACGGCGTACAGGTGCTCCCAGCGTTCCTGGCCGGTATCGGCGTTGAGACAACGCAGACAGTCGCCACCACGCGCCTCATCGTAATCCAGCACGTACAGGTTGCCCACCCATAGCGCAGGCATGGCGTGTCCGTCGCCGACATCGATCGACCAGATCACACGCGGGCCGTCACTTCCCCACGTTTCCGCCAAACGCCCGCTCTCCGACGCGACATTGTCGCGCGCAGGCCCCCTGAAGCCGGGCCATGAGCCTGCGAGCGCCCCCGGCGGGATTTCGCGGTTCGCCTTGAAGCAACCCGCCAGATCGGTCTCACCTGATGTCGTGGCTGCGGCGGCTTTAGCAGCCTCGGCCAGCGATCCGACGGCCGTGGCCTCGCGCAACGCGACCGTCGGCGGCGCTTCATGGCTCAGCCAGTGCCACAGCGCCCACGCCGCCAACACCGCCGTTAAAGCAGTTACAAGATATGGCACCACCCGGCGCACCGAACCTCCTCTTCCCCCTCTAGCGCAGCATGCGGCCCATGATCCGGCGTAGCAACCGATTCAACCCGTTGTGCGGGATATCAGCGAGCACGCGTTCCGTCTCGTGCTTGTAATGGGCGTAAAGTAATTCAACGCGTGCGTGCAGGCCCGCCTCGGCAATCGCATCGATCAGGCACTCACGCCCAACGGCATCACCCTCCCACACCGCACGCAGGGCCTCACGCACGGTCGGATGCTCACAGGTACAGGCCGCCGCCAGAAAGAGTGTCGGCCGCATCGCCAACAGGTCGGCGGAGCGTCCGCGCACCGAGCGGAAGTCTTCGATGTCATCCTGAATCTGATAGGCGGTTCCGACCGCCTGGCTGAACGCCGAAAGCTGGGTGCGCGTTTTCGCGTCCACACCGGCGGCCGCCGCGCCGACCTGTACGGCGACTTCAAAAGCCGCCGAGGTCTTTTGCGCATAAATGCGCAGCACCTCTGACTCGGTGACCGGCACCGGACGACGGCAGAAGGCCAGTTCCTCGCCTTGTCCCAGGCACAATTCACGGTGACCGTTGGCAGCGGCCAGTAACATCTCCGCGCGTACCGGGCCGTCAAACCCAGCCGAGGCCAGCAGGCGATACCCCTCGCCGATCAGATAATCGCCCACATTGATCGCGGCGGGCACGCCGATCTGCGCATGAACGGTAGGTTCGCCATAACGCTCAACGTCGCCATCCTCGATGTCGTCATGGATCAATGACGCCTTGTGAAAACACTCTACCGCCACGGCCGCCGCCCGGATCTGCGCGACATCGCCGCCGGCCGCCTCGAAAACCGCCGCCGTCAACAATGGGCGCCAGCGCTTGCCGCCGGTGACCAGCCACGCTTGCCCCATGCGCTGCGCCTCGGTCGTTGGTCGTCCCATCAATGCGGCTAACGCCTCGGGCTCAAACCACTGCCGGATGAGAGAAGCAACCGCATCCAGGTCGGTCACGCCGTCCTTGGCCTCAGCCTTGCGACTGCGGATCAGCTCCAGCACCCAGGCCACATCCAGCGTCGTCCGCACGCAACCGTCGGCCAGTAGCGGAATGCCCTGTCCGGGAATCGCGTGCGTGTTCATGATCGGGAAGATGCGGCGCAAGGATTCCATGCAGCCCACACCGATCACGGCATCGACCTTGCCGCTCAACAGCAGCTTGCTGACCACGGTCGTGCCTTCTGCGACCAGCGTCACATACCCCAACCGGTCAGCCTCCGCCTGCAGCGTACCAATCGCGCACGCACCGCACTGCGCACAGAGCAGGCCGAGCCCGTCACGGTCAGCGCGACAGACCTCCGGACGCGCGAGGCACTGCGGCAGCAACAGAAGACGCCTTTCAAAGGGAACGCTGGCGATGACCTCGCTCCACAGCATGTTGTTGAGCAACACCGCCACAAAGGGGAGCTCATCGTCACGCGCGTCGAGCCCCGCGCCGACACAGCGCGCATGCGCGGTCAGTTCGTCAGCCGTCAGCGGCGGCTCCAGCCGTTCGCGGGCCGCATAGGCGGCGACAACGTCCGCCAGTTGACGCCGTCGCGCCGGGTCAAGCGGGACTTGCATCGTAGGGGCCGACTCAGAGGCCGTCTCCAGACTATCCTGTCTCCCGCTCACCGATCACCCGCCATAACGCGCGGCCGTGCCCAGCGACTCTTCGATCCGCAACAACCGATTGTACTTCGCCACGCGTTCAGACCGCGAGAGCGAACCGGTCTTGATCTGGCCGCACCCTGTGGCCACCGCGAGATCCGCGATAAAGGTGTCCTCCGTCTCTCCCGAACGGTGCGAGACAATCGAGGCGTAACCCGCACTTGCGGCAAGCTTCATCGTGTCCAGCGTCTCGGTCAGCGTGCCGATCTGGTTGACCTTGATCAGGACCGCATTCGCCGCCTTCTCATCGATCCCGCGCTGCACGAAGCGCACATTGGTCACGAAGAGGTCATCCCCCACAAGCTGGCATTTCCCGCCCAGCCGTTGGGTCAGGGCGGCCCAGCCTGCCCAATCGCGCTCCGACATGCCGTCCTCAATCGAATCGATCGGGTAACGTTCAACCAGTCCTGCCAGATAGTCGATCTGTGCCGCGCTGTCGCGACGCGCGGCCTCGTGCGTGGCCCCACGCGCCGGCGTCTCGAAAAGGCCGTAGTCATAAACGCCGTCCTGATAAAACTCCGAGGCCGCGCAATCCAGCGCCAGCGAGACCTGTCCGCCGACATCGGCGCGCCCCGCACGATAGCCCGCCTTCTCAATCGCCGCCAAGATCGTTTCGAGCACGTCTTCCGCACTGGCGAAGGCCGGAGCGAAACCGCCCTCATCACCGACAGCGGTGGAGAGGCCGCGCTTTTTCAGCAGCCCCCGCAACGCGTGAAAGACCTCGGTGCCCGCGCGCAACGCCTCACGGAAATTCGGCGCGCCATACGGCCGGATCATGAACTCCTGAAAGGCGACGGGCGCGTCGGAATGCGAGCCACCGTTGACGATGTTCATCATAGGAACCGGCAGCAAGCAGGCCGCATCGCCGCCGAGGTAACGGAAGAGCGGCTGTCCCGCGGCTTTGGCCGCAGCGCGCGCCCCCGCCAGCGAAACCGCCAGCAGCGCGTTCGCGCCGAGACGTGACTTGGCCGGGGTCCCGTCCAGCTCAATCAGCCGCCGGTCGAGCTCGGCTTGGCGCGAAGCGTCCATGCCGACCACCGCCTGCGCAATCTCACCCTGAATGTTGGCAACAGCGGCCATCACCCCTTTGCCACCATACCGCGCCGGATCGCCATCACGCAGTTCAAGCGCTTCGTTCTCACCGGTCGACGCGCCGGACGGCACCGAAGCCCGCCCGACCGCGCCGCCCTCGAGACGCACCTCCGCTTCAACGGTGGGATTCCCGCGCGAATCCAGGATCTCGCGCGCCAACAACGTTGTGATCTGTGTTTTCAGGGTATCCTCCGTGTCTAAGGAACAGGTTAAGACTGCCTCTCTGTTTGCGGTTCATTTTAGCAGGTCAGATTTTCAACCGCCACCAAACTTTGAAGCCCACAGTTTCTTGTAACGTATCCCGCTCGTTTTGTGTACTATGAGCGTTATGAAATCATTCTTACTGTTGCCTTTCGCCGTGTTGCTCGGCATCCTGATTGGCGGGTGGTCACCGAAAGAGGAGTTGCGTGCGATCCGGCAGGAACTGGATGACCTCAGGAAAGAAGCCTCGAAACGAGAGAAAAGCGCTCATTTCGATGCGATCACCCGTATGGTTCAAATACCGGATCGGGCCGCCAAAGCCTCACCCCCCAAGCCCAAAGCAACTGCTCCGGCCACAGACGCACCGCAATCGCCGACATCGCACGTCGCACAGGCGGAATCGGACGCCTCAGCGGCCCCTCCGGAAGCCGCCGCTCCTCAAACCGCGCAGGATGAAACAGCACGCGCAGCACCTCCGGAAGACCTGCGGGCACGTATCGAGGAAGCCAAAGAGCTGTGGGCCACCCGCGTGCAGATCGCCCGGTCGCAGTGGATCAACCGCCTCAAGCTGACCGAAGAGGGTGCAACCCTGTTTGATGCTGCGATCGACGCCATGAACCTGGAGCTTCAGGCCTCCATGCAAGGGCTGGCCGACGCCTTGGCTGTGGGGGAGGAGATGACGCCGGAACTCGGCGCTCGGTTTTTCAATGAGATGACCACCTCACTCGTGCGCACTTACGACGATCTCACCGTGATCGTGCCCGCAGAGCAGCGCGGCGAGGCCTCCAAGATGGAACTCACGGACTTCATCGACCCGGCCGTGGCCGAACCGTTGATTGCGGTTCAGGACAAGCTCGAACAGATGCCGCGGTCGCGCGGCCCCCGTTTCCCGAGGAGGCCCCGGTGAACGCATGCGCCCAAACCTGGCGTGTGGCTTGTTACGAATGGTTTGACGCCCTTCGTAGCCGCCGTGCTTTGGTGGTCCTGCTGCTCTATTTGGCGGCTGCCGTCTGCAATATGCACTGGTCCATTAATCTCTTGCATAAACTGGAGACCGAACTCGCCACGGCCTTGCAACTTCCCGCCTCTGAACAGGCTGGCGTGGTCTCCACCGCCCTCTGGAAATCCCAGCCGTTTCAGCGCATGATGAAAACCATGACGCAGAACGACCTGGTGCTGCGCGACATCACCGGGAAGCATCCGGTGGAGCTGATCTACGCCTGGTTCGCCTTCTTTTACACGCCATTGCTGGTCGTGCTGGTCGCCGGCAACCGCATCGCCGAGGAGATCGGTTCCGGCTCGGTCCGCTACGTGCTCTTCCGTACTTCGCGCGCCAGTTGGTCACTCGGCAAGTTTATCGGCCAAACCCTCATGATCGGATTGGCGCTGCTGTTGAGCGGTGCCAGCGCGTATGCGGTCGCCAAAATCAGACTCGCGGGCTCAGGCACGCCCGACCTTTTTTTCAACATGGCACAGTGGTCGTTGCGGGCGTGGGTCTATTCGATCCCCTACCTGGGTTTGGCGATGGGACTCTCACACCTGACGCGATCTTCCAGCAAAGCGACGGTCATGGGCATTCTCGCCATCACCGCCTGTTTTGCGATCTCGATCCTGATCCGTCACTTCACCACGGATGCTGGCTGGCGGGCTTATCTGCCCCATCTCGGGCAACTGTTGCCTGACGGGCACAAGATGCTGCTGTGGCGTCGTGCCGTTCCGCCCGTGGTGGGCGGCTCCATCACGCTCATCACGCTCGGCTTCTGTTACCTGCTCACCGGCTACGCCTTTTTCCGTAAACGCGATGTATAATCATGGACTACGCGATTGAATCCACCAACTTGGTCAAACGCTACGGTGCACGTCGTGCGTTGGACGGACTGACCCTTGCCGTGCCGCGATTTGCCGTGCTGGGCCTCGTCGGGCCCAACGGTGCCGGGAAAACCACCTGGATGATGTCGGTCGCGGGTTTGTTGCACCTGCATGGCGGCACGATGAATCTCTTGGGATGCGGCCCCTTCGATCCCGCCGTGCACAGCGGCCGCATCAGCCTGCTGCCGCAAGACTCAGAGTTGCCTCTGGAAAGCCGTCCGATCGACCTGCTCACGCACTATGGGCTGCTGCAAGGACTCACACGCCGCGAAGCCGAGCGCTCCGCCTCGGAAATGCTGCAGGAGGTCCATTTGGGTGACCGGCTGACCGCCACGGTGCGGTCGCTCTCGCATGGCATGCGCAAACGCGTCATGATTGCCCAGTGTTTCATCGGCTACCCCGAGCTCGTGTTGCTTGACGAACCGCTCAGCGGTCTTGACCCGCGCGAAACCGCCCACATGCGCGCCTTTCTCACGTGCCGTCGCGGACGCCAGACGATGGTGATCAGTTCGCACAACCTGAACGACATCGAAGTCATGTGCGACCGTGTGGCTTTCATCGAAAAGGGACGCACCGTGCGCAACACCACGCTGGACGAGATCATCGGTTCCTCCAGTATGCTCCTCTACCGTGTCACGGCGGAGCCGTCCGATCTCGGCGCGATCGGCGCAGCGGTACCGGGAATTACCCTTTCGTTCGATGCGGCAACCCACACAGTCTGCTGCCGGTATGATCCGCAACGCAGCAGCCCGGCGCAAATCAACGCCGGTGTGCTGCCCCTGTTGCTAGGGCAATGCGGCGTCATCGAAATCACGCGCGGCGACTCCCTCGAAGCCGCCTACTTGCGGACGTCGGGTGCGCTCGGGTGGGATTCAAGATAGATGATGGGATAACGGCAGTCTGACGGGAGTTCTTCT